>NZ_JBCJKS010000009.1:0-101636 GCF_039822565.1 Corynebacterium sp. SA-MJD20WY100 | reverse complement strand
AGCATATCCATCAGCCACGGGTCCTGGGTGTTAATCACCAAACGGTGCCAGCCGTCTTTGCCATAGGTATGGCGGGCGGACTCCACGCGGGTCTTCGGCGTGGCAAGCCTCGCGCCGACCTCATCGAGCTTGGTCTCCGCCGTGCCACACAAAGTCACGCGGGCAGCGTTGGGATCCTCGCAACGCGCGGCAAGCACCTCAATCCGGGCGAGCACGCGCAGGGAATGGCCGGCAGCGCGGGCGGCCTTGCGGGCCTCAGCAATGCCTTTAGGCTTAGCGCGCCAATAAACAGCGGCCAAAGGGTAGATGAACTTCGCATCAGCAAGCGTCAAGCCACGGTCGCGGAGCTCAGCCACGGTAAGGCCAGCGGCTTCCTTGAGAGAATCGACGCCGAGAGCAAGAGCATCGAAGATCGAGACGGTCATGCCACGGAGGATAAAGTCACGGCAGGACCCCGGCAACTGTTCGACAAATACATTTGTCGAACAGGGGTATTCGAACAGGGGTAATGAGGGGATAAACATGCAGGTCCGCGCGTTTCGGCGCGAGCGTGCCGGTGGCATCGGTGAGCTTGAAAGTCCACTATTAATCGGCGGACCGAAAGAATGGCGTTATGGATTCCCTCTTCGCTGCGGCCAGCGAGGACGGACTTGGCCCGCTGCTTGCGGGCCCGGCGATGCTCGTTGTGCTGAGCTCGCTGTCGTTCTTGCGCAACTTCTAGAAAGCGCTACTCGCTCACGGAAATAACGTTGCCCATCTTCCGCGGGGTCGTGCCGCCGGTGACGTCCGCCTGATCGATGTCGAACATCTGCGACAGGAAGTCCGCGACCCACTGGACGAGCTCGACATCGCGCAGGAGCGGGTCGCGCACGTTGCGGCCGGCCTTGGGAAACGACAGCTGGATGGCCTTCGCGGCCGCCCGGTAATTCGAGCCTGGGAAGAGACGCTTGAGACGCACCTGCTTGGAATCCGCGAGCTCAACCGGGTGGACCTTGATGCGCGTGCCTTGGACCGTGATGTCCGAGACACCGGCGCGGCGGGCCTGATGGCGCAAGCGTGCGACGGCGAGGAGACGCGAGACCTCCTCGGGCACGGGGCCGTAACGGTCTTCCATTTCCTCCACGATGAGCTGGAGATCCGCGTTGTTCTTCGAGGCCGCGAGCTTGCGGTACACCTCGAGGCGTAGGCGCTCGGCGTTGATGTAGGCCTCGGGGATATGGGCATCGACAGGCAAGTCGATGCGGATCTCCTTGGGGCCTTCGTCGGTGGCCTTGGGGACCTCGCCGCGGGCCATGGCCTTGAAGGTCTCGACGGCCTCGCCGACAAGGCGGACGTAGAGATCGAAGCCGACGCCCGCAATGTGGCCGGACTGCTGCGCGCCGAGGACGTTGCCGGCGCCGCGCATCTCGAGGTCCTTCATGGCGACGGCCATGCCGGCGCCTAAGTCGTTGTTCTGGGCGATGGTCGCAAGGCGGTCGTAGGAGGTCTCGGTGAGCGTCGCGCCCTTGGGATACAGGAAATAAGCGTAGCCGCGCTCGCGGGAGCGGCCCACGCGCCCGCGCAGCTGATGGAGCTGGGACAGGCCCATGTGATGGGCGTTCTCGACGATGAGGGTGTTCGCATTCGCGATGTCGAGGCCGGTCTCCACGATGGTCGTGCAGACGAGCACGTCGTACTCGCGGTCCCAGAATCCTTGGACGGTCTTCTCAAGGAGCTCCTCGTTCATCTGGCCGTGGGCGACGACGATGCGCGCCTCGGGGACGAGCTCGCGCAGCTCGCGGGCTTTGGCCTCGATGTCGGAGACCTTGTTGTGGATGAAGAAGGTCTGTCCGTCGCGCAGGAGCTCGCGGCGGATGGCCGCGGCGACCTGCTTGTCCTCGTAGGCGCCAACGTAGGTAAGCACCGGGTGACGGTCCTCCGGCGGGGTGAGGATGGTAGACATCTCGCGGATGCCGGCCATGGACATCTCGAGCGTGCGCGGAATCGGGGTCGCGGACATGGTGAGCACGTCCACGGAGGATTTGAGAGCCTTGATGTGCTCCTTATGCTCGACGCCGAAGCGCTGCTCCTCGTCGACGACGATGAGGCCGAGGTTCTTCCACTGCACGCCTGTCTGAAGCAGACGGTGGGTGCCGATGACGATGTCGACGGAGCCGTCCGTCAACCCGCGCAGGATCTCCTTGGACTCCTTCGCGGTGGTAAAGCGCGAGAGGACCTGAATGTTGATGGGGAATCCGGCCATGCGCTCGCGGAAGGTATCGGCATGCTGTTGCGCCAAAAGGGTCGTCGGCACGAGGACCGCGACCTGCATGCCGTCCTGGACGGCCTTGAACGCAGCGCGCACGGCGACCTCAGTCTTGCCGTAGCCCACGTCGCCGACGACGACGCGGTCCATGGGCACCGGGGATTCCATATCGTGCTTAACGGCGTCGATAGCGAGCATCTGGTCCTCGGTCTCGACGTACGGGAAGTTATCTTCCATCTCCGCCTGCCACGGCGAGTCGGCCGCAAACTGGTGGCCCGGCGCGGCTTGGCGCTT
The DNA here is from genome assembly GCF_039822565.1 of Corynebacterium sp. SA-MJD20WY100. Taxonomy (NCBI): domain Bacteria; kingdom Bacillati; phylum Actinomycetota; class Actinomycetes; order Mycobacteriales; family Corynebacteriaceae; genus Corynebacterium; species Corynebacterium sp. SA-MJD20WY100. Next base: position 99,097 of record NZ_JBCJKS010000009.1, on the reverse strand, counting down.
GGCATAGAGCTCGACGAGCTCGCCGGCGATTTCGCGCACGGCGGCGCGCGCCTTCTTCTTCGTGTTCTTCCAGTCCGAGCCGCCCATCTTGGACAGCTTGGGGGCCTCGCCGCCCGTGTACTTGGACAGCATGTCGAGCGAGTCCATGGGCACCCAGAGCTGATCACCCGGCTGGCCGCGCTTGCTCGGTGCGTACTCGAGCACGATGTACTCACGGCGGGACGTTTCATCGCCAGCTTGGATGGTTCTCTCGGCCATCTTGACGAACTTGGCGATGCCGTGCGTTTCATGCACCACAAAATCCCCGGCCTTCAAGGCCAAAGGGTCAACACGGTTGCGGCGCTTGGCAGGACGGCGCTTGGCACCCGCGATGTCGCCCACGCGGTTACCGGTGAGGTCCGTCTCGGTGATGACGACCAGGGGCAGCGCCGCGGCGTCGCGGGCCTTGCGGATCTTGGGGAAAACCAGACCGGCATGCGACAGCGCCTGGTAAAGCGTCACCTCGCCAGGCGTGGGCTCCCAGCCGGGCGTGGCGACCTTGGCGGGAATGCCCTTCTCCGCGAAGCGGTCCACCATGCGCTTGATAGCGCCTTTGGCCGGCGCGATGAACGCCGCGCGCCCGCCCGCGTTCACGTGGGCGAGTAGCTCCGCCATCATCGCGTCGATCTGCTTGATATCGCCGCGCGGGGTGGGGCCTGGCTCGAAGTCGAGCGGCAGCGTCTCGTCTTCTGGCGCGAAGAGCATGCCCGGCGGCGAGAACGTCCACAGCGGCAGCGACGCTGTGGCACACGTGATGTCCAAGGACTCAAAAGAGCGGTAACTAGAGGCAGAAGTGTCTAGGCCCTCCGCCGCGAGCGGCCCATCCGCGCCCATGGCGGCGGCCTCCCAGCCGGCGGCGAGGAACTCCGCGTCCGTGTCCACGAGGTCCGCGATGCGCGTGCGGATCTTCTCCGGCCCCACGAGCACGACGTGCGTGCCGGCGGGGAAGAATTCCGGAAGGGTGACCATGGGGGCATCGGAAAGCACGGGCAGAAGAGCCTCCATGCCTTCGGCGGGGATCTTCTCCGAGACCTTGGACAAAAGCTCCACCAACGCGGCGTTGCCCGGATGCGTGCCCATGAGCGACGCGGCGCGGGCGGCCACAGCGTCAGTGATAGGCAGTTCGCGGGCCGGGTAGACGTCCACGGAGCCGACCTCGATCTCCGCAATCGTGCGCTGGTCCGCGACGGAGAACTGCCGGATATCCGTGATTTCGTCGCCCCAGAACTCCACGCGCACCGGGTAATCGAGCGTCGTGGGGAAGATGTCCAGGATGCCGCCGCGCGTGGCATACTCGCCGCGCTTGGCCACCATGTCCACGTGACGGTAGGCACGGAACTCGAGGCCGTCCACGACGGACTCGAACGCGACCTCCACAGACTCCGCGAGCCGCAGAGGCGCGCGGCCCTCCACGGTCTGCAGCAAAGGCTGTGCGTAGCCGCGCGCGGCCGTCACGACGACGTCGAGCGAGTCGAGGTGGTCAAGCACCTGCGCGCGCCGACCCACGATGTCCGCGCCCGGCGAGAGGCGCTCGTGCGGCAGCGTCTCCCAGGCCGGGAAATACGCCACCTTAGACCCCAGAAGAGCGGTGAGCTCCGCCGTAAGATCTTCCGCCTCACGGCCCGTGGCCGTGACGACGAGGACCGGCGCGCGGTGCGCCAGCGCGCCCAGTGCCCAGGGACGCACCTGGTCAATGCCGGTGAGGTGCAGCGAGGCCTCGCCCACGTGCGTGAGCATGCCCTTGAGCTTGGGATCCGTAGCCGCGACCTTGAGCAGGCCGGCGAGCATGGGGGTTGCCATCTAGGCGTGTCCTTTCAACTTAGGCTGGGCCTCCAGGCCCGCGAGCCCATTCCAGCAGAGATTCACGATATGCGCGGCGACGACCTCTTTGGACGGCTCGCGTTCGTCCAGCCACCATAGCGCCGTCATAGACACAGCACCAACGAGCGCCTGCGCGTAGAGATTCGCCAGCGTCTCGTCCAGCCCGCGGTGATGGAAGGCCGTCGCGAGGATGTGGCTCACCTGCCCCACCGCGGTGGACAGCAGCGTGGCGTAGCTGCGGTCCGTACCCGGCTTGGAGTCGCGCGCGAGGATGAGGAAGCCGTCGGTCTCCTCTTCGACGTAGGTGAGCAGCACGAGCGCGGCCTGCTCAATGCGCTCGCGCCACGAGCCCTCGCCCAGCGCATCCGTGACGAGCTTTTCCAGCGCCAGCATCTCGCGGTCAATAATGACAGCGTAGAGCCCCTCTTTGCCACCAAAATATTCGTAGACAACGGGCTTAGACACGGTCGCGCGGGCGGCGATTTCCTCCACGCTCGTGCCATCGAAACCCAACTCCGCAAACGCTGCGCGCCCCACTGCAATGAGCTGTTCACGGCGCTCACGCCCCGTCATCCTTTGTCGAACCATGCCTTCTACCCTATCGTCTCCCAGCTCGCGCGCAGCTTTCCGATGCCCCCTTCCCCTCCCGTCTCATGTCCGCCCCGCGTGCTGGGTTGATGCCGTCCCTTCCCTACAACCAGCCATGAGCCTCTTGATGAGACGCTGCCGCGCCATGTAGCCGCGGCCGCCTGTGGCTAAGAGCCGTCCGCCGAGCTCATCACACAGTGCGCGGACGGTACGGTCGCCTCCGAGTCCGAGGTCTGGGTGCTGCGCCGCGGGACGGTGTATTCCGTGTCGCAGGGCGCCGAAGACGCCACGACCGGCGGCGGCCAAGACGGTGGACCTAGCGCGCAACCCGGTCCTCCCTGCTCGCGTGGAACAGAGAGGACCGGGTTGCGATTGTGCTTCCCCACCAGGACTCGAACCTAGAATGACGGTACCAAAAACCGTAGTGTTGCCGATTACACCATGGGGAAATCCGGCTGCGTTAACAACCGTTCTTAGAGGATACCCGACGGGGGCACCGCTACTGCAAACCGACCCGAATTATTCGAAATCGAGGTGTCGGGACTGGGCCGCGGCCGTGCGGCCATGGACGAGGATGTAGACTCCGGCGGCCACGACGACGAGGCCAGCCATGAGCCAGTACATCGTCGTATACCCCGTCGCAGCGATGAGCGAGCCGAGCGCCAGCGGGCCGAAGCCGATGCCCACGTCGAGCAGAAGAAAGAGCGTGGAAATACCCGCGCCCATCTCGGCGAGCGGGACAAGACGCACGGAGATCGCTTGCGCGGCTGGCATGAGCGAGCCGTAGCCCAGGCCCACGAGGGCGCCGGCGAGGACGACCTGCCAGTTGGTGTGTGCTGCGGCGAGCAGCGCCAGGCCCGCGACGAAAACGACGAGCGCCGGGTAGACCACCGCGTTGTCGCCGTGGCGGTCCTGGATGCGGCCGAGGACAAAGCGCATGACAAGGCTCACGCCGGCGTAGGCAAGGAAGAAGAAGCTGGCGCCGGTCGCGAGACCGGCGGCATCGGAGTACGCATTGATGAAGGTGATGATCGCGGCGTACGCGACGCCGACGAGCAGCATGAAGAAGCCCACGGGCGCGACCTTGGGGTGGACGATGGTCGCCAGCGAGAAGCGCGCGGCGTGGCGTTCCTGGGCCGGGGCACGGAGGAACAGTGCTAGGGCGAGCGCCACCACGGTTAGGCTGAGCACGGAGATAAAGACCGCGTTGTAGCCCAGCGAGTTCGCCAGCGCGAGGCCGGCCGCGGGTCCGACGGCGGTGGCGAGCGTCGTGCCGAGCGCGAAGTAGCCGGTTCCCTCGGCGCGGCGGTGGTCCGGGATGACGGACTGTGCGACGGCCATAACAGCGGTCGAGGCCACCGCGTAGCCGAGGCCGTGAATAAGACGCACGACGATGAGGAACGCGAGCGAATGCGCCGGGAAGTAGGCGACACAGGCCACGGCAACGACCGCGAGCGAGACAAGCAGCGAGGTCTTCCGGCCGACGGTGTCGACGACGTAGCCCGAGAAGAGTCGAGCGACGGTCGCGCCGACGACAAAGGAACTCGAGGCGAAGCCGGCAGCGGTCTCACTCGCCGCGAACTGCGTGGCGGCGTAGAGCGCCATGATGGTCACGAGCAGGTAAAAGACCATGAACTGTGCGAAGTTCACGAGCCAGGCGAAGACAAAGGTGGGCGTGATGAGCCGTGGGCTCGGCGCGCCCGACGCGGCGGTGGGACCAGTGGACGGGGACGTGGGAAACACCTCACATCGTGCGGGGACAAAAGAACGCGCGTTACCTTACTCCCCGCCGCGGGGCTTTGCATGCCCGGTGCATGCGAACGGCGCGCGAGGTCCGTGCGGGGATCCGTCGCGCGCCGTACGAACGCCGTGTGAGGGCAGGAAGACGTGGGTTATTTCGTGGCGTCCCCTGGGGCGCCGTCCCGGTCTAGGGGGTGAACTGCTTGGCACTTCTCTTCTCCTCTATACAATAAGAAGTTCATGCCTGAAGCGGCGGTGCCTTAATAAGGTATAAAGGCATGCTGCGTGGCCGCCGGGGTTACGGGGCACGGTGTAATCACAATCCTGTCGTTCAACAGGCGGCCGACGCCGGGAGTTAGGCCCCTTGCGTCGGGGTCGCATACGGGCTGCGCGAGGCGTCGATGACCTGGCCGCCGTGGTTGGAGTGCGCCTTCTGCTCGAAGTAGAGCGCGGCGGCCTGGACACGCACGTCCGGCTTCTCGCCTTTGTCCACGATGACGAACTGGCCCATCATGCCTTGGTCCTCGTGGAGGAGCATGTGACAGTGGTACATGTACGGAATCGTGGGATCCGGGTAGTGGCCGAACTCGACGAGCAGGCGCACCGTCGTCTTTGGCGGCAGATTCACGGTGTCGCGCCATCCGGCCTCTGGCTTGGGACGCACCGTCACCGTCGTCGAGGCCTGCGCCACGTCCACGTCGAGCACCTTGAAGCGCGCGTCGTGAATGTGGAAGTTGTGCGGCCAGTCATCATTTTCATTCGTCACGGTCCAGATTTCCGGCTCGTCGTGGTCGATGACGACATCGACGCGCGCCATGTCCATGGACTCGCCGTTGATCATGAAGGTATTGAGCACAAACTCGCGCTCCGTAAGTCCTTCCTCGCTGGGGACCTCGAGCGCTGCGGGGTCGAGCTCGGCGGGCAACGCGGGGGCATCGGGGGCATCGGCAGCCGGGCCGATAATGCGGAGAAGGTCGAAATTATCGCCGAAGCCGAAGTCTGAGGAGTACTCGTCGTCCGGCACGCCAAAGTTATCGGCGCGCGCGACGGACTGTAGGATGTGCTCCTCCCCCGGCTTCAAGTCGACGAGCACCTCGAGGCGTTGGCCGGGGCCGATGAAGGCCTCGTCGACGGTGAGCGGCTCGGGCAGCAGCCCGGCGTCCGTCGCGATGACGCGCAGCGGCGTGCCGTTGTGCATGGTAAGCGTGTAGAAACGCATGGACGCGGCGTTGAGGATGCGCAGGCGCACCCGGCGCGTCGTCGCCTCGAACTTCGCGTTCGTAATGCCGTTGACCACCGGCGTCGTGCCCAGCAGGCCGAGCGTCGAGTCGACGGAATGGTCGAGCTGGTTGCCGTCCGTGAACTTCGCATCGACCAAGACGACGGGGATATCGTCCACGCCGTACTCATGCGGCAGCTCGAGGCCGTCCGAGACATCATCGTCGAGGATAAACATACCGGCCAAGCCACGGTAAGCATGCGTTGCCGTCGCCATATGCGGGTGCGGGTGGTACCACGTCGTCGCGGCGGGCTGCTCGATGGTCCACGTCGGCTTCCACGTCTCTCCGACCTGGATGGGCGAATGCGGGCCGCCGTCCGAATACGCAGGCAACTTCATGCCGTGCCAGTGCACCGTGGTCATCTCGATGAGGTCATTGGTGATCTCCGCGCGGACCTTCTCCCCCTTGCGTGCGCGCAGCGTGGGCCCCAGGTACGGGCCGTTGAAACCCCACGTACGGGTCTCCGGCGCGCCGGGCAGAATCTCGGAGTGGCCGTCCTGCGCTGTGAGCTTGAAGACGCGGGTGTCGCCGTCCTTCTCGCCTTCGAGCAGCGGCGGGATAGGCAGCGGGCGGGGCTCGGAATCATAGCCTCGGGGCGGGGTCTGGCTCTTGTCTGCGGTGTCGTCCGAGTCCGAGCACGCGGCGAGTACACCACCGGCGGCGAGGAAGACGGAACCTTGGACAAAGAGGCGACGCGTGAGACTCATGTGTCCTACTTTAAACGCTCGAGCGGGGTGTGGCCTACCCTTGAAAAATATGAAAACGAGTGAGGAATCCAACGCACGCCGCTTCGTGTGGGCCAATGGTCTGCAAAACGTCGGCGACCAGCTCGTCTCCGGCAAGACGGTGCTGCCGTGGCTCTTCCATGCGGCGGGCGTGCCGGGCTTTTTTACGGGTCTGCTTGTGCCGCTGCGCGAGTCCGGTTCCATGCTCCCGCAGGCCGCGCTCACGCCCTGGGTCACCACGCATGCCGGCCGCACGCGCCTGTGGGTCTTAGGCTCGCTCGGCCAGGCCGCCTGCGCCGCGGTCATCGCGCTCGCCGCGTGGCTTGCCGATGCCGCCCTCCTCGGCGTCCTCGTCGTCCTTGCGCTCGCAGGGCTCGCGATCTTCCGCGCACTGTGTTCTATCACGGGCAAGGACGTGCAGGGCCGCACGATTCCGAAGGGCGCGCGAGGCGAGGTCACCGGCCGCGCGGCCCGGCTCGGCGGCGCGGCGACGCTCATCACGGGCGTCGTGCTCGCGGTGCTCGGCGACGTGCCGCGGTGGGGTCTTGCGCTGTTGCTCGCGGTGGGCGCGGCGACGTGGCTCATCGCAGGCGGCATTTTCCGCGGCGTCGAAGAACCGATCCCGGACGAGGAAGTGGAGGCCCAGGGCCTCAATAAGTCCTGGTGGAAGGATACGTGGGAGCTCTACCGCGGCGAAGAGAAGTTCCGGCGCTTCGTCAATGTCCGTGCGCTGCTGCTCGTCTCCGCACTGTCCACGTCGTTTATCGTTGTGCTTTCGCGCGACGCGGGCCAAGCGATGCTCTCCGGGCTCGCTGGCTTCGTGCTCGCCTCAGGCCTGTCCAACCTGCTAGGCGGGCGCCTGTCCGGCGTATGGTCGGACCGGTCTTCGCGGCGGGTGATGGCCGCGGGGGCGGCGGGGGCATCGGCAGTAGTGCTCGCACTGGTGGCCTGCGCGTGGTGGGCTCCGGCGGGCCTCAACGCCTGGATCATGCCGCTGGGATTCTTCTTAGTCAACCTCGCACACACGGCCATCCGCGTGGCGCGTAAGACGTACGTCGTAGACATGGCTGGCGGCGATAAGCGCACGCAGTACGTGGGCGCGGCGAACACGATGATGGGCGTCGTCCTGCTCATCATAGGTGGAATTTCGGCCGTCATCGCGCTCGCGGGACCGGCCCCGGCGCTGCTCTTTTTGGCCGCCATCGGACTGCTGGGCGCCTGGCGCGCCCGTGGTCTCGACAACGTCTCGCGTGGGAACGTTTAGAATGTGTGCCTAGATACTTTTTGACTCGACATTATTTTTGAGGAGCTAGTCCCTTGGCCGACACCACCGATCTCGCCATCCTCGTCCTCGCCGCCGGCGCGGGCACCCGCATGAAATCCGCGAAGCAGAAGACCCTCCACGAGATCGGCGGGCGCAGCCTCCTGGGCCACTCACTCCACGCGGCCGCTGGCCTGAAACCGGCACACCTCGTCGCCGTCGTGGGCCACCAGCGCGAGCAGGTCGCCCCGGCCGTCGAGGCCATCGCTGCGGAGCTGGACCGCGAGGTCCTCGTCGCCGTCCAGGAAGAGCAGAACGGCACGGGCGACGCCGTTGCCGCGGGCCTGGCCCCACTGCCGGACTTTAACGGCACCGTCATCGTCACTAACGGCGACGTCCCGCTGCTGCGCCCGGAGACCATCCAGTCCCTCTTCGAGGCGCACGTCGCCGAATCCAACGCCGTGACGGTGCTGTCCATGTCGTTGGACGACCCGACGGGTTACGGCCGCATCGTTCGCGGCGCGGATCGCGCGGTCCAAGCCATCGTGGAGCAGAAGGACGCCGCCCCGGAGCAGCTCGCTATTACCGAGGTCAACTCCGGCGTCTTCGCTTTCGACGGCGCCATCTTGCGCGACGCGTTGAGTCAGCTCAACTCTGACAATGCACAGGGCGAGCTTTACATCACGGACGTGCTCTCCATCGCGCGCGCCGCCGGCCACCGCGTGGGCGCCGTCGTCGCACCGGACCCGGCCGAGCTCGCCGGCGTCAACGACCGCGTCCAGCTCGCCTCCGCGGGCCGCGCGTTGAACGAGCGTGTCGTCGAGGCCGCGATGCGCGGTGGCGCCACCATAGTCGACCCGGCTACCACGTGGATTGGCGTCAACGTCACCATCGGCTCCGACGTCATCATCCACCCCAACACCCAGCTGTGGGGTGCGACTTCCATCGCGGACGGGGCCGAGGTCGGCCCGGACACGACGCTTACCAATATGCAGGTCGGCGCGAACGCCCACGTCATCCGCGTCCACGGCTTCGACTCTGTCATCGGCCGCGGCGCCAACATCGGCCCGTACACCTACATTCGTCCGGGCACCGTCGTGGGTGAAGAAGGCAAGCTCGGCGGCTTCGTCGAGGCCAAGAATGCCCAGATCGGCCGCGGCACCAAGGTCCCGCACCTGACCTATATTGGGGATGCCACCGTGGGCGAATACTCCAATATCGGCGCGTCCTCTGTCTTCGTCAACTACGACGGCGTGAACAAGCACCACACCACCATCGGCAGCCACGTGCGCACCGGCTCGGACACCATGTTCATCGCTCCGGTGACGGTCGGTGACGGCGCCTACTCCGGAGCGGGTACAGTAATCAAGGACGACGTTCCTGCGGGAGCCCTCGTCGTCTCTGGCGGCAAGCAGCGCAACATCGAAGGTTGGGTAGAGCGCAAGCGCCCGGGCACCGCGGCAGCAGACGCCGCCGCGGCGGCACGCGACGCAGAGCCGACGGACGACGAGAAGTAATCGCAGAAACTCCCCGCCACAACTGACAAGGAAGGCAACACCCAGCCATGACCGGCAAGGTAACTGGTAGCAGCAAAAACATGAAGCTCTTCTCCGGGCGCGCACACCCGGAACTGGCAGAGGCAGTCGCTCGCGAGCTCAAGACCGACTTGGTTCCCACCACCGCCCGCGACTTCGCCAACGGCGAGATTTTCATCCGCTTTGAGGAATCCGTCCGCGGCGCAGACTGCTTCGTCATGCAGTCCCACACGCAGCCGCTCAACAAGTGGCTCATGGAACAGCTCATTATGATCGACGCTCTGAAGCGCGGCTCCGCCAAGCGCATCACCGCGATCCTGCCGTTCTACCCCTACGCCCGCCAGGATAAGAAGCACCGCGGCCGCGAGCCGATTTCCGCCCGCCTCGTCGCTGACCTGCTCCAGGCCGCCGGCGCAGACCGCATCGTCTCCGTCGATCTACACACGGACCAGATCCAGGGCTTCTTCGACGGCCCGGTCGACCACATGCATGCGCAGCCCATCCTCGTCCACTACATCAAGTCGAAGTACCCCACGGATAACCTCGTGGTCGTCTCCCCGGATGCCGGCCGCGTCAAGGTTGCCGAGAAGTGGGCCCACGACCTGGGCGACGCTCCGCTCGCCTTCGTCCACAAGACCCGCTCCACCGAGGTCGCCAACCAGACCGTGTCCAACCGCGTCGTCGGCGAGGTCGAGGGCAAGGACTGCATCCTCCTCGACGACATGATCGATACCGGCGGCACCATCGCCGGCGCCGTCCGCGTCCTCAAGGAAGCGGGCGCCAAATCCGTCGTCATCGCGTGTACGCACGGCGTCTTCTCCGACCCGGCGCGCGAGCGTCTGTCCGAGTGCGGCGCAGAAGAGGTCATCACGACCGATACCCTCCCGCAGTCCACCGAGGGCTGGTCCAACCTCACGGTGCTGTCCATCGCCCCGCTACTGGCACGCACCATCAACGAGATCTTCGAGAACGGCTCCGTCACCACGCTGTTCGAGACGCACTAAGCGCGCATCTCGCCCCTTCCCCGTCGGTCCTCACGGCCCAGCGGGGATTTTTGTTGTGCAATCTTTATCACCGCAGTACTCACACACCGCTCGCGGGCGCGACGCCGAGGCGTATGGCGCCGTCCATGTCGCCCAGGGCGAGGAACCGCGCCCGCCTAAGGAGCCGGAGCCGGAAGACGGCCAGGAAGAGTCCGTGCTCGTCGACGATGAAGGCTGGGGCGTCGTGAACGACAGCGAGGTCCGCGAGTTCATTGAACTTGAGCACCCTGCCGCGGCCACTGCGGAGGCCACTGCGGAGGAGGCAGAGGACGAGACGGACGAGCGCTGAGTATTTGGTGTCCGGGCCGATGCGTTGCTAGGATATATCCGTCTCGGCGAGGGCGAGCGGTCACATGACCGTAAGCCGTTATCGACGCGATTGTGAACTTCTAAGCATATAAGCCTGCGATGACTCCTCCCCAGACGTCCATCGGCAGGCTTTCGTCGTTCTTGCGCCGTATCATTGAGCCTCGCCACACACTGATTAACTGCAAGGAGAATTTTATGTCTAACGAGACTCCGGTCATCAAGGCTACAGCCCGCAACGAATTCGGCAAGGGCCCGGCTCGCCGCCTGCGCGTCGCCGGCCAGGTCCCGGGCGTTGTCTACGGCCACAGCACCGACCCGGTCCACTTCTCTGTTGACCGCCTGGAGATCACCGCTCTGGTTCGTAACCACGGCGTCAACGCTGTTCTCGAGCTCGAGCTCGACGGCGAGCAGCACCTGAGCATGGTCAAGCACGTCGACCAGAACGTGCTGACCCTCGACATCGACCACATCGACCTCCTCGCCATCAAGCGCGGCGAGAAGGTTGAGGTCGAGGTCCCGGTCGTCGTCGAGGGCGAGCCGGCACCGGGCACCGAGTACTACCAGGATGCAGACGTCATCCTGGTTGAGGCTGACGTTCTTAACATTCCGGAAGAAATCGTCGTCTCCATCGAGGGCCTGGAGGACGGCTCCGTCATCACCGCCGCCGACATCACCCTGCCGGAGAACACCACCCTGGTCGCCGACGCCGAGACCGTCATCGCTTCCGTCTCCGTCCCGCAGGTGGACGAAGAGCTCGAGGCCGCTGCTGAGGCAGCTGAAGAGGGCGGCGCCGAGGCTGGCGCTGAATCCGCTGAGGATGCCGCAGCCACCGAGTCCGAGTAATTCTCGCCTCATTCGCCGCGTTCCCCGCATGGGGTGCGCGGCGTTTCGCCGTTTTTCAGGTGGCTTCGCCCGCGCCCACGCGGGCGTGCGAGAATGGAACGCGTGACTGATTCTCCTCTTCTCATTGTTGGACTGGGCAACCCGGGCGCCCGGTACGCGGGCACGCGCCACAACATCGGCTACGACGTCATTGACGAGCTGTGCGACCGCGTGACGCCCATGGCTACGAGCTTGAGCGTCCATAAGAAGACGAACACGTTCGTCGCGGAGCTCGGCGCCGGGCGGCTCACCTCGCGCAAGACGATCCTCGCCCGCCCGCGCTCGTTCATGAACCTCTCCGGCGGGCCAGTCAAGGCCCTCGCGCAGTACTTCGGCGTGGCCCCCGCGGACATCGTGGTCATCCACGACGAACTCGAGCTCGACTTCGGCCAAGTGAGACTGCGTACGGGCGGCGGGGACCACGGCCACAACGGCCTGCGCTCCATCACTAAGTCCCTGGGCACCAAGGATTACCAGCGCCTGTCCATCGGCATCGGCCGCCCACCGGGCCGCATGGATCCCGCCAGCTTCGTGCTCAAGCCGTGGTCCAAGCGCGAGGCCCAGGACATCCCCATCGTGTGCGCTGATGCTGCCGATGCCCTCCTCCGCGCCGCGTAGGCACGAGTACACTGTCCCACCATGAGACTTGCTACGCTGCGCACCCCTTACGGCACGACGACCATCCGCGTCGAGGGCGACAACGTCGGTATTGAGCTCGACCACGAGGACGTGGGCGCGCTCCTGCGCACCGAGGACTGGCGCAAGGCGGCCGCGCTGTCCGGCGAGCCCGTCGCCTTCGCGCCCGAGGACCTGGCACCCGTTATTCCGCACCCGGGCAAGATCATCTGCGTCGGCCTCAACTATGCCAAGCATATCCGGGAGATGGGTCGCGAGTTCCCCGACGTCCCCACGCTGTTTATCAAGTTCCCAGACGCGCTCACCGGCCCCTACGACGACGTGCACATCCCGCCGTTCGGGCAGTCCAAGCTCGACTACGAGGGCGAGCTCGCCGTCGTCATCGGCCGCCGCGCCCACCACGTCACCGCCGCCGAGGCGCTCGACTACGTAGCGGGCTACTCCATCATCAACGACTACACGCTGCGCGATTTCCAGCGCGCGACCACGCAATTCCACGCCGGCAAGTCCTTCTACCGCACCGCCGGCTTCGGGCCGTGGCTCACGACCTCCGACGAGTGGGCGCCGGGCGGCGGCGCGCGCCTGACCACGACCGTCGACGGCGAGGTCCGCCAGGACGACAACACGGACGATCTCATTTTCTCCGTCGCTGGGCTCATCGAGTTCTGCTCGCAGCTCTATCCTCTCCACCCCGGCGACGTCATCGCTACCGGCACGCCCGAGGGCGTCGGCTTCGCCCGCGAGCCGCAGGCCTTCATCCAGGACGGCCAGACCGTGCGCATCGAGATCGAAGGCCTGGGCCATATCGCGAACCAGACCATCTACGACCACTCGGTGATGCCCTCCATCGTGGGCGAAGGCCTCCTTGGCCACAGCCACAGCGGCAACTCGGACGGCTGCGCCTGCGGCGGCGACTGCTCCTGCGACGCGCACTAATCACCGGACGAACCCCCGCCGAGCTCCCGCGCATAGCGCAGCCAGAGTAGCTCCATGCGCGTATCCGGCTCGGTTAGGCTGCGACCCGTGGCCTCTTCGAACTTCGCGACACGGTGGCGCAGCGTGTTCTCGTGCACATACAGCCCCGCGGCGGCCTGCTTGAAGCTCAGGCCCGCGTCCATATACGCCCACACTGACTCGAGCAGCATCGCGCCGGTCTCGGAGGCTTCGGCGAAGACAGTCTCGTAGCGCGCCCGCACGATGGCCGTGACCGCAGGGGCCTCCGGCACGGCGAGCCGCCACGACAACGCGGCGGCGTCCCACCACCCCGTCCGGCCCGGCGGCAGCGCAGAGAGCACGCGCCTCGCCCCAGCCCAGGACTCCCCGGCTTCGGCCAGCGAGGTGGAGGGGCCTGCGGCGACGAGAACGGGGGCATCGGCAAGCTGGGCCGTGGCGGGAATAAGCGCGGCGATAACATCGCCGACCTCGGCCGCGACCGCCATCGCGGCGGGCGTCGAGCCCCACTTCTCCACGTAGGCGACCCACTCGTCCGGGTCCGCGGCCATGCCGAGGGCTACGCGGTACGCGATATCCGGCAGGCCGAGCCGCCGCGCGCGGGCTGCAATCTCCAAGCCCGAATGCTGCGGCGCGGCGATAAGGCGCAGCAACTCCGCCTTAGCCACGCGGCGGCGCACGGACTCACCCACGCTCGCCGCACGATATTCGCGCACAGCCTGCTGCATGAACCACTCGCCCACCTCCCACATCGCGTCCATGGCGGTAAGACAGTCCTCGACCGGAAGCCCACGCGTCCGCGCGATGTCGCTAAACCGCTGCTGCGTCGAGGTGAGCGCCAGACGGTAAGCGCGCAACAACGAATCGACCTGCACGCCCTGACCTAGGCGGCGCAGCGCGACGCTGGGCACGGCCGGAAGCTGCGCTGCAGAACCGCTCGCAACGACGTCGAGGACCACATCGATAATCCCGCCCACGGAGGCCACGAGCTCGCAGCGCGGAACGTCCGCGTAGTCCGGCAGCTCCTCGTGGATATCGCCCACGGCGTGCACCGTGAGGTCCTCGTGCTCGCGGCGCAGCTGCGCCACGACGGTCGCCAGCGTCGCGTAGGGAATGGAGTTATCCGGACTCATGCGTCTCGATTGTAGGAAACTTCAAACGCGCACGTGAACTATTAGACAGAACCACATTGAATATGACGTATATCACGGGTGATAGTAGTAGGCATCGCGACGCCCCGCCGCGACACGCCCCGTTTCCCTCTGCGTGCCCCGCACGCCTGATCTTCTTGGAGACACTCATGCCCACCTCCCCTTCCGCGAGCCTCGACAAGGCCGCTGACGTCATGGCACCCACTCGCACCCCGCGCCAGAAGCGCAAAGCGTTTTTAGGTGCCATCGCTGGCCACCTCATCGAGTGGTACGACTACGGCGTCTACGGCTTTGTCGCCATCTACGTCGGCCAAGCCTTCTTCTCCGCCGCCACGCCTGCCATCGCACTGCTGTCTTCTTTCGCGACCTTCGCATTGTCGTTCTTCATGCGTCCGCTCGGCGGATTCGTCTTTGGCCCGCTCGGCGACCGCATCGGCCGCAAGAACACCATGGCGCTGGTCATGATGCTCATGTCCGGCTCCACCTTCTGTATTGGGCTTATGCCCACCTACGCCGCCATCGGTTTCGCGGCACCGGCCCTGCTCATCCTCGCCCGCTGCGTCCAGGGCCTGTCCGCCGGCGGCGAGATCGGCACCGTGACCTCCTATGTTGCGGAGTACGGCGGCGCCAAGCGCCGTGGCCTGGCCACCTCGCTGCTCATGACGATTGCGGTCTCCGGCCTGCTCATCGGATCCATCGTCGCAAACGGCCTCGCGGCCATCCTCGGCGACGAGGCGATGCAGGCCTACGGCTGGCGCATTCCGTTCCTCGTCGCGGGCCCACTCGGCCTCATCGCGGCCTACATCCGCTCGCGTCTCGAGGATTCCGCCCAGTTCGAGGCCATCGCCGAGTCCGGCCACCAGGAAAAGCGCCCTTTGCGCGCCCTGTGGAAGTGGAAGGGCAACCTGCTGCTCGTGGCTGGCTCCATCTCCCTGCTGGCCTCCATGTTCTACATGGTCCTCACGTTCTCCTCGACGTACCTCACCAACACGCTGGGCTTTACCGCCACGGAGCGCTTCTGGTTCATCACCGTCGGCGGTGCCACGGGCGCATGCCTGATGCCACTGGGCGGGCTCATCACGGACGTGTGGGGACGCCGCCCGTTCCTCATCCTCACCTCCGCGCTCACCGCGCCGGCAGTCTGGTGGTTCTTCTCCTCGGCCCCGGGCGCCACGGCGCAGTCGCTTTTCCTGCCGTTCATGGCCTGCTGCGTGCTCTTCGGCCTCTACTCCTCGACCCCGTACGCGGTAATGACGGACATGATTCCCACACAGGTCCGCGCCACGGGTATCTCCATGGCCTATAACTTCCCCGTCGCCATCTTCGGCGGCTCCGCCCCGTTCATCGCGTCCTACCTCATCAACCTCACCGGGGATATCACCTCGCCGATGTACTTCTTCATCGGCACCGCAGTGCTGTCGTTCCTCTCCAGCTGCATCATCTCCCGCCGCCACTACTCCCGCGTCGAGGCTGCTGATGCCGCCCTCCTCGGCGCCATCGCCTCCTCCCGCGCCGTAGCCGACGCCGTCGCCGCAGAAGCCGCCGAAGAGGCCGCCGTGGAAAACGCAGCGCAGACCTCCTCGTCGGCGCACGCTACCCTATAACGGAACACTGCGTCTGTGCGTCGCGTGCCCCGAATGGTCAGATCACTGGGTTCGTCCCCACCATTCTGGGGCTAGCGGCGTTTTCGCATGTCTAAAGCTCCGCTAATAAGCTATTAAGTATGAGCAAGGATTCTAAGCGCACCAAGCCCGCCAAACTCGACAAGGAAGCCTACGAGGCCGAACTCAAGCGTCTCCAGGCCGAGCTGGTCGAGATGCAGCAGTGGGTTGTCGAGACCGGCGCCCGCGTGGTCATCATCATGGAAGGCCGCGACGCCGCCGGCAAGGGTTCCGCTATTAAGCGCATTACCCAGTACCTGAACCCCCGCACCTGCCGCATCGAGGCGCTGCCCAAGCCCACCGAGCGCGAGTCCGGCCAATGGTACTTCCAGCGCTACATCGAAAAGCTGCCCACCGCCGGCGAGATCGTCATCTTCGACCGCTCTTGGTACAACCGCGGCGGCGTCGAGCGCGTCATGGGCTTCTGCACCCCGCAGGAGCACGTGCGCTTCCTCCACCAGGCGCCGGTCCTCGAGCGCATGCTCGTCGAGGACGGCATTATCTTGCTCAAGTACTGGTTCTCCGTCTCCGACGAGGAG
Organism: Corynebacterium sp. SA-MJD20WY100; assembly: GCF_039822565.1. Taxonomy (NCBI): domain Bacteria; kingdom Bacillati; phylum Actinomycetota; class Actinomycetes; order Mycobacteriales; family Corynebacteriaceae; genus Corynebacterium; species Corynebacterium sp. SA-MJD20WY100. The sequence continues at coordinate 82,936 of NZ_JBCJKS010000009.1, read as the reverse complement.
CAGATCGCCCGTTTCAAGTCGCGCCGCAACGATCCGCTGCGCCGCTGGAAGCTCTCCCCTATGGATCTCCAGTCCATTACCCGTTGGGAGGACTACTCCCGCGCGAAGGACGAGATGTTCGTCCACACGGACACGCCCACCGCGCCGTGGTACACCGTGGAGTCCGAGGACAAGAAGCGCTCGCGCATCAACGTCATCAACCACATCCTCAAGACCATCCCGTACCAGCACGTCCCGCAAGACGTTCCCGAAATCCCGGACCGCCCAGACGAGAGCGGCGAAGAGTACGAGCGTCCGCCGCGCGATGATTTCTCCTACGTCCCCGACGTCGCCGCCGAGTTGGAGCGCGACAAGGTCGCCGCCGCGAAGAAGGCTAAGAAGGCCGCTAAGAAGTCAGGCAAGAAGAAGAAGGACTAGCCTCCCACGCCACCGAAATAGCCGTTTCTCCCGAATTAGCTCCGATTTTTCGACAAATCGGAGTCTTATTCGGGAGAAACGGCTATTTCACTGCATAAACAACTTTCGACGTCGCGGAGATAAACGAGCCGCCCCGCGAAGCGAATTCGACGGGGCGGCCTTGTGCGTCTAGCGCTTAGAGCTCAGCTGCGGACTTGCGCGTCGGGAGAACCGTGGGGCGTGCACCAGCGAGTTCCTCGACGATGCGGATGACCTGGTTCGAGTAACCGAACTCGTTGTCGTACCACACGTAGAGCACGAGGTGCTTGCCGGAGGCGATGGTCGCCAGGCCGTCGACGATGCCCGCGTGAGTGGAGCCGACGAAGTCCGAGGAGACGACCTCCGGGGAAGCGATGTAGGAAATCTGCTGGCGCAGGTCCGAGTGGAGAGAGACGTTGCGCAGGAAGTCGTTGACCTCGTCCGCCTCGACCTCCTTGGCGAGCTCGAGGTTGAGCACAGCCATGGACACATCCGGGGTAGGAACGCGGATGGCGTTACCGGTGAGCTTGCCCTCGAACTCCGGCACGGCCTTGGAGACAGCCTTGGCAGCGCCGGTCTCCGTAAGCACCATGTTGAGACCAGCGGCACGGCCGCGGCGCGGGCCCTTGTGGAAGTTGTCGATGAGGTTCTGGTCGTTGGTAAACGAGTGCGCGGTCTCGACGTGGCCGTGGACGACGCCGTAGCGATCGTTGATGACCTTGAGCACCGGAGTGATGCCGTTCGTGGTGCAGGACGCGGCAGACAGGATCTTGTCCGTGTCCTCGATGTCGCCGTGGTTGATGCCGTAGACGATGTTCTTCAGGTCGCCCTTGCCCGGAGCGGTGAGCAGGACGCGGGCGATGCCCTTGGACTGGAGGTGCTGCTCGAGCCCCTCGCGGTTGCGCCACACACCCGTGTTATCGACGAGGATGGCGTTGTCGATGCCGTACTCGGTGTAGTCGATGGATGCTGGGTCGTTGGCGTAGATCATCTGGATCTTCGTGCCGTTGGCCCAGATGACCTCGTTCTCCTCGTCGACGGAGATCGTGCCGTTGAACGCACCGTGGACGGAGTCGCGGCGCAGGAGGGAGGCGCGCTTGATGATGTCGCCGTCGCCCTTCTTACGGACCACGATGCCGCGCAGACGCACGCCGTTGTAAGCGGCCTCGCGAGCGATGAGGATGCGGGCGAGCAGGCGGCCGATGCGGCCGAAGCCGTAGAGCACGACATCGACCGGCTCCTTCTGGGTGTCCTTGCCAATGACGTCGGCGAGGGCGGCCTCGACGAAAGCACGCAGGTCGGTCTCGCCGGAATCGGCGAAGTCGAGCGCGAGCTGGCCCAGATCGATAGACACGGAGGGCAGGTTCAGGTCGACGAGGACCTCGAGAATGGGGAGGGTCTGCGCGGTGGAGAGTTCCTCGCCGGCGACGCGGCGGGCGTAGCGGTGTGCCTTGACGATGTCGATGTCAGTGACACCCTCGAGCAGCGAGCCGAAGATCGACGTCACGACGTTGGAGCGGCGCAGCGTGTGCAGCAGCGGGATCATCTTCTGAGCGCGCTCGATGCGCTCGTTCCAGTCGTCGTGGCCAACCTGGGCGTTTCCGGTCACTTCAATCAATCCTTTACTCATGGGGTTGTCACATAGAGTGCGCAAAAGGGGTTAATGCAACAACACATAATATCCGAATCGGGCACGCAATTTACTAAAGACGCTGAAGTATCTCCGCCACACTACCCCCGCCGAGTCGCTCGGGCTCCACGCCTACGAGACAATAGGCCACCGCAGGGTCTTTCTCTGCACGTCGCGCCTTGAGCAGCGGGCTCAAATGCGGATACATGGGCGCCATGTCTGGGTGCGTGCGGGTGTAGTCCGTCGCGAGCCCACGGGCGTAGCGTCCGGATAGCGCGCGCGTCGAGACCGTCTCCCCGCCGCGCGCTATGAGCTCGCGATTGCTTTCCGATGTCCCCGCCTCCTCCGCGAGCAGAAACGCCGAGCCGCAGCTCACCTTGACCACGCCGGGCCAGCTCAGGGCCTCCTCAACGTCCGCGCCGTCGCGCACGCCGCCTGCTGCGATGAGCGGAATGGCAAAGCCCTCGGCCTCGAGCGCCGCGTGGACGTCCGCAACGAGCTCACGCAGCGGCCGCCAGTCCGGTTCTTCCTCGATGGTCCATGTGCCGCGGTGCCCGCCTGCGTCGGCGCCCTGGACGCAGAGCACGTCGACGCCCCGGCGCGCGGCCACGAGGGCATCGGCCGCCGTCGTCACCGTCGTCCACGCCTCGATGCCTGCCTCGTGGAGGCGTTTTATTTCCTCGTCGCCGAAGGTTCCGAACATCGACCAGATGAGGGCGGGACGGTTGTCGTGCACCAGCGCGAGGGCGAGCTTTTCGTGCCAGCCAAACGTGTAATCCACGTGGTCGAGCGCAACGCCCTCTTCCTCCGAGATGGCCTGCGCGGCCGCCCACTGGTCCTTGGTGAGCGGCGGCTGCGGGTGGAAGAGGTTGAGCCCAAAGCGCGCACCTTCCATAGCGTCGAGCTGCTGTGCGACGACGTGCATGGGCGACGTGCCGAGTGCAAGGGCGCTGAAGGAGCCGGCGGCATCGGCAGCACGCACCAGGGCGGGCGTGGTGGGGCCGCCGGCCATCGGGGCGACGATGACGGGTGACGGGAAGGAATCGATCACGCGACTACTCATGGGGACATCCTACGTGCGAGACTGGAACGCATGGTTGGTTTTATTTCGAAGATTCGCGCGCTCTTCGGCGGCGCGGCAACCCGGGAAGCGCCCGCTTCCGCCGCGCTCGACCCGGCATCCCTGCAGGCCGAATGGCTCATCGTGGGACTCGGCAACCCGGGTGCACGCTACGCGGCGACGCGCCACAACGTAGGCTACATGGCCATCGACGACCTTCTCGCCGACGCCGGGGACATGCTCGCCCCCGTGCGCGGCATCAAAGCCGAGGCCGCGCAGATCGACATCAATGGCACGCCCGTCGTCGTGGCGCGCGCAACAACGTTTATGAACCTCTCGGGCGAGGGCATCGGCCCGCTCGCCACAGCGCTCGGCGTCGCGCCAGACCACGTCATCGTCTGCCACGACGAGCTCGACCTGCCCGCGCACAAGCTACGTCTCAAGCTTGGCGGCAACGAGAATGGCCACAACGGCCTCAAGTCGCTCACGGAGCACCTGGGCACCCGCGACTACCTGCGCGTGCGCATCGGCATCGGCCGCCCGCCCAAGTCCGCGCCGCAGCCCATCCCCGACTGGGTGCTGGGGCCTGTCGACGACGGCCACGACTTCGATACCGCCATCGCCACGGCCGCCCGCGGCGCCCGGCTCATCGTCGATCGCGGCCTGAACGCCGCACAGAACGACATCCATTCGCGCTAAGCCCGGCGCGCAGCAGTTCGCACGCGTAATCTCGACAACCATGAGCGACCAGACTGCATCCAAGACGATTGTCATCACCGGCGCCTCGGACGGCATCGGCGCCGCCGCGGCCCGCAAGCTGCAGCGCATGAACGACAAGCACACCCTCGTCATCGTCGGTCGCAACCCGGAGAAGACCCGGGCCGTCGCGAACGAGATCGGCGCGCGCTACCACCTCGCGGACTTTGAGTCCTTGGGCCAGGTCCGCCGCCTCGCCGCGGAGCTCGAGGACTTGGGCCACATCGACGCGCTCGCCGATAACGCGGGCGGCGTCTTTGACGGCCCCTTCCGCACCGCAGATGGCTTCGAGCGCACGTGGCAGGTCAACGTCGTCGCCCCCTTCCTGCTCACTTCGCTCCTGCGCGAGCAACTCACCGCGGACCCAGAGCTGGGAAAGGAAGCGGCGACGGTGGTACAGACGGCATCGGTAGCAAACATGCTCATGAGCAACTTCGATGCCGCGGACCCCAATACCTTCCAGAACTTCAGCCGCGAGCGCGCCTACGGCAACGCGAAGCTGGGCGATATCCTACTCGCGAGATATCTCGCGAGTAAAGGCCTCAACTCCGTGGCCTTTCACCCTGGCGTGCTCGCCACGAACTTCGCGCAGACCGGCACGGGCGCGGTGCAAAAGATCTACGCGTCGAAGCTCGCCCACCGCTTCTTTGGAAAGCCATCTTCCGGCGGCGATAACTTGGCGTTCTTCCTCCTCGGCACGCCGGGTGTCCACTTCGAGCCGGGCGAGTATTACAACGATAAACGGCGTCCGGGCCTGCAGCGTCCCATCGCCAAAAAGCTCTCCGTGGCGCGCCGTCTCTTTGATGATCTGGGCCGCCAGCTGAATGTGGAATGGTAAACCCTTCCCGCTAAGGTAGAGGCCATGAGTTCTTCCACCGTGGCCCATGAGGCCTCCCGTCGCCGTACCTTCGCCGTCATCGCCCACCCGGACGCCGGTAAGTCGACGCTCACGGAGGCGCTTGCCCTCCACGCGCACGTCATCAACGAGGCCGGCGCGGTCCACGGCAAGGGCAACCGCAAGGCCACGGTCTCTGACTGGATGGAGATGGAGAAGGACCGCGGTATTTCCGTCGCGTCCTCGGCCCTCCAGTTCGAATACGCGCCTGAAGACCATGAAGGGGAACCCTTCATGATCAATCTCGTCGATACCCCTGGCCACGCGGACTTCTCTGAAGATACCTACCGCGTGCTCACCGCCGTGGACGCCGCAGTCATGCTTATTGATGCCGCCAAGGGCCTCGAGCCCCAGACCCTCAAGCTCTTCCGCGTCTGTAAGGCCCGCGGCCTGCCCATCATCACGGTGATCAACAAGTGGGACCGCGTCGGCCGCGAGCCGCTCGAGCTTGTGGACGAGATCGTCAACGAGATCCAGCTCCAGCCCACTCCGCTCTACTGGCCGGTGGGCATCGCGGGTGATTTCAAGGGCCTGGCCCACATCAACCCGGACGGCGAGGCGGACGAGTACATCCACTTCATCCGCACCGCCGGCGGCTCCACCATCGCCCCGGAGGAGCACTTCCAGCCTGCCGATGCCGCCGCGCGCGAAGGCTCCGATTGGGACACCGCCGTGGAGGAAGCCGAGCTGCTCGCCATGGACGGCGCGCTCCACGACCAAGAGTTGTTCGAGCAGTGCGTCACCTCGCCGCTCATCTTCGCCTCTGCCATGCTCAACTTCGGCGTCCACCAGATTCTCGATACCCTCTGTGCCATCGCCCCAGCCCCGCGCTCCCGCGAATCCGACCCAAAAGCCATCGCGGCATCCACCACCGCCATCGACGAGGTCCGCGAGGTCACCGATGACTTCTCCGGCGTCGTCTTCAAGGTGCAGGCCGGCATGGACCGCAAGCACCGCGACAACCTGGCGTTCATGCGCGTCGTCTCCGGCGAGTTCGACCGCGGCATGCAGGTCACCCACGCCCAATCCGGCCGCAGCTTCTCCACGAAGTATGCGCTCACCGTCTTCGGCCGCACGCGCGACACCATCGACACCGCCTACCCGGGCGACATCGTGGGCCTCGTCAACGCCGGCTCACTCGCTCCGGGCGACACTATCTACGACGGCCGCAAGGTCCAGTTCAAGCCCATGCCCCAGTTCGCGCCCGAGGCGTTCCGCATCCTGCGCGCCAAGTCGCTCGGCGACTACAAGGCGTTCCGCAAGGGCCTCGACCAGCTCGCCGCCGAGGGCGTCGTGCAGATCCTGCGCAACGACATCCGCGGCGACGCCGCGCCTGTCATGGCCGCCGTCGGCCCCATGCAGTTCGAGGTCATGCAAGCCCGCATGGAAGTCGAGTACAACGTCGAGACCGTCACCGAGCCCATCCCCTACTCCGTCGCCCGCCGCACCGACGCGGAATCCGCCGAGGAACTCGGCCGCCAGCGCGGAGTGGAGATCTTCACCCGCACCGACGGCGAGCTCATCGCGCTGTTCGGCGACAAGTGGAAGCTCGCTTTCGTGGAGAAGGAACACCCAGACCTCACGATGGAGCCGCTCGTCGCGGACTAACCTGCGGCGCAGAAGATTTTAGGACAAGCCCGGAATCACGGCGTTGAGTCCCAGCATGATGGCCAACGTCGCGAGCGGGATGATGATGGTCACGACGGCCACGTCCTTGTAGGACAGGCGGTGAGTCATGCCGCAGACCATGAGCATGGTGAGCACCGCGCCGTTGTGCGGCAACGAGTCGAAGCTCACGGAGGCCATGGCCGTCACGCGGTGCATAAGCTCGAGGCTGATCCCCTGCTCCGTGGCCAGTTGCGCGAGCTGTTCGCCGAGGGTTTCCATCGTGATGGACAGACCGCCGGAGGACGAGCCGGTGATGCCGGAGATGACCCCGGTGGACACGGTGGAGACCACCAGCGCGTTATCCGCGATGCCGAGCATGTTGTTCTTGATGACGGCGAAGACGGCCAGCGCCGCGATAACCGCGCCATAGCCGACCTCCGACGCGGTGGTAAAACACGGGAGGATCGCGTTCTTCGCGCCCTCGGAGAGTTCTTTGAGCGAGGTGCCCACGCGCGAGGGGAACATCGCGATGATGACCACGACGGCGAGCGCCAGGGCGATGGTCGGCGACCAGATGCCGAGCAGCGCTGTGAGAGAGGTCTCGCCGTATTTTTCTTCGGCAAGGTAGTCGGCGCTCCAAGACTTGGAGAAGAAGTAGACAATCGCGAAGTTCACCACGATGACCACGAGAATGGGCAGCAGCCCCAGCATGCCTTGGACCTTGACGGACAGTTCCTTGATGCCCAGCGGCGCGTGGGTGGTCAGGTGACCACCGGAGTTGGTGTCGAAGGACTCGCCGCCGATGTCGACGGAGGCTTCGTCGCCAGTATCGCCGATGCCCTCGGGCGTCGGGATGACGTTGCCCTTTGCGTCGATCGGGTCGAAGCGCTCGCCGCCGCGCTGGAGTTGCTTGATGCGGAACTCGAGCCAAGCCATGCCAGCCACCAGCATGAAGAGGGCCGAGAGAATGCCGAACACCGGCGCGGCGTACGTATTCGTGCCGAAGTAGCTCGTCGGAATGGCGTTGTGGATCTGTGGGGAGCCCGGCAAGGCGGCAAGCGCGAAGGTGATGGTGCCCAGCGCGATGGCGCCGGGCATAAGCCGCTTGGGGATGCCGGTTTCTTTAAAGAGCGCGGTCGCAATCGGCACGATGGTAAAGGCCACGACCCACGCGGAGACGCCGCCGTAGGTAAGCAGCGCGGTGGCGATAACGGTGGAGAGCATCGCGCGTTTCGGCCCGAAGAGCGCGGTGATACCGCGGGCGAGGTAACGCGCCAGGCCTGTCGAGGTCATGAGGTAGCCAAAGATCGCGCCGAAGAGGAAGAGCGGGAAATACTTCCCAATGAACCCAGCGAGCGCCGGCATGAAGATCTGGGTGTACGTGCCCATGACCGGTTCGCGGGCAAAGAGCACCGCAATGAGCGCGGCGGCGGGGCCGACGACGACCACGGAGTGGCCGCGATAAGCGAAGACGACAAGGAATATGAGCGAGAGGACCACGCCTATGAGCGAGATGACCATCGAAAGAACCTTCCTAGAAAAGCATCGTGCGCCCGCGGGATGGGCGCTACGATAAGCGACATGGATACAGGCCCGGCACAGGAGCCAAACGAGGTAAAGCCGAGCGCGCGGGAGCGGATTTTGGAATGCTCGCGCGTGCTCTTTAGCGAGCACACGTTCGCGCAGGTCTCGCTCAAAGACATCGCGGAAGCCGCGGGCGTGTCCGTGGCGCTCGTGGTCAAGCACTTTGGCAACAAGGACAGCCTCTTCGAGGCCACCGTGGATTTCACGGCTTCTTCGGCCGCGCTGTTTGCCGGACCGTTTGGGGAGCTCGGGCGGACCGCGGTCATCGAAACGCTCACGGCCCCGCACAATGCGCCCTACTCGATGGCGCGGACCATCTCCGTGGCCGCGGGTGCGCCGGAGAGCCTCAACGCGATTGGCAAGCGCATCAAGTCAGACCTGCTGCAAGTACTCGCCCAGCGCATCCGGGACGAGGCCCCGCACCCGAGTCCCTCGCCGGAGCTGCGGGCGCAGTCGGCGGTGGCGCTGCTCATGGGTGTGAGCTTCATGCGCCGCTTCGGGGATACGGAATTCGAGGCCTTCCACACGGACACGCTCATCGAGTACTACGCGCCCGTCCTCCAGGAGATGCTGGACGGGCACTAGCCGGAACGCTGCGCGCCCCGGCGAGCATGAACTACGTCGCGCGCACGTCGTTGATAATCGCGCCGAAGTCGAGGCCGCCGTGGCCTTCGTCCACGAGCTTTGTGTACTGCTGGGTGGCAATCTTGCCCAGGACGGTATCGGTCTTCGTCTCCTCCGCCGCGGCCATGGCGAGCTTCAGATCCTTGAGCATGAGCGCTGCGGCGAAGCCCGGCTTGAAGTCGTTGTCGCCCGGCGAGCCCGGCACGATGTCCGGCACCGGCGCGTTGACGGTGAGCGACCAGGAGTTACCCGTCGCGTTGGAGACCACGTCGTAGAAGGCCTGGTGGTCGAGGCCGAGGCGCTCGCCCAGGACAAGGGCTTCGGACAGGGCAATCTGCTGGATGGCCAGAATCATGTTGTTGCAGGCCTTGACAGCCTGACCGTTGCCGGTCTGGCCGCAGTGCGTCACGGACTTGCCCATGGCCTCAAGTACCGGCTTGACCTTGTCGAAGTCCTCCTTCTCGCCGCCGACCATAAAGGCCAAGGTGCCGTTGGCGGCACCGGCCATGCCGCCGGAGACTGGGGCGTCGAGGAAGCGGGAGCCGACGGCGGAGACGGCATCGGCAAGCTCGCGGGCTTCGGAAACGGCGATGGTGGAGACATCGACGAAGAGCGGGGCGGTATCCTCGGCCGCGATGATCGGCTCGAGGACCTGCTTGACCAGGCCGCCGTTGGGCAGGCTGGTGATGACGATGTCAGCGCCCTGGGCGGCCTCCTCAGCCGAAGCGATGATCTCCACGCCGTTGTCCGCGGCGCGCTCGCAGGCCTCCTCCACGACGTCGAAGCCGCGGACCGTGTGACCTGCCTTGACCAGGTTGGCGGCCATGCCGCCGCCCATGTTGCCTAGGCCGATGAATGCGATGGTGCTCATTGAAATCAGTCCTTTCTTACATGACCGGCATGGTGAACTGCGGGCCAGCGTTCTGGTCATCCGGCCAGCGCGAGGTGACGGTCTTGGTCTTGGTGTAGAAGCGGAAGGCGTCCGGGCCGTGCTGGTTGAGGTCGCCGAAACCGGAGGCCTTCCAGCCGCCGAAGGTGTGGTAAGCGATGGGGACCGGGATGGGGACATTGACGCCCACCATGCCGACGTTGATGTTCTTCACGAAGTCGCGCGCCGCGCCGCCGTTCTGGGTGAAGATGGCGACGCCGTTGCCGTACATGTGGTCGTTCGGGTAGGAGATGGCTTCCTCGAGGGTCTCCGCGCGGACCATGGAGAGGACCGGGCCAAAGATTTCCTCGGTGTAGATGGACATGTCTGCGGTGACGTTGTCGAAGAAGGAGGGCCCGCAGTAGAAGCCACCCGCGAGGGACTCACCCTCGAATTCCTTGCCGGACATGTCGATGTCGCGGCCGTCGACGACGAGGTCAGCGCCAGCCTCGACGCCCTCGCCGATGAGGCGATTGACGCGGTCGCGGGCATCCGCGGTGACGAGCGGGCCGTAGTCCGCCTCCGGGTCAAGGCAGTGTCCGACCTTGAGGTCCGGGATCTTGCGGATGAGCGCCTCGCGGAGCTTATCGGCGGTCTCCTTGCCCACGGGAACGACGACGGACAGCGCCATGCAGCGCTCGCCGGCCGCGCCGAAGGCGGCACCGGCCAAGGCATCCGCGGTGGCCTCGATGTCCGCGTCCGGCAGGACGATGGCGTGGTTCTTCGCGCCGCCGAAGCACTGGGCGCGCTTGCCGTTGGCCGCGCAACGCTCGTAGATGTAGTTCGCAATCGGGGTGGAGCCCACGAAGCCGACGGCCTTGATGGTGGGGTTGTCGAGCAGCGCGTCGACGGCTTCCTTGCCGCCGTGGACGACGTTGAAGACGCCTGCCGGGCCGCCCGCCTCGATGAAGAGCTCGGCGAGGCGGACCGGAACCTCCGGGTCGCGCTCGGAGGGCTTGAGGACAAACGCGTTGCCGGAGGCGAGCGCCGGGCCAGCCTTCCACAGCGGGATCATGGCTGGGAAGTTAAACGGCGTAATACCCGCGACGACGCCGAGCGGCTGACGCAGGGAGTAGGTGTCGATGCCGGTGCCGACCTCGGTGGAGTACTCGCCCTTGAGCTGGTGCGGCGCGCCGAGCGCAAACTCGAGGACATCGACGCCGCGCAGGACGTCGCCCTTGGCATCCTCGAAGGTCTTGCCGTGCTGCAGGGAGAGCGTGCGGGCCAACTCATCCATGTTGGCGTGGATGAGGCGAATCCATTCCATGATGACGCGGACGCGCTTTTGCGGGTTCATCGCCGCCCACTTCGGCTGGGCCTTCTCGGCCTCCGCGACGACGTGGTCGACGTCCGCCGTGTTCGCCAGCGCCACTGCGGCCTGCTCCTGGCCGGTAGACGGGTTGAGGACCGGCTGCGTGTTGCCGGTCGTGCCCTCCCAGGCCTCACCGTTGACGTAGTGGTGAATGGTGTACATAGCGGACTCCTTTGCATCCAGATTGGGGTTTCGTTGCCTTTCACCCTAACGAGATTCGCATCACAAAACTATCTTTCGCGAGAGATGAACCACTGTTTACCCCTAGAGTGACCCCAGTGTCATGGGATTTCTCCCAAACCCCTGGGGTGAACGCCATTCACTGGCTAGAGTGGGACGGCATGAAGCCCGAAAACAGCAGGTATACAGCCTGGGACGCGGATGTCATCTTGAACGACGGCACCATCGCCACGCTGCGCGCCGCCCGGGATACGGACCGCGCGGGCCTCGTGGAGTTCTTTGGTCGCGTCTCCGATCACTCCAAGTATCTGCGCTTCTTCGGCACCCACCCCGAGCTCACCAACGAGGACCTGGACCGCTGGCTCGACACGCGCGGCTATGACAAGGTCACCCTCGTCGTCGAGGAGCGCGGGGACATTGTGGCCGTGGCGGGCTACGGGATTGTCGAGTCGCTCCTGCCCGCCCGCGTGGGCGACGTGTCCTTCCTCGTTCAGGACTCCCACCACGGCAAGGGCGTGGGCAATATCCTGCTCGAGCACCTCGCCGAAATCGGCCGCGAAGGCGGCGTCGAGCGCTTCTTCGCGGAGATGCTCACCCAAAACCGCCAGATGGCGCAGGTCTTCATCCGCGCGGGCTACTCCGCCAAGCCGGAGCTCGCGGACGGCTACATCAGCGTGGACTTCCGGATTGAGCCCAACGCCACCTCCCGCGAGGTCATGGAGCGCCGCGAGCTGCGCGCCGAGTCCAGCTCCATCCGCCGTCTCCTCAATCCCACCCACGTGGCTACCGTCGGCGACGCCCCCGCCACCTTCCACGGCCCCACCAGCTCCCTCGCCCAGCTTTCCGATGCCCCCTCTCCAGACGCCGCCATCCCCGGCGGCCTCGTTGTCGCCCCGACCGGCACCGACCCGGGCCCGCTCATGGACGCGGCCTCCGCGGTCCATGCGGCCGGCGTCGTGCTCGTCTCCCGCAGCCAAAACCCAGGACTCGCGGGAGAGGCCTCCCGCGCCGTCGTTCTCGCCGCCCGCGACCATGGGCTGCGCGCCCTAGGCCCGGCCTCGCTGGGCATCATCAACACGGATCCAGACGTGCGGCTCAACACGACACCCGCGCCGATGCCGCGGGCGGGCCGCACCGGTCTTTTTACCCAGTCCGCGGGCGTCGCGACGCTCACGCTTTCCCACGCGCTCGCCCGCGGAGTCGGCCTATCCACCTTCATCGCGGCCGGCTCCTTCGCGGATGTCACGGGCAACGACGTCATTCAGTTCTGGAGCGATGACGAGCGCACGCAGGTCTGTCTGCTCTCCCTCGACACGGTGGGTAACCCCCGCAAATTCTTCCGCGTGCTGCGTCGCCTCGCCCTAGAGAAGCACGTCGTGGTCTTCCTGCCGTCGCGTGCGCTCCACTCGGCGCGCTATGCCGCAGCCCCAGACGAGGTCGCCGTCACCCAGCCCGCCGCGCCCATCGCGGCCCTCGACGAGGTCATCGAGCAGACCGGCGCCATGGTCGTCACCCGGCGCGACGCCATGTACGACATCGCGCAGCTGCTTGCCCGCCAGCCCGTCCCCCAAGGCCCACGCGTCGCGGTCATCTCCAATTCGGCGGGGCTCACTCGCCAGATGGAAGGCGCCGCCGGCCGCTTCGGCCTGCGCGTCCGCGGCACCACCGTCATGGGCGAGCCCGTCGCCGGCATTCGCGACGCCGTGGCACAGGCTCTCGCGGACCCCGCCGTCGATGCGGTGCTCACCGCAGTCGTGGAAATCGGCGAGTTCATCACGAAGGATGCCCGCGCGCAGCTCACCGAGCTCGCCGCCGGGCCCGCCCTCGAGCACGCCACCCCACTCATCGCCTCCTTCGTGGGCTTCGACCTTCCGGCCGAGGATCACACCGGCGAGGAAACCCAAGGCCAGCTGCCCGTCTTCGCCACATACGCGGACGCGCTCGAGGCGCTCGCCACCATCCTCCACAACGAAAAGCGCCGCACGCTCGCCCGCCCCACGCCCGAGGACCAACTGGCAGAACCCGGCGACGCCCGCGGCGCCCGCGCGATCATCGCCGACATCCTCCGCGACTGCCCCACTGGCCGCTGGGCCACGGACGAGGAATGCATGGACATCCTCGATGCCTTCGGCATCGACATCGTGCCGTGGACGCCGGCGCCCACCTTCGACGAGGCCCTCCATGCCGCGGAATCCCACGGCTGGGACGTCGTCCTCAAGTGCACCTCCCCCATCGTGCGCGGCCGCTCCGAGCTGCCCACCGTCCTGCGCCACATCCGCACCCCCGAGTCCCTCACCCGCGCCTGGGACACGCTTACCCACCTCACCCGCGACCTCCACCTCGGCGAGGATCCCGGCGTCCTCGCTCCCGCCATCCAGCGCACCGTGCCCGCCGGCGCCTCGCTCACCCTGCGCGCCATCGAGGATCCCGTTCTCGGCCCCATGGTCTCCGCCGGCATCTCGGGCCTGCCTACAGATCTCCTCGGCGACGTGTCGTGGCGCGTCCCGCCCCTGCGCCGCACCGACGCGCTCACCATGCTCAGCGAGCTGCGCGCCGCCCCGCTCCTTGCCGGCTACCAGGGCGCGAAGGCCCCGCAGCTCCACGGCGTCGAAGACGTCCTCATGCGCCTGACCGCTCTCAAAGACGAGCTCGTCCAAGTTGTCGACTGCGAGCTCACGCCCGTCATCGCGGGCCTCGACAGCACAGCCGTCGTCGGCGCGCGCCTGCGCGTGGCTCCCCTCGACGAACAACGCGACCCGCTCGCCCGGGCGCTGCGCTAGGAGACCGCCGTGAAGCCGTTGCTCTTCAACGCCGAGGAAATGCGCCGCTACTCCCTCGGCCCTGACCATCCCATGGGCCCGGACCGCGTGCGGCTGGCCCACGAGCTCGCGGACTACTTCCACCTCACCGAGGAATTCGAGGTCGTCGAGCCCGCCGCCGCCACGACCGCCGAGCTCACCGCCGTCCACTCCCCGGACTACATCACCGCCACGCGCCTCGAAGTCCCCGCCCGCCGCTTTGGCCTCGGCACGGAGGACAATCCCATCAGCCACGGTCTGTCCACCGTCGCCGCGAAGATCGCCGGCGCCTCGCTCCAGGCTACCCAGGCCGTGTGGGAAGGCCGCGCCCCGCGCGCGCTCAACCTCGCCGGCGGCCTTCACCACGCGTTCGCGGATTCCATGTCCGGCTTTTGCATGTATAACGACGCCGCCGTCGCCATCCAGTGGCTCCTCGACCAGGGCGCCACCCGCGTCGCCTACCTCGACCTCGACGCCCACCACGGCGACGGCGTCGAGCGCATCTTCTGGGACGATCCCCGCGTACTCACTATCTCCGTCCACGAGTCCGGCCTCTACCTCTTCCCCCACAGCGGCTTCGCGCACGACATCGGCGGCCCCGGTGCCGAGGGCACCGCCGTCAATATCGCCTTACCCCGCTCGCCTTCCGATGCCGCCTGGCTCCACGCCGTCCACTCCCTCATTCCCGCACTCCTCAGCCGCTTCCGCCCGCAGCTGCTCATCTCTCAGCATGGCGCCGATCCCCACGCGGCCGATCCGCTCGCCGACCTCGAGGTGAGCATCGACGCCATGGCGCATGCCTACCGCTCCGTCGCGACGTGGGCCGACCAATACGCCGACGGAAAGTGGGTCGCTCTCGGCGGCGGCGGATATAACCTCGACTCCGTCGCCCGCGCCTGGACGCACGTCACCGCCGCCGTCGCTGGAGTGGGCCTCGACCCGGCCGCGCCTATGCCTAAGGGCTGGCACGGCTCGGCGACTCTGGGCGACTTCGGGAGCGCACGCCCGGACTTTACAGAGTTCGACCCGCGCCAGGTCCTCGCCACGCGCCCCGAGCCCGCCGTCGTGCAGACCTCCCGCGCGGTCTTCCCCTACTGGGGGCTTCCCGCCTACGGCTAGGCCGTCCTACCCCGCCACTGCGCAGCGAGGATGCTGAAGCGCACCGTATCGTCCAGGGTGCCGTCGAGGTGGGCACCGAGCTTTCCATCGCAGCACGCGAGCGCGCATTCTGGTCTGCGACCTCAAACTCCGCTTTGTTGAATCCGTATTCAAAAATCCATCCCAGCAGCGCGTCCTTCGGGGCGCGGTTGACGCTCGTGGCGCACATGCGGCGCGGCCCGCGACCTCGGGCCCCACGATGGATTCTGCGTACTACGGCAGGCGAAGAGAAGTCATGGTCTGAAAGAGCGCGAAACGCAGGGAAGCCTGGGGCACCTGCCCCGGATTTGCCTGCGTGACGCTCTAGCGCGGCGGCATGCGCAGCGCGCCGTCCAAACGGATGGTCTCGCCGTTTAAATAGTTATTCTCCGCCATGGAGATGGCCAGCTGGGCGAACTCCTCGGGCTTGGCCAGTCGCGAGGGGAACTGCACGGTGGCCTCGAGCTGCTGCTTGAACTCGGGCGTGATCTGCTCCATCATCGGTGTCGCCACGACGCCGGGTGCAATCGCGTTGACGCGGATGCCCTGCGACGCGAGGTCGCGCGCAGCCGTAATCGAGAGCGCATGGACCGCACCCTTGGACGCAGCGTACGCGGCCTGCCCCACCTGCCCCTCAAACGCGGCGACGGAGGCGGTATTAATGATGACGCCGCGCTGGCCGTCCTCGTCGACTGGCTCGGTCGCGGCCATGGCCTCGGCCGCCGCAGTCATGACGTGGAACGTACCCATCACGTTGATATTAATGGTCTTCGCAAAGAGGTCTGGGTCGTGCGGACCCTTGCGACCGAAAATGCGCGCCGAGGGGCAGATGCCGGCGCAGTTGATGGCGAGACGCAAGGGGGCATCGGCATGCTGGGCGGCCTGAACGGCCTCGCGGACGGCGGCAGCGTCGGTGACGTCGACCTCGGCGAACTCCACGCCGTCATACTCCGGGGCACGAAGATCAAAGGCCGTGACGCGCACGCCGCGCTGGATAAGCGCCTGAGCCGTCGCGGCGCCGAGGCCGGACGCGCCGCCGGTGACGATGGCAGAAATGTTCTCGAGCTGCATAGTTTCTCCTTAGACGAATGCCGACACACCGGTGACGGCGCGGCCGACGATGAGCGAGTTGATGTCGTAGGTGCCCTCGTAGGTAAAGAGGATCTCCGCGTCCGACATGAGCTTGGACAAGTCATACTCGGTGAGGATGCCGTTGCCGCCACCAATATTGCGGCCGACCGCGGCAGACTCGCGGGCCAAGCGCGTGGTCGTCGCCTTGGCAAGTGCCGCGAAAGGCATCTCGAGTAGGCCCTTTTCCTGGACCTCGGCGACCTGCGCCATCATGGCGAGCGAGGCCGTTGCATTGCCGAGAATGCGCGCGAGCTGCTCCTGGACAAGCTGGAACTTCGCGATGGGGCGGCCGAACTGCTCGCGCTTGACGGCGTACTCGCGGGCCTTGTCGAAAATGCCGAGCTGGATACCGGCACCCTGCCAACCCACCCACGCGCGGGAGTAGCAGAGGAAGTCGTTGACGTTGGCGAAGGTCTCCGCGCCCGGGATCAGGTTCTCGTGCGGGACGACGACATTGTCGTAGGTGATGTCCGCGTTCTGCATGATGCGCAGGCCCATCTTGCGGGCAATCTTCTGCGTCGTCACACCCTCGCGGTTGTGCTCGACGATAAACGCCTTGATGTCGTTGTCCGCAATGTCACGGGCGAAGCAAATGGAGAAGTCCGCGAACGTGCCCGCGCCGATCCAGCGCTTGGCGCCGTTGATAACCCAGCCATCCGCAGTCTTCTCCGCGGTGGTGGCCAAACCGCCGGCGATATCAGAGCCGTGGTCCGGTTCAGTGAGCGCGAAGCAACCCACCTTCTCAAACTGGCGCAGGCCCGGCAGCCATTCCTTCTTCTGTGCGTCCGAGCCCAGCTTGTCGATAAGCCCAACCACGAGCTCGTTGTGAATGCCCACGAGCGCCGAGAGCGAGACGTCCGCGCGAGTGACCTCGGCGTAGACGAGGCCGCGGTAGAGACGTGAGGTGCCGGAGAGCTCGATCTCGCCGAGGCCGTGCGCGGCCATCGAGGGCAGCAGGTCGAAAGGCAGCTCTTCTCGGTCCCAGAACTCGCCCACCACGGGGCGAATCTCGGTCTGAAGGAACTCGTGGATGGTGGAGAGCTTGGATTGTTCATCGGCGGAGAGTCGATCCGCAACGCCCAGGATGTCCGCGTGCGGGTACTTGATGCCGGCGAGGTGCGCGCCGAGTGGGTGGGAAGAATCAAGAATCGGTGGCATGGGGTGCTCCCTAGGTCCGAGGGGATAGTACGATTACGTTTAAAATCGTACAGTACGACGTGGTCCACGTCACGCTCTCTGGGTGGAAATTTTCCCCCACACGTTCCCCAACCTAGAGTTAACGCAGGTAAACCGCGAAACACAGACAGGACCTAGCCCATGCCCGAGAACGCCACACGCCCGCTCACCGCGCGCCAACGCGAGCTTTTTACCGCGCTCCTCACAGACTTCCTAGCCGAGGGTTTCGAGTCCTTCACCATCGACGACGCCACCAAGCGCTACCACTGCTCCAAGTCCACTATCTACGCCCTGGGCAAAACCCGCGACGCCATCATCCGCCGCGTGCTCGTGAGCTTCTTCAAAGAAATCACCCGCCGCACAGACCCCGAGGCGAACCGCACGACAAGCGCCGCCCGCGCACTGGAGGACTATTTCACGGCAATGACCAGCGCACTCGCCCCCGCGAGCACTGCCTTCATGCGCGATCTCGCCACCGAACCCGTCGCCCAGGAGGTCTACGCACTCAACACCTCCGGCGCGACGGAGACCATTCGCACACTCCTCGAGCGCGGCGTCGCAGCAGGCGAATTCCGCGCTGAATCCGTGGCGTTTACCTCGCTGGTCATCCAGCGCACCATGGCCGATATCCAGCAGGGCGCCTACACGGAAGCACTCGCTCCCGCCGCCGCCTATCACGCGTTGGGACAACTCGTCCTCCACGGGATTCTCGAGCGTTAGCGCGACTATTTTTATTGGCTGTACTGCGGAAACAAAAAATACTTTGACAATTGCCTAGCCATTACTTCGAATTCGAACTATGGTGAGTTGGGACACAGGTCACAATTATTTTCCACTAGGACCCCCGACACTTCTCGAGGAGTATCATGACTACTGTTTCCAGCCCCAGCGTTACCGAGCAGTTCCGCGCCGCCCGCGACCAGCTTGTTTCCATGCAGACCGATTACGAAGCCGCGCGCGCGAACTTCGAATGGCCGCGCTTTGAGCACTTCAATTTCGCTCTCGATTGGTTTGATCACCTGGGCACCGAGGCCGAGTCGAAGGACCGCGAGGCCCTCGTCATCTGCGAGCAGGACGGTACGTCCACCCGCCGCACCTTCGCCGAGCTCTCCGCTCGCTCGAGCCAGCTCGCCAATTGGCTCACGGAGCAGGGCGTCAAGCGCGGCGACCGCGTCATGCTCATGCTCAACAACCAGGTCGAGCTGTGGGAATCCATGCTCGCCTGCATCAAGGCCGGCTTCGTCCTCAACCCCGCCACCGCAATGCTCGGTACGGTTGACCTCCAGGACCGTACCGATCGCGCCGATATCTCGTGGGTCATCGCCAACGGCGAGGATGCCGCCAAGTTCCAGGACGTCACGGGTGAGTTCACCATGATCCAGGTCGGCGATGCCCCGGACGCACAGTCCAGCCACCCGACGCTGCGCTATTCCGATAGCTACTCCGCTTCCGAGACCTACACGCCCACCCAGGAGACCCCGGCAGACGAGACGCTCCTGCTCTATTTCACGTCCGGCACAACGTCCAAGGCCAAGCTCGTGGAGCACACCCACACCTCCTATCCTGTCGGCCACCTCACCACCATGTACTGGATCGGCCTCGAGCCGGGCGACGTACACCTCAACGTCGCGGCACCCGGCTGGGCCAAGCACGCATGGTCGAATTTCTTTGCGCCGTGGATCGCGGGCGCGACGGTTTTCCTCTACAACTACACGCGCTTTGACGCCGCAGCCCTCATGGACAAGATGGAAGAAGAAGGCGTGACCAGCTTCTGCGCCCCACCGACCGTGTGGCGCATGCTCGTCCTCGCCGATCTGAACCGCATGAAGACCCCTCCGAAGAAGCTCGTCGCCGCCGGCGAGCCGCTCAACCCGGAGCTCATCAACGCCATCGAGAAGGCATGGAAGACCTCCGTGCGCGACGGTTTTGGCCAGACGGAAACCACCCTCCAGATCGCCAACACCCCGGGCCAGAAGGTCAAGGCCGGTTCCATGGGTCGTCCGCTGCCGGGCTTCGAGGTCGTCCTTATCGACCCTGCCACGGACGAGATTGGCGACACCGGCGAGATCTGTCTCAAGCTCGACCCGCGCCCCGTGGGGCTTACGCCGGGCTACTTCAACTTCCCGGAGAAGAACGAGGAAGTATTCCGCGACGGCTACTACCACACCGGTGACACGGCCGAGCGCGACGAGGACGGCTACATCTTCTACATCGGCCGCGCCGACGACGTCTTCAAGGCCTCGGACTACCGCCTCTCTCCGTTCGAGCTCGAGTCCGTTGTCATCGAGCACGCCGCCGTGGCTGAGGTCGCCGTCGTGCCCTCCCCGGATCCTATCCGTCTCGCGGTGCCCAAGGCTTACGTTGCACTCGCCCCGGGCTACGAGCCCACGGCCGAGACCGCTGAGGCCATCCTCAAGCACTGCCGCGACGGCCTCGCCCCCTACAAGCGCATCCGTCGCTTGGAGTTCTACGAACTGCCCAAGACCATCTCCGGTAAAATTCGCCGCGTGGATCTGCGCAAGCGCGAGACCGAAATCCACTCCGCCGACGGCGGCGAGACCAAGGCACAGACCGAGTTCGCGGATTCGGACTTCCCAAACCTGAAGGGCTAGAACATGGACAGCATCGCGGAGGGCCGCCGGCAATGGGAGAAGCACTATGCTTCCGATGCCGCCTTAGGCCTCACCGCGATTTCCTCCGCCGCCCGCGCCGCGCACCTCCTGCGCGCGGGCGCGGAGGACGCGCTCGCGCCGTTCGGCGTGAGCTTTGCTCACTTTGAGCTCCTCACGCTCCTCATGTGGTCACGCTCCGGCGCGCTGCCCATGTCGAAAATCAGCACCCGTCTCCACATGCCGCCGGCTTCGCTCACCCACACCGTCCGCCGTCTCGAAGGCCAAGGCCTCGTCGCCCGCGTGACGGACGAGAAGGACAAGCGATCGACGTTGCTCACCATCACAGACCAGGGCATCGCGCTCGCCAGCGCCGCCGGCCCCGTCCTCAGCGACTACTGCGCCAGCCTCGACCAGGACGCCGCCGCCAAGCTTGTCGATGCCGCCGCGATCTTCCGCCGCGCCGCCGGCGACGACGTCGAATAACCTCGGCGCTCCGAGCACCAAGCAGCAGCCACGCCGAATGTGGAAGCGCGTTGAATGCTTAGAGCGACGCAAGAATCATTGCACTAAGCAGCGCATTATTCGCTGCATGAACGAGGAACGATCCCCACAGGCTCTGGAACCACAATCGCGCCAGGACCAAAGACGTACCAAGGAATGCGATATACAGCATGACCGCGGGCTGCGCGTGGACCAATGCAAAGGCAACCGTCACGAGGATCGCAGCCAGGGGCGTCGATAGCTTGGTTCTGAGACCGTCGAACAACATTCGTCGAAAGACGATTTCCTCAATCGCAGGTATCACGACTGCGCCGCAGAGAATCATGAGCAGCCCAGCGGCAACGCCCAGATGAAAGCCATCGCGGTCTGCGCTCCCGTCCTGTGGGGCTAATCCCGCTGCCGTTCCAATGAGCATTGCTCCCACACCGCCGCATAACATCGTGACCGGCGTCCACCACAGAAGGTGCCACAAAGAATGCGCAGGGCGGACAAAACCGAGTTCTCTCAGTCCCCAACCGCACGAGCGCATAAGCCCGAAGTACAGCACAGCTGCTCCAGCGACGGTTCCCAGAAGGACGCCGCCTACCGCCGCGAAATCCGCAACAGAAGCTCCTATTTTCTTTGCAATGAAACCCAATCCCAGCGCTCCGACTGCTGCCCCGCTCAACAGCGCCACCAACGCTGCAAGTGACCACACCACATGAACTAGCTGAGGACTGGGGTCGAGGTCGCTACCGGCATCGTGTTTCAAATTCGGATCGCTGACGTTCAACATGGTGGTGTGGTTGTCCCCTTCCGGCGTTGTCTCCTTGCCGGCTCGTCACGCTACAAGCGACCTCCACCGCAGGCAGTCACAAGCTCGTTGGCTCAAACAGCAGACAAAGAATGAAGTGATTGTTAAGCCCGTTCATCATCCCATATGAATATCAATTTCCATAAGGAAACCCTATTTTTGCATCCACGAGAAGCGGAACGTAGAGCACCACTATCAGCGACACTAAACGAAAATGAGCACAAGAGGGCCCCACAGCGCGCGGAAGCAACAGCTGTAGAGCCCTCCACATGTGGGTGCTCAAGCGCAAACCGAATTTTAGGAGTGCGTGAAGTTGGCGTCGCGCTTCTCGGCGAAGGCGGCCATGCCTTCCTTCTGGTCGTTGGAGGAGAAGATGGAGTGGAAGGTGCGGCGCTCGAAGAGGAGGCCCTGTGCGAGGGTCGTCTCGTAGGCGGCGTTGACCTGCTCCTTAATCATGGTCGTCGCGATAAGCGACTTGGACGCGATGGTCGCGGCGGTCTTCAGCGCCTCGTCGAGAAGCTCTTCTGCGGGGACGACGCGGGAGACGAGCCCGGAGCGCTCGGCTTCCTCGGCATCCATCATGCGGCCGGTCAAGCACATGTCCATGGACTTGGCTTTGCCCACGGCGCGCGTGAGACGCTGGGAGCCGCCCATGCCCGGGGTAACGCCGAGGTTGACCTCGGGCTGGCCGAACTTGGCGCGGTCGCCGGCGATGATGAAGTCACACATCATGGCCAGCTCGCAGCCGCCGCCGAGCGCATAGCCGTTGACGGCCGCGATGATCGGCGTGCGCGCGCGGGTGAGGATATCCCAATCCGCGAACCAGTTAGTCGAGTACATCTCGGTCGCGCCGCGCCGCGCCATCTCCTTGATGTCGGCGCCGGCGGCGAAGGCCTTCTCGGAGCCCGTGATGACGATAGCCCCGATGTTCTCGTCCGCGTCGAACTCAGCGACGGCGGAGGTCACCTCCTCCATCGTGGCCTTGTTGAGCGCGTTGAGCGCCTCGGGACGGTTGAGTGTAATGAGCGCGACGCGGTCGCGGGTCTCGGTGAGGATGGCCATGGTGTCTCCTTCAGTCGTGCGTTAAACGTTCTTGGTGAAATCCGGCGGCGCAATGCCGTCGATGGGGGCGAAGATGGCGCCCACGTCGCCCGGCACGTCCGCGATCGTGGCGTACTTCCAGTGCGGGCTGCGGTCCTTGTCGATGATTTGGGCGCGGATGCCCTCGGCAAACTCGGGGTGGCGCTGCATATTGAGCGACATCCAGAATTCCTGCGTGAGCACGTCCGCGAGGCTGTGCTGCGCCGCGCGCTCCAGGCCTTCCTCGGTCACGCGGATGCCCAGCGGCGAGTTGCGGCGAATGCGCTTGGCGGCCTTCGCAGCCCAGTGCTCCTCGCCGTGCGCGGCGGCCAGCGCGTCGAGTCGCTCGAGCGTCGCCTCGGCCGTGGGCGCGGCGTAGGCCTCGACCATCTCGGCACGGTCCTCGCCGAAGCCCGGACCGGCGTCCTGTGTGAACTCCGCGATGACGGCCGGGTCCGCGGTCTCGTGCAGCCGCGCCACGAGCGGCTCAATCTGGTCCTGCGGCACGTAGTAGTCTGCGAAGCCGGTGTCGATGGCCTCGGCCGCGCCGACGTGGGCCGCGGTGTAGCCCAGATGGAAGCCCAGCCGATCCGCCGCACGCGCGAGGACGTAGGAGCCACCGGCATCCGGCGAGTAGCCGATGCCGACCTCGGGCATGCCCAGGCGCGAGTCATCCGTGACGATCCGGTGGCTGCCGTGCGCCGAGATCCCGATGCCGCCACCCAGCACGATGCCCGTCTGCAGCGCCACGTACGGCTTGGGGTAGACCGAAATATAGTGGTTAAGCTCGTACTCCTCGCGCCAAAACGTGGCGCCGAAGTCGCCTGGTCCACCCTCGGCGACTGCGTCGCGGTAGAGCGCCGCGACGTCGCCGCCAGCGCACAGGCCGCGCTGACCAGCACCCCGCACGAGCACGAGACGCACCGCGTCATCGTCCGCCCACGCACGCAGAACGCGGGTGAACTCACGAATCATGTCCAAGGTCAACGCGTTGAGCGCCTTAGGCCGGTTGAGCGTGAGCGTGCCCACGCCGTCGCGCACGGAAGCGAGAACCTCGCCCTCAGTGATTTCTACAGACATCTCACAGTTCCTTTCTATTTCGCCTCGAGCAGCAGGGCCTCGCCCTGTCCCCCGCCACCGCAGAGCGCAACACCCGCGCGCGCACCCGCGCCCGCCGCCAGCTGGTGCGCCGCATGCACGACCAAGCGCGCTCCCGATGCCCCGATGGGATGACCCATCGCAATCGCCCCGCCCTGCGGGTTGACCGCGTCCGGGTCAAGGCCCAGGGTGCGCGCGGAGTGCACAACGACGGCGGCAAAGGCCTCATTGATTTCCACGTGGTCGAGCGAGCCTGCGTCCCAGCCCTCGCGCTCAAGGGCGCGGAGGAGGGCATCGGCAGGCTGTTGCTGCAGCGAGGAGTCGGGGCCAGCGGTCTGGCCCACCGAACGCAGCGCGGCGAGGACCTCCCAGCCCTGCGCCGCGGCATGCGCGGCCGTGGTGAGCACGACCGCCGCCGCGCCGTCCGTAATGGGCGAGGAATTGCCCGCCGTAATCGAGCCGTCCTTCTCAAAGGCTGGGCGCAGCTTGGCCAACGACTCGTCCGTCACACCCTCGCGGATGCCCTCGTCGGACTCGATGGTCACCGCCCCCTTGCGGGTCTCGATGGTAAGCGGCACGATTTCGCGGGCGAGCGTGCCGTCCTGCGTCGCGGCGAGCGCGCGCTGGTGGCTCAGCGCTGCGCAATGGTCCTGTTCTTCGCGGGTGACGGGATAGCGGTCCGCGTATTTCTCGGACAGCGAGCCCATGGAAATACCCAGGTCCGCGGCGCGCAGGCCGTCGTGTTCCATGTGGTCGAGCGCCTCAAACGCGCCGAATTTTACGCCGGCGCGCGAGCGCGGCAGCAAGTGCGGCGCGTTCGTCATGGATTCCATGCCGCCGGCGACGACGACTTCGGCCTCGCCCGCGCGCAGCAGACGCGCCGCGTCAATGACGGCCGTGAGCCCGGACAGGCAAATCTTATTCACCGTCGTGGTATGCGCCCGCGGCGAAATCCCGGCCGCGAGCGCGGCCTGCTTCGTAGGGTTCTGGCCGGCGCCGGCTTGGAGGACCTGGCCGAAGACGACGGCATCGACAACCTCGGGCTCCACGCGCGCCTGCTCGAGCGCGCCGCGGATGGCATGCGCGCCCAGGTCGGTGGCGGGCAGTGCGGCAAGCCCGCCCAACAGCTTGCCAAAGGGCGTGCGCGCGGCGCCCACGATGACGATATCGGTATCCTGCAGGGTCACAGTGCCTCCCGAAAAGAATCTGTACGAATTTAGAATAAATCGTACAGTCCATTCGTGACCTGTGCCACCCTTTAGATTAGGAAGTGAGGAATTCCTTCCATGCGGGCCACTCGGCGTACATCTGCGCGCGCCCCGCGTCGAAGTTCGCGCGCAGCTTGGCCACGTTCTTTTCTGTCGACGCGACCTGCATATCCTCCGGGAAGAACAGCTGCGCGCGGCCTTCCTTTTCCAGCTCCAGCAGCCGGTCCTTCGACGCGTTGTACCGGTCCGGACGTTGGATGAGCGCCTCCGCGACCGCGGGGTACCGACCGAGCACGCGCCGCACGGCACGGCGGCGCGTGACCTGCGGTCGAACGTAGCCGCGCGGGTGCGTGCCCACGAAAAGGAACTTCTCGTAGCCCGCCTTCTCCGCCTGGTCGATGGAGATGCCACCGGACTCGCCCAGCGCGCCGTCCACGTAGGGCACGCCGTCGATAAAACGCAACGGCATGATAAGCGGCAGCGTCGAGGACGCGCGCACGTACATATTCATGTCCGACTGCTCGTGGATGTCCGCACGCGTGATGTAGACGGACTCGCCCGTATCTGCGCGCGTCGTGGCAAGATTCATCTCCGCCGGGTTCGCCTGAAATGCTTCGAAGTCGAAGGGAAGTTCCCTATCCGAGGAGCGCTCATAGATATACTCCGCGTTGAAATACCCCGTGCCGCGCAGCAGCGAGGACACCCCGCCGAAGCTGGGGTTATGGGCAAAGTCCACGAAGGATTCCTTCGCCCGCCACGCATCGTGCGAGAGATAGTTCACGGCGTGCGAGGCCCCTGCGGACACGCCGCCCACCCAGCCGAACTGCACGTCTTCCTCTATAAGCTTGACCACGCAGGCCGCCGTGTACGAGTTGCGCATGCCGCCGCCTTCAAAAATCAGGGCAGTATTTCTTGCATCAATCACGTTGTTTTACTGTACGCGGCTGCTTACGATGTTCACATGGGATTACTTGACGCGCTCCGCTCGCTTACCGGCCCCAAGGCCCCTCGCCTCGCCACGCCCGAGGCTGGCGCGCCCGTCGTCGAGGTCGGTCACTTGGAGGTCCACACCGCCGGGACCTTGCTCATCGTCGTCACCGACTCTTCCGGCGCCGCAGCGCTACGCGAGGTCGCCCGCGCCGCCGAGCCTGCCTGGCTTGCCGATGCCCCCACCCGCGTCTTCTTCTCCCCCGCCCCACGCCCCGAAGTCCCCGTTCGCGACCCGAAGAAGGGCTGGGCCATCCCGCTCGACCCAGACACGCGCGCCGCACTCCTCGAGACCCTGCGCGCCGAGCCGGGCGACTACGAACTGTCCGAAACCCTCGCCATCTCCGTGGAGTAATCATGCTCATTCTTCCTTTCAACGGCGTCCGTCCCCGCATCCACCGCAGCGCATTTATCGCGCCGAACGCCACGATTATCGGCGACGTAGAAATCGGCCCCGACGCGTCCGTCTTTTACGGCACGGTCCTGCGCGCCGACGTCGGCGCCATCCGCATTGGCGCACGCACAAATATCCAAGACAATTGCGTGCTCCACGTCGACCGCGACGCAGACTGCGTCCTCGAAGACGACGTGACCGTGGGCCACATGGCGATGGTCCACGGCGCACACGTCGAGTCCGGAACGCTCGTGGGTATGCAGGCCACCGTGCTCTCACGCTCGCATATTGGTACCGGTTCGCTCATCGCAGGAGGCGCCGTGGTCCTCGAAGGCCAGCAGATCCCGGCGCGCTCGCTCGCCGCGGGCGTGCCCGCCAAGGTCCGCCGCGAGCTGAGCCCTGAGGAATCCGCCGCCTTTATCCCGCACGCCGCACGCTACGTCGAGACCGCCCGCGGCCAGGCGCCCGAGTCCGAGTCCCTGGCACTCGAGGACGTCTGGTTCTAGAGCGAGACCACGCCCATGATGATAAGGAAGACTGCAACCGCGTAGCCCGAGTACAGCGCAACCTGGGTCGAGTTGCGGCGCGCAGTCGCGAAGATGCGCCCGGCTGGACTGTCCGGGTAGTGGCGCACCATCGCGAGCCCCAGACCGCACAGCGTGGGCAGACTCAGCGCTAGGCAGGCGTAGAGCAGGCCTGCGCTCACCCGCGAGCTCACCGAAAGATCGCCTGCGGCCAAGTGCATGAGGCCGTAGTAGAACGGCACCGAGGTGAGTGATTGGATAACGCCCATCGCGAAGCCGACCAGGGCCGTGAGCGGCGAGGGGGTGCGCAGCGGGCCCAGGAGTTTCTCCACGAGCGGATTGGACTCGCCTTTGGAGCGCCACGCGCCGAGCGCGAGGAGTATGCCGACGACAATGAGCACGATGCCCGCGATGGGCGAGTCGAGCACCGCGATGATCTGGTCCTTGATGCCAAGGAAGATAAAGAACACGAGCGCCGTCGCGGCAAGCACGCCCAGCCAGTCTCCGACCACGACGAGCGTGGCGATCTTGCGGTACATCCCGCGCGGCAGCATGATGCCAATCGCAACAAGGACGCCGATGAGCAGCGCATTCACGGAGTCAAGGAGGGCATAAAGGACGGCATGGAGCATGCGGGCCAGTCTAGCCCACGCAGGAGCGCGCCCCGATTCCCAGTTTGTGCCACGGTCCACAAAGGTTGCAGCACCCCAGCAAAGTTGCGTAAGGTATGCAACGTTTCCGTGCCACTGCATGTTTGCGCGGAGTAAGAACTTTTACCCAATGGAAAGAATCTGATGTCGAAATTCCTCTACCGCGTCGGCTCGTGGTCATACCGTAAAGTATGGCCATTCTTAGCCTTCTGGCTGGTACTCCTCATCGCGATGGGCGGCCTGGCGGCCGGCTTCGCGAAGTCCCCCAACCCCTCCTTCTCCATGCCGGACATGGACTCCACCGTGACGATGGAGCAGATGAACGAGCGCTTCGGCGAGGGCGCCGGGTCCATGGAAGCGCCCACGGCCAACGTCGTCATCGAGGCGCCCGAGGGCAAGACCCTCGCCGACCCGGACGTCGCCGCCGAAGTCGACGAGCTCATCGCTGATCTCAAGGACACCGGCGCGCTCACCGACACCGACGCGCTCGTGAGCCCGGTCATGGCGGCCGCCGGCATGCAGAAGCAGATGACCGAGCAGCTCTCCGCGCAAGGCATGCCGCAGGAGCAGATCGACGCGAACCTCGCCGCCGTCTCGCCGCTGAGCGAAGACAAGCGCACCGGCACGCTGTCGATTACCTTCGACGCGGACGCCATCACCGATATTCCCGCGGAAGAGAAGACCGCCGTCACCGACGTCCTCACACACGCTGACGAGGGTGACCTCACCGTCGCCTACGGCGGCAACGCGTTCAGCGGCGCGGACGAGATGAACGGCACCTCCGAGATCCTCGGCCTCATCGTCGCCGCCATCGTCCTGCTCATCACCTTCGGCTCCTTCGTCGCCGCGGGCATGCCGCTCATCTCCGCCATCATCGGCGTGGGCGTGGGTCTCCTCGGCGTCCAGCTCGCCACGATTTTCACCGACTCCGTCTCCGACATGACGCCCATGCTCGCGTCCATGATCGGCCTCGCCGTTGGCATCGACTACGCGCTGTTTATCGTCGCGCGCTTCCGCAACGAGCTCATCACCTCCTCCGGCCTCAACGACTTGAGCCCCAAGGAACTCGCCGCAGAACTGAAGAAGATGGACAAGGCCACCCGCGCCCACTGCATGGGCATGGCGCTCGGCACCGCCGGCTCCTCCGTCGTTTTCGCCGGCACGACCGTGGTCATCGCGCTTGCCGCGCTCACCATCATCGGCATCCCGTTCCTGTCCACGATGGCCATCGCCGCCGCCGTGACCGTCGTCATCGCCGTGCTCGTCGCGCTCACGTTCATCCCGGCGCTGCTCGGCCTGCTCGGCACGAAGATCTTCGCCGCCCGCGTCCCCGGTCCCAAGGTCCCGGACCCGGAGGACGAGAAGCCGACCATGGGCCTGCTCTGGGTCCGCCGCATCCGCGCGCACCCGCTCCTCCACCTCGTCGCGGGCGTCGTTGTGCTCGGCGTCCTCGCCATCCCTGCCGCGAACCTCACGCTCGCGATGCCCACCGACGGCACCGCCAAGCTCGGCTCACCGCAGCGCAACGCGTACGAGATGACCGAAGAAGCCTTCGGCCCCGGCCGCAACGCCCCGATGATCGCCTTCGTCGACCTCGCACACGTCTCCGAGCAGGACCGCATGCCGGCCCTCCAGGAGCTTCTGCAGGACTTCGCTACGACCGAGGGCGTCGTCAACGCCCAGATCGCAGGCATGAACGAGGCGAACGATGCCGCCCGCATCATGATTACCCCCACCACCGGCGCCACGGACGAGGCCACGACGACCACGCTCGAGCACCTGCGCGACTACAAGGGCGAATTCGAGGAGAACACCGGCGGCACCTACGGCGTCACGGGCATCACGCCGATCTTCAACGACATCTCGGAGAAGCTCAATAGCGTCCTCGTACCGTATATCGCGATCGTCCTGGTCCTCGCGTTCTTCGTCCTGCTGCTCGTCTTCCGCTCCATCTGGGTCCCGCTCATCGCGGCCGCGGGCTTCGGCCTGTCCATGGCGGCGACCTTCGGCATTACCGTCGCCATCTTCCAGGAAGGCATGTTCGGCATCATTGACGACCCGCAGCCCATCCTGTCCTTCCTGCCCATCATGCTCATCGGCCTGACCTTCGGCCTCGCGATGGACTACCAGGTCTTCCTCGTCACCCGCATGCGCGAAGGCTTCGTCCACGGCAAGACCGCGGGCAACGCGACCTCCAACGGTTTCAAGCACGGCGCCCGCACCGTGACGGCCGCGGCACTTATCATGATCTCCGTCTTCGCGGCGTTCATGCTCATCGATATGCCATTTATTAAGACGATGGGCTTCGCGCTCGCCGTGGGCGTGTTCATCGACGCGTTCATCGTGCGCATGATGCTCATCCCAGCCACGATGTTCCTCCTCGACGAGAAGGCCTGGTGGATCCCGAAGTGGCTCGATAAGCTGCTTCCCAACATGGATATCGAAGGCGAGGCCCTCTCCCGCGACCGCGCGGCGCTCGAGGCCAGCCAGCGCGAGAAGGTGAAGAACTAGTGACCGGCCTGCGGGATAAGAAGAAGCAAGCGACACGCACCGCCATCGCGGAGTCGGCAGCCAACATCGTGCTGCGCGAGGGCTTCGACGCGCTTACTGTCGCCGCCGTCGCGGACGCCGCCGGCGTCTCGCCCCGCACCTTCCACAACTATTTCTCGAGCCTGGAAGAGCCCCTCGTCGACTTCGTCGCGGGCACGTTCGCCGTCATCGCCGAGGATATCCGTGCGCTCCCCACGGGCCTCGACATCCTCGACGTCCTCGAGCGTTTGCTGGGCGATGCCCTCTCCGACGACGGCGTCGAGCTCTACTCACTCGGCACGCTGATGGCCATCGGCCAAGCGATGGAGCTGCAGCACCGAGGCCCCAGCGCCTTCGACGCGGACGAGGAGACAGCCCGCGCCGCCGCGGCTCCCATCATCGCCGCCTTCCAGGAACGCTTCCCCGATATGGACGAATTCGACATCCTCGTTGCGCTCCAGGCCGGCGCTGGGGGCATCGGCCATGCCGTGCGCGCCTACGACGAGCTGGGGCCGGATCGCACCCCTGAGCAAGGCCGGGCGCTGGTCGCTCGTGCCGTGCGGGTGATGAGGGGCATCGGAAAGCTCCACGCCTAGTTCACCAAGTATTTACCCCGGATTCCCCCATTGCGGGTGGAATACCGGGGTATTGTCATGCAAAGGCCCCGCCACCCGGCGGGCGCACGAGCACGAGGAGTGAACACCACAGTGAAGATTGCGATTCTGGGCGGCGACGGATTCTGCGGATGGCCCGCATCCCTCTACCTCTCGGACCGGGGACACGACGTCACCATCATCGACAACCTCTCCCGCCGCGCCATCGATAAAGAACTCGGCGCGGAATCGCTCACCCCCATCACCTCCATCGAGGAACGCCTCACGGCCTGGCACGAGGTCACCGGCAAAGCCATCGGCTTCCGTAATATCGACGTCGCGCAGGACTACGACGCCCTGCTCGATTTCCTGCGCGCGGAGGCTCCCGATGCCGTCGTGCACTTCGCCGAACAGCGCGCCGCGCCGTACTCCATGAAGAACTCACGCACGAAGCGCTACACGGTGGATAACAACATCAACGCGACGCACAACCTACTCGCGGCCATCGTGGAGTCCGGGCTCGATATCCACGTCGTGCACCTGGGCACCATGGGCGTCTACGGCTACGGCACCGCGGGCATGAAGATTCCGGAAGGCTACCTCGATGTCATGGTCCACACGGACGACCACGGCAATATCGAGCAGTCCATCCTCTACCCGTCCAACCCGGGTTCGGTCTATCACATGACGAAGGTACTCGACCAGCACCTCTTCGCCTACTACGCGAAGAACGACGAGCTGCGCGTCACCGACCTCCACCAGGGCATTATCTGGGGCACATGGACCGAGCAGACGGCGCGGGACGAGCGCCTTATCAACCGCTTCGACTACGACGGCGACTACGGCACGGTACTCAACCGCTTCCTCATCCAGGCCGGCATCGGCTACCCGCTCACCGTCCACGGCACGGGCGGCCAGACCCGCGCGTTCATCCACATCCGTGACATGGTCCGCTGCATCGAGCTCGCACTCAAGAACCCGCCGGCGCGCGGTGAGCGCGTGAAGATCATCAACCAGATGACGGAAACCCACCGCGTCCGCGACCTCGCCGAGCTCGTCGCGCAGATTTCCGGCGCCACCGTCGCCTACGTGCCCAACCCGCGCAAGGAATCAGCGGAAAACGAGCTCTTCGTCTCCAACGACACGTTCCTCTCCCTGGGGCTTAAGCCCACCACGCTGGCCGAGGGCCTGCTCCACGAGGTCGAGGAAGTCGCCCAGCGCTACGCCTCGCGCGTGGACCGTTCGAAGATTCCCGCACAGTCCCTGTGGACGAAGAACCAGCGCGCAGGTGTGCCCGAACTTTCATGAGAGTAGCCATCGTCACCGAGGTCTTCCTCCCCAAAATCGACGGCGTCGTCACGCGACTGACCCGTACCATCGAGCAGCTCGCAGCCTTGGGCCACGAGGTCGCCGTCTTCGCGCCCGGTACCCCGCCCGCGACGTTCACGGGGTTCCCGGTCCACCGCATCCCGTCGCTCGCCCTGCCCGTCTACCCAGAAATCAAGTTCGGCCTCCCGACCGCGCGCTTCTTCAAGGAAATCCGCGCCTTCGACCCCGACGTCATCCACGCCGTCAACCCCATTTGGACCGCGGCGCTGGGCGTCTTTGCCGCGAAGCGCGACGCCGTCCCGCTCGTCGCGAGCTTCCACACCAACGTGCCCGACTACGTCGAGGCCCTCGGCATCGGCTGGACCAAGCCGCTCACCGTCGCCGCGCTGAAGTACCTCCACAACCAGGCTGCGGTGAACCTGTGCACCTCCGGCCCCATGGTGACCAAGGCTCGCGACTTGGGCATCCGCAACGTCCGGCTGTGGCCCAAGGCCGTCGACACCCACGGCTACCACCCCTCCAAGGCCACACCTGAGATGCGCGCCCGGCTTAGCGACGGCCACCCCGAGGACCCGCTCTTCGTCTACGTCGGCCGCGTCTCCAAGGAAAAGGACTTGGACCGTCTCCCCGCCATCGCACACAGCGTCCGCGAGAAAGTCCCCAGCGCGCGCCTCGCCATCGTCGGCGCAGGCCCCTACCTCGAGGAGCTCAAGCAACACTTCGACGACGGCACCGTCTTCACCGGCTACCTCTCCGGCGAGGACCTCGCCGCCGCCTTCGCCTCCGGCGACGTTTTCGTCTTCCCCTCCCAGACGGAGACTCTCGGCCTTGTCGCGCTCGAGTCCTTCGCCTCGGGCGTGCCCGTCGTGGGCACCCGCGCCGGCGGCATTCCCTTCGTCATCACCGAAGGCGTCACCGGCCGCCTCATTGAGCCCGAGCTTCCCGATGCCGCCTGGGCCGCAGCCATCGCCGATCTCCTCACCGATCCCACGGCGCGCGCAGAAATGGGCGCCGCCGCGCGCGCCGAGGCAGAAAAATACTCGTGGCGAGAGTCTACGATGTCCCTTATCTCCGCCTACGAGGACGCCGTCGCGGCCCCGTTGGCCTAACCCTCTGTAAGGAGCATTCCACGCCATGCCGCTGCCCGCGCCTGCCACGCTCGCCGATGTGCTTGCCGACGGACTCTTCGTCTCCGCAGCCCAAGACCTCGCGTTCGCGCAGGCACTCGGGCCCGTGAGCTCGGCGGAGTATAACTTCGCCGCCGACCGTGACGGCGCTGGCGCCCCGCTTCCCGATGTCCCCGTCCAGCTGCGCATCGACGCCCAGACCGGCGTCCATGATCTCGAGGGCACTCGCCTGGCCGTCCTCCGCGACGGCCAGTGGACGTGGGCCACCTCCATGACCGCGGGGCTTACTGTGCCCGAGCTGAGCGGCACCCAGCCTTATTCTCCGAAGCTTCTCGCCGCCGCGCGCACCGTCGTGGGCGGCTCGCCGGTGCTCATCGCCGAGCAGGACGATGCACTCGCCGCCGTCGCCGTCGCCTTCCGCGGCAACGGCGTGCCGCTGTCCGAGGCGATTGCCGCCGGGCTCGCACAGTCCACCCCCGCGACCGACGAGCGGCGCGCCCTCGAGGCCTACGCCCAAGCCACCGGCCAACAGATTCCCGCACCGCGCTTCGACGGCACGCGGCTGACCGGCTGGGGGTCCTCGCTCACCCTCGCCAATGTGCGCGCAGACGCCCACTACCTTGCTGCCGAGCACCAGTTCTTCGTCGATGCCCGCTTCCCCCACGCGCAGGTGACCCCGCGCCTGCTCGAAGGCCGCGCCACCGTCTCTGCCGGCGGCCACGCTTTCGAGGCCACCGCCCCGGTCCTCGCGACCATCACGGACGACACGTGGACGTGGGCCTGGGCCGACGAAGAACTCGCCCCGCCGGCCCGCCGCGCCGCCGCCAATGTGCGCCGCTTCGGCGCGGACCACGGCATCGCGGCCTTCCTGCGCCCGCAATTGCCCGCCGCCCGCGCCTTCGAGCTCGGCCTCGCCCAAGCCGCTATGCCCATCCTGCAGCTGTGGACGCTCGTTCCCGTCGCGCTCTCCCCCACGACGACGGGCCTTTTCCTCCTCGACGCCCCGCAGCTACGCCTGCCCGACGCCACCGTTGCGACGCACTCGGCGATCCTCGCCGTGCCGCTGCCGGATGGCCTCGACGCCGTGCGCGCGCAGGCCGCGTATCGCGCCGCCCGCGGCTAACGCCCATCCCGCCGTGGGGGTTAAGCTATAGCACGTCCTTAAACCAGCTTCTCATGCGGGAGAATTTGTGAAACGCTTCCTTCGGTCGATTGTTGATCGCGTCACCGGCACCCGCCGTGACAACGAGCTTCCCGCCCCGGACCTCCCCACGCGCACTCCCGCGCCTCAGTCTCCGGAGCCGGCCCCAGTTTCCCGCCCCGCAGTCCCCGAGCCCGTCACGCGCCCGCCGCGTCCCGCCGCGCCTGCCCCACGCGAGGCAACGCCCGCCAACCGCGTCGCCGCACGCCGACTCCCCGCCAGCCTGCGCCCCGCTCCCGCAACCGACGACGAACCAGAACTCTCGCCCGCCGCGCGCCGCGCGCACCGCCGGCTCGCCACACTCCTCACCGTCCCCACAACTACCCCGGCCCCGGCCCCGGCTCCCGCGCCTGCGGCGCCCCGTCCGCTACGCCCGACGCCCCCACTCGAGCGCGAGGCAACGCCCGCCAACCGCGTCGCCGCACGCCGACTCCCCGCCAGCCTGCGCCCCGCTCCCGCAACGGACGACGAACCAGAACTCTCGCCCGCCGCGCGCCGCGCGCTGCGGCGCTTGTCGGGAATCCTCGCCTCCCCGGCGCCCCAAATTGAAACGCCTGCATCGCACCCCGTAGCTGACAAGCCCGCTGCCAAGCCAGCAGGAGCACTCGCGGCCGCGGCAGCCGCTGCTACAGCCGCGGCTGCTAGACCCATGGCCCGCAAGCGCGCGATGCCAGTTGTCATTCCCTCGGCGGCGCAACACAGCGCCGCCGCGGACGAGGCCGCGCGCCGCGAGCGTGAAGCACGCGCCGCCCGGGCGGCGGAGGCGGATGCTGCGGTGGGCGATGGGGGCATCGGCAAGCGGGCGCTTGCCACGCCGGTCGAGGCGCGCGCCCGGCTGCGTCTGGTGCCGGGGCTTGACGGCCTACGCGGCCTGGCGGTACTCGCCGTGGTTATTTATCACTTCTTTGGCGATGTGCTGCCCGGCGGCTACCTGGGCGTGGACATGTTCTTTGTCCTGTCGGGCTTCCTTATTACGTCGCTGCTCGTGCGCGAGTTCCGCGTCACGGGGCGCATTAGCCTCAAGGATTTCTGGGGCCGGCGTTTCCGACGCATTTTGCCGGCAGCCGTGACGGTGCTGGTTATCTGTACGGCGATTGTCGCGGCGATTGGCGGCGACCTGGCCGTGGGGATTCGCGAGCAGTTCCTGGGCACGCTCTTCTTCGTCAATAACTGGACACAGATTGCCACCTCCCAGTCTTACTTTGCGGACAACGAGATTCAGGTCTTCGCGCACTACTGGTCGCTAGCCGTGGAGGAGCAGTTCTATCTCATCTGGCCGCTGCTTATCGCGGGGCTGTTTATCTTCGTGCGGCGGTATCCGCGGCGCGTGCCGATTATCGTGTCGGTCGTGCTGGCCGCGGCGTCTGCGGTCGCCATGTGGTTTATCTACACCCCGGGCGAGGACCCGACGCGCGTCTACTACGGCACGGATACGCACGCGTTTGGCTTGCTCATCGGTGCGGCGCTGTCGCTCATCATTACGTCGACGCACTCGGACCCAGCGGCGGACACCTGGCCGTCGTCGCGCCGCGCAGGCGCTATTGCGGCGCAGGTCCTCGCGCCACTGGCGTTGCTCGCGTACCTCGCGCAGCTCATCTTCATGACAGACGATCTGGAATTGACCTACCGCGGCGGGCTGGTGCTTACGAGCGTGCTGGGCGCGCTCATGATCTGGGGTGTCGTGCGGGGTGCGCGTCCGCTCACGTGGATCTTCGGCACGGCCGTCATGCGGTGGCTGGGCCAACGCTCGTTCTCGCTCTACCTGTGGCACTGGCCGCTCATCATGATCCTCATCGCGCTCTTCGACTCAAAGCGCGAGCACGCCTGGGTGTGGGGTCTCGTGGCGTTGCCGCTGTCCTTCCTCCTGTCGGAAATCTCGTACCAGTTCATTGAAAACCCGTTCCGACGCGGCGGATACAAGAAGGCATGGACGACGTTCTGGGCCTCCCGCCCGAGCCTTGCCGAGCTGCGGTCCGGCTTCGCGAAAGTCGCGTGGCCGCTCGTGCCGCTGCTCGTCGTCGCGTCGCTGGCAGGCGTGGTCTACGGCGTCGTGACGTCGAGCGATAAGACGCAGCTCGAACGCGACCTCGAAGAGCTGCAGCAGCTCAATAATTCGGGGAGCACGCCAGCTTCCGAGGCCGCCGCTCCCACGACGACCACTAAGAAGACCCGCCCCATGCCGCGCGGCCCGGAGATAACCGCCATCGGCGACTCGGTCATGCTTGCCTCGAGCGCCGCGCTCAACACCCGTTTCCCTGGTCTCTACATCGACGCGGCCGTCTCGCGTCACTACACCGCGGCGATTCCAATCGTCCAGGAGCTGAAGAGCACGGGCCAGCTGCGCGATACAGTCTTCCTCGGCTTCGGCACGAATGGCGCGGCGTTCCCCGGACAGCTCGATGAGCTTATCGATGCCATCGGCCCCGACCGCACCATCGTTCTCTCCGTCCCCTACGGCGACCGGGACTGGATGCCCGGTGCGCGCGCCGAGGTCATCCAAGCAGCCAAGGACCACAAGAACGTCTACGTCGCGGACTGGTGCACGCACGCACAGTCCAACACGTCGCTCCTGCGCGCCGACGGCATCCACCCCGAAATCGAAGGCGCCGACCAGTACGCGCTTGCGTTCCAATACGCGCTGCAGCAGTACTCGAATTACGACAAGAACACGTCGACGCAGTGCGCTGTGTAAAACGGCATGCCAAATGACCCGCCCTGCGGGGCGGGTTGTCGTTTGTGAGGGTTAGTCCACGGTGCACAGGTAGCGCTTGCCATACGGCGTGACGTACCAGTAATTGCCTTCGGCATCGCGGGTATACGAATCACCGTCGGCCTTGCGCCCGTTATGGAACCGGCACAGCGGCACGAGGTTTGCGACGTTCGTATCGCCGCCCTTGTTCCGCGGGATAAAGTGGTCACGCTCGCACAACAACGCCGGCGTCACACAGCCCGGATGAATACACTGCGGATGCAGCGCAAACGCCATCAGCGTTTGCTTCTCGTTGAAGATCGGCGTCGACTTAAAACAATCCACCGGCTCACCCCAATCAGTCACCAACGTAACGTAGCCAACCTCCGCCAACTTCTCCTGGGCGAGCAAACGAGCCGGACGCACCGTGCCATCCGTAGCACGAATAAGCTTGCCCTCAGCCACGTACTCCTCATGCTCATCAAGACGAATAACCACATGCGCAGCACGAGCCGAGGCCTTCACCTGTTCTCCGCCCGCGACAAACTGCTTGAACCCGTCAAGCAGGTTATCGCCAGGCAAAGCGCCGAGCATATCCATCAGCCACGGATCCTGGGTGTTAATCACCAAACGGTGCCAACCGTCTTTGCCATAGGTATGGCGGGCAGACTCCACGCGAGTCTTCGGCTTGGCAAGCCTCGCGCCAACCTCATCGAGCCTAGTCTCCGCCGTGCCACACAAAGTCACGCGGGCGGCGTTGGGATCCTCGCAACGCGCGGCAAGCACCTCAATCCGGGCGAGCACACGCAGAGAATGGCCGGCAGCGCGGGCAGCCTTGCGGGCCTCAGCAATGCCTTTAGGCTTAGCGCGCCAATAAACAGCGGCCAAAGGGTAGATGAACTTCGCATCAGCAAGCGTCAAGCCACGGTCGCGGAGCTCAGCCACGGTAAGGCCAGCGGCTTCCTTGAGAGAATCGACGCCGAGAGCAAGAGCATCGAAGATCGAGACGGTCATGCCACGGAGGATAAAGTCGCGGCAGGACCCCGGCAACTGTTCGACAAATACATTTGTCGAACAGGGGTATTCGAACAGGGGTAAACCTAGAGCTGCGCGCGCAGCGCCGCGACGTCGACGTCCTCCACGGTCGCGGGGCTAAACGCGGCGTCCTTCGACTTGTCCACGAGCACGGCACGCACACCCTCGGCGAAGTCCGGCTGGCGGATGAGGTAGGTGCCCAGGCGTAGCTCCGCGGCCAGCGCCTCGCGGATGTCGGCGGCGCGGGATTCAAAGTCGTAAAGCTCGAGCGCCGCGACGATAGACGTGGGGCTCGCCGCCGCGGTGAGCTCGTCGACGAGCTCACGCAGTTCCGGCGTGCACGCGGCGAGGATTTCTGGCCACGTCGAATGGGCAAAGGCCTCCTCGATGGCGGGAGCAAGGGCGGCGAGGGGGGCGGGGCCGCGGGCGGCGGCATGGGAAAGCTGGGCAGACGAGATGCCGTGAGCGACGACGTCTTCGATAAAGGCGGTGGGATCCTCGGTATAGCCGGTCGCGAGACCGGTGTAGAGGAGATCCGCGGCGTACATGCGGTAGCCGGTCACACCCCAGAACTTCGCGAGCGCCGGCGACATGGTCCGCTGCGACATGTACGGCACGCCGACGTCCGTGACGTAGCCGATGGCCATCTCCGGCATGGACGCAAACGCCTTATCGGTGACGATGCGGTGCGAGCCATGGAGCGAAATGCCCAGGCCGCCGCCCATCGCGACGCCGTCGAGGACCGCGATGTATGGCTTGGGGAACTCGGAGAGCGCGGCGTTCAGGGCGTACTCGGCTTCGAAGAAGGAATCCGGGTCGCCGCCCTCGAGGACCTCGGAACGGGCGTGGCGGACGTCGCCGCCGGCACAGAAGGCCTTGGGGTGTGAGGAAAAGACCACGACCTGGTCGATATCGTCGTCCGGACCCCACATACGCAGGGCCTTCGTGATGATGTCGATCATCTCAGGAGTGAGCGAATTGAGGGCCTTAGGCCGGTTGAGTTCGATGAGTCCGGTACGGTGGCGAACGGAAAGCAACACTGGCGCGTCGTGTTCATTAGTCACAGTCATGTAAGCCAGTGTTTCATATCACTACTTTGTTTGCGAGGATTTCTTTATGCGCACTCCCCGGCTCGTCGCGTTGGACATGGACGGCACCCTGCTCGACGGTTCGGGGGCGTTGCCGCCGCGCTGGCCGGAGGTCGCGGCGCGCGCGGAGGCCGCGGGGATGATTCTCGCGCCAGCGTCGGGCCGCCAGCTCGCGACGCTGCGCGCGATGTTCCCAGACCGCGACACGTTCCTCGCGGAGAATGGCACGGTCATCATGCACAAGGGCCAGGTGGTCTCCACGACGGAGATTGCGCCCGCAGATGTCGCGGAGATTCTCAATGCGGCGGACACGCTTCCCGTGGCGCACACGCTGCTGCTGTGCACGCCGGAGACCGCCTACGTGGTGCCGGCTTCTCTCGACGAGACGGCTCAGGCGGAGCTGGACAAGTACTACAAGTCGGTGACGTACATCGAGGACCTGCGCGCGGTCACGAACCCCGTCATCAAGGTCGCCGTGTTCTGCGGCCTGGGCTCGGAGAAGCACCTCTACCCCACCTTCGCGGGCGCGGTGGGCCACCTGGGTGCCGCAGTGTCGGGCCAGGTCTGGCTCGACATCATGTCGCCTGACGGCAACAAGGGAGCGGGCTTGCGCCAGCTTGCCGATGCCACCGGTGTTGCGGTCGCAGACACCGCGGCGTTCGGAGACTTCCTCAACGACTACGAGTTGTTGGAGGCAGCCGGGTATGCCGTGGCGATGGAGAACGCGCACCCCCGGCTCAAAGAGATCGCGGATCGGATTGCGCCGCCGAATACGGAGTACGGCGTGCTCACGGTGCTCGAGGAGTGGCTCGGAGCTTAACCGCGGCACGGGTGAGGGCGGGGCGCTATACTGGGCACCATCGTCTCGCGCTGGACCAGAACGGCGTTGAGCGTCCTCCCCTTCCCGATGGGGTGCATGAGTGGCTGTGATCGCGCCCGTGCCCGCAATGGGGTTGCATGTATCTAAGATCACGCGACCGGCTTCGTGCTGCGTCGTTTTCCTGCCCGTGCCCACCCCATCGGATCCTCGCTGCACGCCTCCCTACGGCGCGCGAGGAAGAAAGCGAATTCCCCCTTGTCTTCGTCTACATATACCTATCTGCCTCCTAATCCCCGCGGCGCCGTGGCTCTGGCCGACCTAGGCCGCCGCTTCAATCGCCTGCTCCCCAGCACAGCTTCCTACCGGAGCGTGCGCCACGCGGCGCTGCGCGCCATCGACGAATGCGTGGGAGCCATCGTCGAGGAATTCGCGTTGCTTGGCGCTGGCGATGAGGACATCGCTGGCTATATCGCCGAGCGCGGCCCCCAGCTCGCCTTCACGGTCGAGTGCACGGATGGGCACCGCGCCGATGCCGTCGAACTACTGCGGGTGCTCAGCCGCGATGTGCGGTCCATCGTGAGCGAACACCTGCGCCTGCGCGGCCACCGCCACCTGAAGTGGTCCACGGAAAAATACCTCTTCAGCTCGCTGCGCGTAACCTTCGCGCCGCCATCACCGCCCCCTTCTCCCGTCGCGAAGGAGACGCCGAAAGTACGGGTGACGGCGCAGGGGGTGCGCATCGGCGGCTTTTGCGCCGGCGCGCTGCCCGCGACGGGCGAGCTGCACCGCATCGCTCTCCCCGACTCGCCGCTGGCCTACTTCCCCGATGCGGAAGACTACGTCTACCGGCTCGCGTTAGAAGGCGCGTGGGATGACACGTACGGCTCGACGCTGGACCACCTGGGTGAATCCCGCAGCCCTGTCGAGCTCATGCTCGACTCGGTGAAGGTCGTCGACTCGCTTATCAAAGAGGTCTCGCGCGAGCGCAATGTCAGCACGCTAAAGAAGAGCGTCAAGCGCTACCTCATCTCGCAGGAGGCGCACATCATGGTGTGGACTCCAAGGGACCCAGTGGTCGAGGTTCCCGATGAAGACATCGAGGCGCTCTTTACGTTCATCGCGGACACGCTGGAGGACATCTGCCGGACGTGCCTCGTCATCGACGACCAGACCGTGGGGCGGACCATTTTCAACCTCACAAGCCGCCTTACTGCAGAAGGCTTGGAGGGCGTCGAGGTGGATATCCGCGTGGGCACGCATGCCAAGTGGGATCTCCCGGACTCCCAGGCGTTCTTCCGGCCGTAGCGAAGTGGGCTACTCGGCCTTGTATTCGGCCATCTTGTCCCACTCGGTCTTGCCCGGGATCGTGGTGTTGATGATGTCCGGGGTCTCGAGCAGGTACTTGGGCATTTCCTCGCAGCTGCGCTTGAAATGCTCGGTGTTGACGTGGTCGACATCCGTGCCGTCAGCGTAGCCCTCGATGAGGAAGAAGCGCTGGTCATCTTGCGGGTCGGCGTACCACTTGAAGAACAGGCAGCCAGGCTCGGCGTTACACGCATCCGTGTACCACTGCACCTCGTCGAGGAAGGTGTCCTTGTACTCCGGCTTGATGTGGAAAGAAACGTTAATGAGAATCATGCAAACTCCTTGAAGACGCGTTAGTTAAAGAAGAACTCGGCGAGGTACACGAACTCGCCGTCGGTCGCCGATGCTACACCGAAGGGTTTCGCGTTGGGAGACTTCTGCACCGGGACATCGCGCTGGAGCCATGCGAGGCGGTCCTTGGCCTCCTGGAGGGTGAGCTTGTAGACGTTGCCGGAGCCCTCGTTCAGGTGCGTCGTGCCGTCGCCCGCGTTGCCCTCGAATTTCACCTTGCCGTCCTTGGCCTGGTCCGCCCACTCCTGGGCGATCTTCTGGGCGTTCGCGTCGTCCTTGTGGCCCTGCTTGCGCAGGTGCGCGGCGGTCGCCGCAGTCACGTCGGCGGAGACGCGGTCGAGCTCAGCGTTCGACACCGCCGGACGCGCGAGGAACTCCGGGAGCTGGACGCCGAACTGGTCAGCGAGGTCATACGCCTCGTTGGGCAACTCGACGTGCGGTACCTGCGAGGACAGCTGCTCAACCGTGGGCACAGAGGAGCCAGCAGGCAGTGCCGGAGCGGCGGAGGCGACGCCGGTGCCAGCAAGGCTGAGCACCGCGGCGGCGGAGACGGCTACGAACGTGGAACGCTTCAAAGTCATACATTCCACCGTGCCACAACCGTGTGCAGCCGTGAAAGACGAACGCCTGATGTTTATCACTTCGTGACGTTAATCCACCCCCAGAGCGGGGCCGAAGGTGGACTCCCAGCCGGCGTAGAGTTCGGTCGCGACATTGACGTAGGAGTGCGCGGCCAGCGCGTGGCGCGCGAAGTCGTTGCTGAAGATATTCGACAGGATTTCAAGGCTGAGTCGGCCGAGCCAGTTGTCATTGAAGTCGTCATCGAGCGGGTTGTCCAGCGAGTTGCCCACGAAGATGGGCGTCTCGCACAGGGCCGCGTCGTTGAGGACGCTGCCCCACATGTTCTCCGCGTCGCCGCCGTGCTCCGCGACGAGGGACCGCACGAATGCCTGGCCGAGAAAGCCCGCGGTCGCGGGATAACTTCCGGCGCTATTTGGGGTTGTCGCCACGGATGGACACGAGCTGATTCTCCAGCTCCGTAAGCCGCGCGGGAGTGAGGTCGACGTCGCCGATGGCGGCGAATCCGGCGAGCACCGAGTCGCC
The DNA here is from genome assembly GCF_039822565.1 of Corynebacterium sp. SA-MJD20WY100. Classification (NCBI taxonomy): domain Bacteria; kingdom Bacillati; phylum Actinomycetota; class Actinomycetes; order Mycobacteriales; family Corynebacteriaceae; genus Corynebacterium; species Corynebacterium sp. SA-MJD20WY100. Next base: position 40,664 of record NZ_JBCJKS010000009.1, on the reverse strand, counting down.
GTAATTGTGGCCGTAGCCGATGGGCGCCTGCGCCGCGACGGGCAGGTCCGCGCTCACTTGGAGGAAGCTCACGAAAGGCATCCACGTCATCGCGCGCTCATGGCCCGGCGGGGCGGGCTCGCTCAGCCAGTCCGGTTCACGGAGAATCATGTCAAAGGACCACCACGCGACGGGGTCCGAGGTGTGTTGGACGTAGAGCATGCGGGCCGGGCCCCAATCTGGGTCGCGCGTGGTCGCCCACTGGCGCACGTGTTCCTCGTCGTTGGCGAAGCGGACCACGAGGCCGTCCGCGTAGACCGGCGCCGTCTCCGTCGAGCCGGGGTCGCGGCGCGTGACGAACTGCGTACGCAGCGGATTGAAATGCGGCGGTCCGGTGAGCAGGATGCCATCTACGGAGTTGACGACGTCGCGCAGGCCAGAGAACGCGGCCTCGACGCCGGTGGTGCCCAGCGATTCACCGTAGAGGTAGAGCTTCGGCCGGTGGTCTTCGGGCAGCTCGTTCCACCACGTGATGAGCGGCCCGAGGAGTTCCTGGCCGGCTGCGCGGACTTGGTCGCCGCCCGCCAGAAAGTGCAGGGCGGAGGGCATCGCGGAGTATTGTCCGGCGGCGATGGCGGTATCGCCGCCATAGAGCAGCTCGAAGCTCTGCGTCGCGTAGTCAGAGACCCAGCCGGTACCCGTCGTCATGAGGACAAGCAGGGCCTTGCGGTCTTGGGCGTGGGTGCGCTCGAGCTCGGAGATGAGCAGGTCTGCGCGCTCGGCCGTGTCCGCCGCGTTGCCAAGCCCGGCGTAGACGCGGATGGGCTCCTTGGCAGGCTTGCCCGTCGCCGCTGTAAGCTCGCTTGCCGATGCCCCTCCCGCGACGAAGCGGGAGCCATAAAAGCCCACCCCTCCAAAGTCCACGGCGGAGTCAGGCGAGCCAGAGCGCTCCGGCGCCGTGGGCGCCGTGACGGCCGGGTCCGGATCCTTATTCTGCTCGGTAAAGAATTTCTCGCCGAGACCGACGGTGGCACCGGGCACGGCGTTGGAGACGAACCAGAACCAGGCGAGCAGGACGAGCACCCAGGCGGAGACGCTGCGGACGCGGGGCCGCACGCGGCGTGGGCCGATGGCCTGGGCGGTATCGGCGGCCCAGACGAGAAAGCGGATGATAAGCAGGTAGCCGGAGAACGTGGCGATCGCGAGCGGGAGAATGAACACGACGTCGAGGTAGCTCGGGCGGGGTTGCTCCGCAAGGTCAGCGAGCGTGACCTGCCAGCGGTGCGACCACCACACCATGACCCACGCCCAGAGGGCGCCCACGGCGATGACGCAACGGGCCACCCACCGCGCGACGCGAGGCGACCAGTTGTCAGGATTCGCAAGCGGGTGCAGCCGGTGCAGGTAGCGGCGGTAGGCCCAGCGCAAGGCGAGGCCCACGAGGTAGCCGATGCCCGCGGCCCAGCCGCCGATGATCCCCTGGTAGAACCACGTGCGCGGCAGCAACGAGGGGGTGAGCGTGAGGACGAAGAAGACGAGCGCGACGACGGCGCCCCATGGGTCGAGCGTGTGGAAAAGCCGCGCTAGCCCTCGAGCTGCTCGCCGAGTTCGAGCCATTCCATCTCCAATTCCTCGCGCTGGGCGGCGACGTCCTTGAGCTCGGCGTCGAGCTTCGTGAGCGCTTCGGTGTCCACGGCCTCGGCGGCCGCGGCCATCTTCTCGTTGAGCTTCTCAGTCTGCTGGTCGAGCTTGCCCATCTTGCGCTCGAGCGCATTCATCTTCTTAGTCAGCTCGCGTTCCTCTTGGGAGCTGAGACGCTTCGGGGCGGCAGACGTGGGGGCATCGGAAGGCTGGGTGCCGAGGTTGAGCACGCCGGAGTTTTCTTGGGCCTCGAGCGCGGCGCGGCGCTTGAGATACTCGTCAATGCCGCCGGGGAGGTTGGTGAGCGTGCCGTCGCCGAAGAGGGCGTACGTGTTGTCGGCGATGCGCTCGATGAGGTAGCGGTCGTGCGAGATGACGACGAGGGTGCCGGGCCAGCCGTCGAGGAGGGACTCGAGCTCCTGGAGGGTATCGATGTCGAGGTCGTTGGTGGGCTCGTCGAGGAGGAGGACGTTGGGCTCGGCCATGAGCACGCGCGTGAGCTGGAGGCGGCGGCGCTCGCCACCGGAGAGGTCGCCCACGGGCGTGCGCTGGCGCTTGGGACTAAAGCCTAGGCGTTCGGCGAGCTGGGAGGCGGAGATTTCCTTCTTGCCCAGGTGGACGTAGGTGGCGACGTCCTCGACGGCGTCGATGAGGCGGCGGGACGGGTCAAGATCGTCGAGTTCCTGGCGCAGCCAGCCCAGGCGGACGGTCTGGCCTTCGATGCGCTTGCCGGCGGTGAGTTCGTGCTCGCCGGCCAGCGCGCGCAGCAGCGTGGTCTTGCCGGAACCGTTGACACCGACGAGGCCGATGCGCTCGCCCGGCGCGAGGCGCCACGTGAGGTGGTCAACAAGGACGCGGCCATCTGGGGTGGCGACGGTGGCGTCCTCGAGTTCAATGACGACGCGGCCTTGGCGCTGCTGAGAGAAGGCCATGAGCTCGACCTTGTTGCGGGGTGCGGGGACGTCAGCGATGAGTGCTTCGGCAGCCTCGATGCGGTAGCGCGGCTTCGAGGTACGGGCAGGGGCGCCGCGGCGCAGCCACGCGAGCTCCTTGCGGGCGAGGTTCTGGCGGCGCTGCTCCATGGCGTCAGCCTGGCGGGCGCGCTCGGTGCGGGCGAAGATCCAGTCGTTGTAGCCGCCCTCGTAGGCGTCGATCTGGCCGTCGTGGACCTCCCACGTCGTGGTGGCGACGGCGTCGAGGAACCAGCGGTCGTGGGTGACGACGACGAGGGCAATCTTGCGCGAGAGCAAATGCTCGGCGAGCCATTGGACGCCTTCGACGTCGAGGTGGTTGGTGGGCTCATCGAGGACGACAAGGTCAAGGTCCTGGACGAGCGCGGCGGCGAGATTAACACGGCGGAGCTCACCGCCGGAGAGCTGGCCCACGGGCGTTTCAAGGCCGAGGTCGACGATGCCGAGGCCGCCCAAGACGTCGCGGACCTTGGCGTTCGAGGCCCACTCGAAGACCTCGAGGCCAAGCGGCTCGACGACGCATTGGCCGATGGTGAGGTTGTCGTCCAGATCGAAGCGCTGGGTCACGACGGCCATGCGCAGATCTTTCGTCTGGGAAACGCGGCCGGAGTCCGCGGGTTCGATGCCGGTGAGGACCTCGAGCAGCGTGGTCTTGCCGCCACCGTTGACGCCGACGATGCCGATGCGGTCCCCCGTCTGCACGCCGAGAGAGACGCCATCGAGAAGCGTTTTCAGGCCGAAGGACTTGGAGACTTGTTCGAGGTTAATGAGGTTAGCCATATCGCTTCACCATCTTAATTGCCGCGGGCCGCGCGCCGCCGGGCACCCCCGCACAGTGTTTTCAGCACATTTTCATATTGCACATGAATTTCAGGAGCAATAGTCTTACGAACCATGAAGAAATCTCTGTTGACTCCCCTTGCAGCTTTGGGCGCTACGGCGCTCATCCTCACGGGCTGCTCTAACCCTAACTCTTCCGATTCCGCTGACTCGACCGCAGCCGCGGGCTCCGAAACCGCCGAGCACAATCACGACCACGAGGGCCACGACCACTCGCACGACGGCATGGAAGCCGAGGAAGGCCAGCTCGAGGTCGCGCAGCTGCCCAACCGCGTCGTCATCTCCTACGACGGCGGCCTGAAGACCTACGACCCGAAGACCGGCGAAGTCATCGGCGAAGACAAGGTGCCGGGCTTCCTGCGCCTGTCCAACGCTGGCGACGGCCGCTACGCCATGGTCACCCAGGGCGACAAGTTCCTCTCGTACGATTCCGGCCTCATCAAGAAGCCGCACGGCGACCACAACCACTACTACACCGCGGACCCGAAGCTCACGAACGTCGACATCGAGGCACCGCACGCCGGCCACGTTGTCCACCACGACGGTTTCACCGCACTATTTTCCGACGGCGACGGCGTCGCCAAGGTCTACAAGACCTCCGAGGTCGGCACCGGCGGCGAGCCGGTCGCGACCTTCGAGTCCGGCGCGGCCCACCACGGCGTCGCGGTTCCGCTCGAGGACGGCTCCATCGTCATGACGAAGGGCACCGAGGACGAGCGCCACACCATCCAGCACCTGGACAAGGACGGCACGGTGCTCACCGAGACCACCGAGTGCCCGGGCGTTCACGGAGAGGCCGCCGCTGGCAACGGCAAGCTCTTCTTCGGCTGCGAGGACGGCCCCGTTGTCTTCGACGGCAAGGCGTTCCACAAGATCGACGTGTCCTCCTACGCGGGCAAGGACGGCTACCAGCGCTCCGGCAACTCCGCCGGTTCTGAGGAGTCCCCCATCATCTTGGCCGACAACAAAACGGAGAAGGACGCCGAGTTCGAGCGTCCGGAGTCGATCTCCCTCATCAACACCGACGACTACTCCGCTAAGAAGGTCGACCTCGGTTCCTCCTACTGGTTCCGCTCCCTGGCTCGCGGCCCGCTCGGCGAGGCACTCGTGCTGACCTACGACGGCAAGCTCAACATCATCGACCCGGAGACCGGCGAGGTGACGAAGAAAATCGACGCCATCTCCGAGTGGAAGGAAAAGGAAGAGTGGCAGCTTCCTGGACCGATCCTCAAGCCTGAGGACGGCTACGCGTTTATCACCGACGCCAACAAGGACGAGCTGGTTGTCATCGACCTCTACAAGGGCGAGGTTGTCGACCGCCACGAGCTCGACATCACCCCGACCGAGATGGCGGTACTCTAAACAGTCCCCCGTCCTGCGGCCCGCGCTCAGTGCGCGGGCCGTTCGGCGTATTCGGGACGGCATCGACACCGCGGGATTAGTCGAGGAGCTCGGCGCCGGGCGCGGGCGCGTGGCCGATGTGGCCGCGGGTGCCCGGGTTGTCCGCGGTGACCTCGGCGATGACGTGCTGTGCTTGGGCGTCATCCTCGCAGAGGAACGCGCACGTGGGGCCGGAGCCGGAGACGATGCCGGCGAGGGCGCCGGCGTTCTCGCCGGATTCGAGGATCTTCCGTAGGTCAGGGCGCAGGGAGAGAGCGGCGGGTTGGAGGTCGTTAGCGAGCGTGCGGGCGAGCTGCTGCGGATCGCCGCTGATGAGGGCCTGGCCCACGGCGGTGGTATCCATGCGCGGTTCGCCGACGCGGTTCTTCGCGCGCAGCTCGTCCATTTTGTCGAAGACGACGGGCGTGGACAGGCCCTCGCGGTTGGTGATGATCGCCCAGGTGTAGCTTCCGCGCGCCATCATGGGTACGAGTTCCTCGCCGCGGCCGGTGCCGAGTGCCGTGCCGCCCATGAGCGTGAAGGGGACGTCGGAGCCGAGCTGGGCGGCGAGTTTCATAAGCTCGTCGTCGCTGAGCCCCGCGGCGAAGGCGGCGTTGGCAAGGCGGAGGGCTGCGGCGGCATCGGCAGACCCGCCTGCCATTCCGCCCGCGGCGGGGATGCCCTTGCGCACGTGCAGCGCGACGGGCGGGTGACGGCGCGCGACGAGTTCGACGGCGCGCCACACCAAGTTGGAGGAGTCCGTGGGCACGCCTGCGGCGTAGGGGCCGTCCACCGTGATGGTAATCGGCGCGGCGGTGGGGTCGTCGAGCAGCTCGAGAGTGAGGTCGTCGTGGATGTCGAGCGACTGGAAGACCGTGGAGAGCTCGTGGTAGCCGTCGCCGCGGACCTGGGCGACGCCGAGGTGGAGGTTGACCTTGGAATGCGCGCGGGCGCGGAAAATCTGGCCCATTATGCGACACCTGCCAGGCGCACGAAGTCGGCGACGCCAAGTTTCTCGCCGCGCAGCTTGGGATCGATGCCCGCGGCGACGAGGGCTTCCTCGGCGGCGGCGCCGGAGCCGTAGTGGCCGGAGAGTGCGGCGCGGAGGGTCTTGCGGCGTTGCGCGAAGGCGGCATCGACAAGCGGGAAGACGGCCGCGCGGGAGGCGTCGGTGATGGGCCAGGGGGCATCGGCAAAGCAATCGATGCGCACGAGGCCGGACTCGATATTGGGCGCGGGCCAGAAGACGTTCTTGCCAATCGTGCCAGCTTGGTGGACGGGGCCGTAGAAGGCGGCCTTGACGGAGGGCACGCCGTAGACCTTGGAGCCGGGCTGGGCGGCGAGGCGCTCGGCGACCTCGAGCTGGACCATGACAAGGACGCGGCGGATGGAGGGGAACGTCTCGAGGAAATGCAGCAAGACGGGCACCGACACGTTGTACGGCAGGTTAGCGACGAGCGCGGTGGGCTCGCCCACATCTGAAGCGGTGACGCGGAGGGCGTCTTTTTCGACGAGCTTCAGGTTGCCGGCGAGCTCAGGGGCGCGCTCGGCGACGGTGTGCGGAAGCTGCGCGGCGAGGCGCGGATCGATTTCGACGGCGGTGACATCGTCGGCGGCCTCGAGGAGGCCGAGGGTGAGCGAGCCTAGGCCGGGGCCGACCTCGACGACGCGGTCGCTGCGGTCGAGGTCCGCGGCGGCGACGATGCGCCGGATGGTGTTCGGGTCGTGGAGGAAGTTCTGCCCAAGCTTCTTGGTGGGAGTCACGTCGAGACGCGCCGCGAGCTCACGGATTTCCACGGGGCCGAGCAGGGCCGCTTTCGCTTCAGTCATGTCTTCTAGGGTAGCCGCAAGAATGCGCAAAGCCCGCACCGAGGTGCGGGCTTGCGGGAAGTTTTAGCCGATGCCGAGCTTGGCGGTGCAGGCAGGCCATGCGCCCCAGCCTTGTGCTGCCTGAACCTTCTGGGCGACAGCAATCTGCTGTTCGCGAGAAGCCTGCCAGGCCTGGGCAGCGTACTCGCCGCCACCGAAGGCCTGCCACGTGGAATCCGTGAACTGGAGGCCGCCGGAGAAGCCGTTTCCGGTGTTGATGGACCAGTTGCCCGTGGACTCGCACTGCGCGATGGTGTCCCACACGGAGCCGTCGGCCACGGCCGGGGCGGCTGCGGGTTCCTTGGTGCCGCGCGCGATAGTAGCCGGAGAGGCCGGGCGGGTCTCCTTGGAGTTGATAATCTCGTTGGACTCCTTAGCGCCGTTGACCATGATGAGGCGGCGGGTTACGGTGCGCTCGCCCGGGGTACCCTCGACGCGGACCTCTTCGGTGCCCTGCTCGAGCTCCGGGTCGTCGACGTAGGTCGGCTCGGCGTCGAAGGACTCGGTTGCGTCGTAATCCGTCGTGGAGACTTGGTCGACCTTGATGGTCATGCCCTCGGTGACGGGGGTGTCCATGGACGGGGTAACGCGGTCGTCCTCGTCGACGTCGATGCCGCGGGCCTCGATGACGTCGCGCACGGTCTTCGCGGCGATGGAGGTGTAGGTGACCTTGCCGCCGTCGTTGACCTGGATGATCTTCGGGGAGACAACCTCGAGCTTCATGCCGTCGGTGACGGTGGCGTCGCCGTCCATATCCACGCCAGCGGCCTTAACGGCTGCGCCCGGCGCGATATCACCCATGTCGCCCAGGAGGTCCTGGACGGTCAGCGCGGTGGAAGAGAGCTGCTTTTCCACACCGTCGACGGTCACGGCGACGGGCTTGGAGGTGCGGACTGTGATGGTCTCGCCAGAGGTGAGGACGTCATCCGGGTTGGCGGAGACGAAGTCATCTGCGCCGACCTGCACGCCGGCGGCCTCGAGGGCTCCCTTGACGTCGGTGGAGAAAGTCGCGAGCTGCATGGTCTCACCGTTGACGTCCACGGTGATGTCCTTGTGCGCGGTGGCTGCGACGACGCCGCCGACGGCGAGGGTGCCCAGCACGCCGCCGGTGGCCAGACGCAGCGGCATGGAGCGAGTGTTGTTAATACGCTTGATCTGATTCGAGGTAGACATGTATCTCTCTTCGTCTCTTTTATTGTGAGCAGCGAGCCACATCTTGGCCCTGCCGCGGCCTGGGAGTCGAACGGCACCGCGGGGACGCGGCGCGCACAACGAATGACGCTCAGGCGAACGATGAATAACAATACGGTAACAGCACGGAGCAGTCGATATGGATTTCGCCACACCGGAAACGCGCAGCTCGCCTGTCACACGCACCACAGGCAGATCGGTTGACCTGCACGAATACGCATGTGAGTCCGATCACTTTCCAGGGCTGCGGGACGTGCGCACGAGAGCTTGGGCCACGGAAAGGTCACAGCGCGGCGGAGTTTAGAGTGGACGGGTCGCCGTTTCAGGACAGAATGAAGGGAGCCGCGGGGCATGACCGTCTACATCGCGTTGGGAGTCCTCATCTTCGTCGGCACCCTCTGCCAGGGCACGATCGGCTTTGGGTTGGGAACGATTGCCACGCCGATCATCGCGATGGTCGCCCCGGAGCTCGTCCCCGCTGTCATCCTCGTGCTCGCGCTGTGTATCGCGTCGGTGACAGCGTGGCAGCACCGCGCAGCCATCGCGTGGCGCATCGTGGCGCTCTCGAGCGCGGCGCGCGTGCCCGGCTCACTGCTGGGCGCGTGGGCTGTAGCGGCGCTTTCCCACCGCGGGCTGGGCATCGTCATTGGTTGCGCCGTGCTGCTGGCCATGACGCTCTCCGGTTTGGGCTGGACGCCCAAGCACAACACGCCCAACACTCTGGCCGCGGGCGTGGCCTCCGGATTCCTCGGCACCTCGACGTCCATCGGTGGTCCGCCCATGGCGCTCATCCTCAAAGACTTTGACCCGGCGCGCGTGCGCGGCACGCTCTCGGGCACGTTCGTCATCGGCTGCATCATCTCGCTTGTCACGCTGGGCACCGCGGGACAGATTTCGCAGCTGCAGCTCACCACGGCGCTGGCCTACCTCCCGGTGGCTTTCGTGGGGCTCTTCGTCGCGCGGCACCTCAACCGGTTTATCGACACGGCGATGCTCAACCGAATCGTCCTCGTCGTCGCCGTGACGGCCGCGATCGCGCTCATCGCGCAGTCGATTATTGGTTAAGGAACACCGCGTCGAACGTCGCGTTGAGTTCCTCGGCAAGCTGGTCCACAGACACGCCGCGCACGTCGGCGACGCACTGCCACGTGTGGCCGATAAGCGACGGCTCGTTACGCTGGCCGCGAAAAGGCTCCGGCGTCATGTAGGGCGCGTCGGTTTCCATGAGCAGCTGGCCCGCCGGTGCCAGGGCAGCGGCGGCACGCAGTTCCTCGTTGCGCTTAAACGTCACGTTGCCCGCAAAGGACAGCACATACCCGCGGTCGAGCGCCTCGCGCGCCACAGACAGCGGCGAGGAGAAACAGTGGAGCATCACGTGGGGCGAAGAAGGGCAGTCGTCGAGGATACGCATCACATCGGCGTCGGCCTCGCGGTTGTGGATCATAAGCGTCTTTCCCGCGTCCGCCGCCAGCTGCGCGTGCCAGCGCAGCGCCTCCTCCTGGACCTCCAACGAAGCGGTCTTCTCCGGCTCGTGCTCAATCCAATACTTATCGAGTCCGGTCTCCCCCACGGCCACGCACTTCGGGTCGGCGACCAAAGCGGCGAGTTCGCAGCGGGCGGCATCGGAAAGCTCCGCGGCGCGCACGGGGTGGACGGCGCAGGCGGCCCAGACGTTATCGAAGGACTGGGCTGTGGCGAGAGCCGCGCGGGACTCGGCGAGGTCATCGCCCACCGTGACCATGCGCGCAACACCCGCGGAAGCGGCGCGGGCGACGAGGTCCGCGTCGGCATCCTGATGCGAGTAGAGATGCGTATGCGCGTCGAAGAGACCGGTGAGGCCAGGGACGGAAACGGGCGTGGGGCGGGGCTTCTTCTTAGACATGGTCCCCCAGCGTAGTCTTAACCACCATGCAGATTCGTGTTGCCACCCGCGCCGACGTCCCGGCGATGACAGACATCCTCAACTGGGCCATCGCAGAGACAGACGCCATCTTCCGCGCGTTTCCGGCAAGCGTAGCGGAGCGCGAGGAATTCTTCGACCACGTCGCGGCCACGGGCACGCAGCTCGTCGCCGAGGAGGACGGTAAGGTCCTCGGCTTCGCGTACTACAAGCCTTTCGGCGACCCGGCCATCTGGATTGGGTCCCATGAGGACACCATCTACGTCTCCCCCGCCGCGCACGGACGCGGGGTGGGCACGGCGCTCCTCGGGGCTCTTATCGAGGCCGCCCGCGCCGACGAGCGCGTGCATACCTTGGTGGCACGGATTACCGCCAACAACGCAACCTCGGTAGCCTTACATGAGAAGTTCGGTTTCGTCCTCACCGGCACCCTGCGCGAAGTCACCCGCAAGTTCGAAGCCTGGCTTGACCTCCACACCCTCCAGCTCATCCTCTAAGGAGTCCCCATGCTCATCCGCCCAGCCCAGCTTGCCGATGCCCCCTCCCTCTCCGCCATCTACAACTGGGCGTCCGCACAGCCGGCGCTCAATCTCGTGACGTGGCAGGAATCCGTCGAGGACCGCGAGAACTGGTTGAAGGACCTCGAGGCGCAGGGCTACCCCGTCTTCGTCGCCGAGGAGGACGGCGAGGTCCTCGGCTGGGCGGCGTACTTCCAGTTCGTCACGCCTGCCATCTACTACGGCACGGCGGAGGACTCCATCTACATCGCGCCGGAGGCCCAGGGCAAGGGCGTGGGTTCTGCGCTCATGGAGGCTCTCATAGAGCACGCTGAGGGTAATGACTACGTGCGCACGATGATTACCTACATCGTGGACGAGAACTACGGGTCCATCGCGCTGCACATGAAGTTCGGCTTCGAGGAGACCGGGCGCATGCCCAATATCCACACCAAGGGCGACAAACGGCTGGGGCTGGTGCACCTGCAGCGCGACTTCGACCGTTCCTAATGCTTCCGGCGCGCAGAAGTAGACCAGAAGAAGGGCACCAGCCGAGAACAATCTCGACTGGTGCCCTTCGCCTAGTTCACTTTTAGTCCTGCTTCTGGACCGGCGCCCACTCCGGGCCGGTCTCGCCCAGCTCCGGGTCAAGCTTCGCGATGAGCGGCTTCGGCTTCTCCAGCACGGTGCCCGGCTTAACGTCAACGCGCTTCCACACGGCCTGCTGCGCCGTGTAGTCGCCCGTGATGACAGGGTACGGGTGGCCCTCCGGCGGCAGGCCCACACCCACCAGCTCGACGGGTTGATCGTCGGTGACTTCGCGGACCTCCGGCGCGGCGGCCCAGACGCCGGTGCGACCGAGGGTCTCGTGGACCTTCTGCGCGGTAAACGGCAGGAACGGGGTGAGCATGACGTTGCAGTCGGAGACGACCTGGAGCGCGGTCCACAGGACGGTGGCCAGGCGCTCGCGCTGGGTCTCATCCTTGGCGAGCTTCCACGGCTCCATCTCTGCGATATACGCGTTGGCCTCGCCGACGACGTGCATGATGGCGGTCATGGCTTGCTTGAATCGCGAATGGCTCAGTGCCTCGCCAGCGGTGGCAAAAGTGTCCTCGGCGAGCTTCAGGACCTTCTCGTCCGCGGGCTCGAGCGCCGCGGGGACGGGGACCTCGCCGAAGTTCTTGTGCGCCATCGAGACGGTGCGGTTGACAAGATTGCCCCAACCGTTGGCGAGCTCGTTGTTGATGCGGCGGACGAATTCGTCCCACGTGAAGTCCGTGTCGTTGTTCTCCGGGCCGGCGACCGCAATGAAGTAGCGCAGCGGATCCGGGCCGAACTCCTTGAGGAAGTCCTTGACGTAGATGACCACGCCCTTGGACGAGGAGAACTTGGAGCCAGACATGGTGAGGTACTCAGACGAGACGACCTCGGTGGGCAGATCCAGCTCGCCGAATACGCCCGACTCGCCGCCCTTGGAGCCCTTGCCGGCGTAGCCGAGGAGCTCGGCTGGCCAGATCTGGGAGTGGAAGGTGATGTTGTCCTTGCCCATGAAGTAGTAATGGCGGGCGTTCGGGTTCTGCCAGAAGTCCTTCCACGCGTCCGGGTTGCCGGTGCGGTAGGCCCACTCAATAGAGGCTGAGAGGTAGCCCACGACGGCGTCGAACCACACGTAGAGCTTCTTCGCGTTGTTGTCCTGCCAGCCCTCGACCGGGATCGGGATGCCCCAGTCGATGTCGCGCGTCATCGTGCGCGGGCGCATGTCGCCGAGCAGGTTGAGGGAGAACTTGAGGACGTTCGGGCGCCAGTCCTCGCGGGTCTTCAGCCATGCCTCGAGCGCGTCCTTGACGGCGGGCAGGTCGAGCAGGAAGTGCTCGGTCTCAATGAACTGTGGCGTCTCGCCGTTGATCTTGGAGACCGGGTTGATAAGGTCGACGGGATCGAGCTGGTTGCCGCAGTTATCGCACTGGTCGCCGCGGGCGTCCGTAGCGCCACAGATGGGGCACGTACCCTCGATGTAGCGGTCCGGCAGGGTGCGGCCAGTAGACGGCGAGATGGCGCCCTGCGTCGTTTCCTTGAGCATGTAGCCGTTGTTGTACAGGCCCTTGAACAGCTCCTGAACCACGGAGTAGTGGTTACGCGTCGCCGTGCGCGTAAAGAGATCGTAGGACAGGCCCAGACCGGCAAGGTCCTCGACGATCTGCCGGTTGTAGCGGTCCGCGAGGTCGCGCACGTGCACGCCTTCCTTGTCCGCCTGGACGAGAAGCGGGGTGCCGTGTTCGTCGGTTCCGGAGACCATGAGCACGTTCGCGCCGCGCATTCGCTGGTAGCGCGCGAAGACGTCCGAGGGGACGCCGAAGCCAGCAACGTGGCCGATATGGCGCGGGCCGTTGGCGTACGGCCAGGCGACGTTGACTACAACATGGTCTTTAGGTTCAGTCATGCCCACTACTCTATCGCGCCGGCTGCAGGTATTTCGCGTCGCGTCCGAAAAACGCGTCGACCCCGCTCGCCGCGGCCAGGTGGGGCGGGAGAACGGGGTCGTGCGAGGAGCCTTAAGAAGCTACTTCTTCTTGCGGCCCAGGTGCAGCAGCTCGTTGCGGCGGGCCTTGAGGGCCTCGGCGCGCTGGTACTCGCGGTGGAGACGGCGCTCGCGGGCGAGCTTGCGCTGGAAGGCCTGCGACTCGCGGTACTCGAGGTAGATGACGTCAGTGCTCAAGTCACGGTAGATGGCGAACATGAGGCCGATGACGACGAGCAGGAATGGCGAGGCAACGACGATGGTGATCGACTGCAGGTTGGACAGGGAGTCCGGGTTCGACAGCAGCAGCGTGAGACCCACTGCGGCGGTGAGCGCACCCCAGGCGGCAGACAGCCACGGCTTGGCGTCCGTCGCGCCGTTCTGCGACATGGAACCCATAACGGTCGAGGCAGAGTCGGCCGAGGTGATGAAGAACGTCGCGAGCAGGATCACGGCGACGATACCGGCGATGAAGCCGCCCGGCATGGTGTGGAGCAGGTTGAACAGCTCGACCTCGGAGGACTCGCCGGAGATCGAGTTGCCCTGCTGCTCGAGGTGGATGGCGGTGCCGCCGAAGATGGCGAACCACACCACAGACATGCCGGTGGGGACGAGCAGCACGCCGGTGCAGAATTCGCGGACGGAGCGGCCGCGGGAGACGCGCGCCAGGAACATGCCCACGAACGGCGACCAGGAGACCCACCAGGACCAGTAGAAGATGGTCCACGAGGACAGCCACTCGGCGGCCTCGCCGTTATTGGACTCGGCGGTGCGGCCGATCATCTCGGTGAAATACTGGAGGTAGTTGCCCACGGAGCCCGGGATGAGGTTGAGGATGGACACCGTCGGGCCCAGGATGAACACGAAGATGGCGAGCAGCGCGGCGAGTGCCATATTGGCGTTGGAGACGTACTGGATGCCCTTGCCCACGCCGGACATAGCCGAGAGCAGGAAGGCGAGGGTGAGGACGAGGACGATGCCGATGACGACGGAGTTCGTCGGGTTATCAATGAGGCCAGAGGCCTGCAGGCCGGCACGAATCTGGATGGCGCCGAGACCCAGCGAGGCGGCGGTACCGAAGACCGTCGCGAAGATGGACAGGATATCGATGACGCGACCGAGCCAGCCGTCGGCCCTCTTCTGGCCGATGAGCGGCACGAAGGCCTGACTGATGAGCTGCTTGCGACCCATGCGGAAGGTCGAGTAGGCGACGGCGAGACCGACGATGGCATAGACGGCCCACGGGTGCAGGGTCCAGTGGAACAGCGCGTGCGCCATGGACGAGCCAACCTCGCTCGGGTTATGGCCGGGCACGCCGTTCTTGTAGTAATTGAGCGGCTCGGACGCGCCGTAGAACATCAGACCAATGCCCATACCGGCGGCGAACATCATGGCAATCCACGAGGGCGTGGAGAATTCTGGCTCTTCGTCGATCGCGCCGAGTTTAATGGAGCCAAACTTCGAAAATGCGATGCAGACGACGAAGATGACAAACACGGTGCCAAAGAGGACGAAGGCCCAGCCGAAGTCGCCCACGACGAAGTTGAGGCCATTCGACGCGAAATTGCCAAAGCTGTCCGGGGCGAGCAGACCCCAGAGCACCACGGCAGCGACGAGCACGCCCGCAATGCCGACGATGCCCCAATCGATGGGCGTATTCTTCGCCTCCGAGGCAAGCTCGCGGGGCTGCTCTGGCACCTGATTCGGGTCAAAGTCAGACTCGACGAGCATATTCTGCAGCTGGCTCGTCGCCGACTGCGCCTCCAGCTTGTCGTCGACCGTTTCGTAGGCCTGGGACTCCTCGCGCAGCGTTTGCGCGTCTTCCGCTGCGAGAGGACCTTGGTAGATTGCATCGTTCGGCGTGTCAGCCGCGCTAGCGCCCGTCGCATCAGACGCGCGAGATGCGGCGGAACTAGCCCCCTGGTTCATTTCGTTCTCTCGATTAGTCATAGGAACCAGGGTGTGCCAAATTCACACACACTTCAAATAAAAACCACAGCCATGACCTGCGATAATCGCATTTCCCAGGAAAATTACAGGGGTTTGTACCATGAATTTAAGGCGGAGTTCTCGGCGCAACCTGCACTTATAGAAGAGGGCGAAAAATATCTATAACGATTGGGCAACAATCTATAAAACTGTGAGCTAGATTATGGATTTCGCTTCTATCGTGTCGCGCGCGAGGTGGCTCGTGGCCGCCGCGGGCCTAGCCTTCGCGGCTGGCGAGGTAGGCATCATAGAGCTCGCGGTTGCTCACCGCGGTGCCCGCCGCGGCCTGCTTGCACGCGTCCTTGGCGCGCACCCCGTCGGCGACGAGCTCGGTAACGCGTGCGACGAGGTCGTCCAGGCTCACCTCTTCGGGCCCTCCCCCATCGAGCACGACAGTAATTTCGCCGCGCGCATGGTCGACGGCCCACGCGGCGAGCTCGCCCAGCGTGCCGCGCTTGACCTCCTCGTATGTCTTGGTGAGCTCGCGACACACGGCGGCGCGACGCTCGGGTCCGAGGATGAAGGCGGCATCGGCAAGCGTGTCGGCGAGGCGGTGCGGGGACTCGAAGAAGACGACGGCGCGCGGCTCCGTGCGCAGGGACTCGAGCCAGGCCCGGCGCGCGCCCTGCTTGCGCGGGGCAAAGGCGTCGAAAATGAAATGCCCGACGCCGAGACCGGACAGGGCGAGGGCCGTAGGCGCGGCTGAGGGGCCAGGCAGGCAGGTCACCGGAACGCCGGCCTCCGCTGCAGCGGCGACGATGGAATGGCCGGGATCGGAGACGAGCGGCATACCGGCGTCCGTGACGACGAGGACGGTGCCGCGGCGGGCGGCATCGATAAGCTCCGCGGCACGCTCGGCCTCGTTGTGGTCGAAGTTGGAGACGACCTGGCCGGTAATCTCCACGCCGAGCGCCGCGGCGAGATTGCGCGTGCGGCGCGTGTCCTCCGCCGCGATGACGTCTGCCTGGGCAAGCGCCTGCATAAGCCGCGCGGACGCGTCCCCGATATTGCCCAACGGAGTGGCGGCAAGGACAACCCCGCGGGGCAGCGGTTCAAGGTTCGGGAAAGTGAAATTCGCGCTCATATCTCCCCAGCCTATAGCCCCGCCTTAGGCGTGTGTCCCCTAGACTCTTAGGACTGTGAGTACCGCTGCCCTTTCGAAGTCTTCCTCGCGCACCCGCCGCCCGCGTCTCTACGGCGCGCATGCAGTGCGCGATATCCCTGCGCCCCGGCGTTATCCGTGGACGCGGGCGGACACGTACTCGACGCTCATCGTGGCGTTCCTGGCGCTCGTCACCCGTTTCGCAGGGCTCACCGCGCCGGTCTCCGGCGGCACCCCGGTCTTTGACGAGAAGCACTACGTCCCGCAGGCCTATGACATGGTGCGCAGCTGGGACAACCTGTTCATCGGCGGTATCGAGTCGAACCCGGCCTACGGCTTGGTGGTCCACCCGCCGCTGGCCAAGCAGATCACGGCGCTCGCAGAGATGGTCTTTGGCTACACGCCGCTGGGCTGGCGACTCATGGCAGCGCTCTTCGGCGTGGGCGTCGTGCTACTGACCATGCAGCTGGCCCGTGAGCTCTCCGGTTCGTGGAAGGTCGCGACCTTCGCAGGTCTCATCGCGGTTTTTGACGGCGTCCTGCTCGTCACCGCGAAGTTCGGCATGCTCGATATTTTCCAGGTCTTCTTCGTCGTCCTCGCCGCCTACTTACTCGCGCGCGACCACGAACAGATGCGCGTGCGCCTCCACACCGCCTGGGCCACCGGCGGCATGGGCGACTCGGACTTCGGCCCGCGCTTTGGTTTCCGTTGGTGGCGCTTTGCCGCGGGCGTCGCGCTCGGCCTGGCCCTGTCCGTAAAGTGGTCTGGCCTCTACTTCATCATGTTCTTCGGCCTGCTCAGCGTGTTTACGGACCTCGCGCTGCGCCGCCGCTACGGCGTACGCCGCTACGTGGTGGGCACGCTCCTGCGTGATACTCCCGCGGCGCTCGCCTCCCTCGTGCTCGTGCCGGTGCTCGTCTACGTGTGGTCCTGGCGCTCGTGGTTCGCCTCGGAGACCTCCGTCTACCGCCACGCCAAGGTGGACGGCACCATCCCGGATGACTCCTTCCTCCAACATTTCCCAGAGCCCGTCGCCGGATGGTTCTACTACCACCAGTCCGTCCTCGAGTTCCACGCCTCGCTGACCTCGTCCTCCGGCCACTCCCACCCGTGGGATTCCAAGCCGTGGGCATGGCTCGTTGCTGCACGCCCCATCCTCTACTACTCCAATACGGATACCACGTGCCTGGGCGGCCAAGACTGCAAGCAGATGCTCTTCCTCTTCGGCACGCCGATTATCTGGTGGCTCACCATCCCCGTCCTGCTCTGGGGCCTGTGGTCACTCGTGATCCGCCGCGACCGCCGCTTCCTGCTGCCGCTCGTCGGCTTCGCCGCGGCCTTCCTGCCGTGGCTCGCCGCCTTCGACCGCCAGATGTACTTCTTCTACGCCGCGACGTTTATCCCCTTCGTCATCGTCCTCCTGGCGCTCACGCTGGGCCAGATAGCCGGCACCGGCAAACCCGTGAAGAACGGCTTCTTCCGCGCTCTTGGCGGCGGCACGCTGCGCTGGGGCACCGCGGGCGTCCTCATCTACCTGTGCGCCGTGGTCGCTTTCTTCGCCGTCTTCAGCCCCCTGCTCTATGGCTTCGCTATCCCGAACTGGTATTACAATTCGATCATGTGGCTGCCCAGCTGGCAGTAAGCCCTCAACGACTACGGCCCGCGCCCACCATCCGGAAAAACGCGGGCCACAGTCGTTTTACGCCGGCTCTGCCGCCGCCTGCTTCCATAGCGCACGCAGCATATAGCCGCGGTCAGCCAGCCACGTGGTCACCAACGCGGCAATCGCCCCGGCCAGTGAGAGCAGCGCGTAGACCTGGCTGGAATCCAGTGTGCCCAGCGCCACGTCGCGCACCACAAAACCGAGCAGGAACATGAACATCGTGCCTATGATGGGCAGCACGCCCGGCGCGGACGCGGGGCGCCACACGCAGTAGAATAAGCCCATGCCCAGGCCAAAGCGCAGGGCGGCGGCCTCGATGAGCAGGCGCGCCTTATCCGGGTCGGCTCCTGGATCGAGCGTGCTGCCATCCGTCCATTGCGCCACGCCGGAGGAGCTTCCCACCACGGCGATGGCCCACGCGACGAAGATGACGCCCATGAGCGCCATGAGCACGCGGCCTACTGCCAGGCCCGTCTGCCGCGCGGCGGAGACGGCACGCCACTCCGGTTCCACGCCAGCGAGGATAACCTCCGAAAGATCCTGCGGCGGCGACATGCCGTCCGACACCGACTCGCCTAAGAATCCTGCGAGCGTCGAGACCTTCTCCGCGTAGGCGGCGCACTCGGGGCAGCCCGCGAGGTGGGCGTCAATGACGTCATCCTCCAGCGCGTAGGCCTCGCCGTCCAGGCGCGCGGAGATCGCCGCCTGCACGTCCTCATGCTTCAACACGGCTCAACACTCCATCCAGGCTGGCGCGGCCCGCGCCAAAGACGACAATCATCAGCAATGACCCTACCAACACCAGTGGGTACTCAAAGCCACCGTCTGTGGCAAAGAGCCCCTGGCTCAGATGCACGAAGTAGCCCGCAAGCGCCATGACGATAGCAAGCACCCCCGCCGCAGCCGTGGTGAGCAGCCCGACCACGAGCAGCGCGCCACACACCATCTCGATAATCGCCGTGAGCCACGCCGACAGGGTGGGCTGAATAATCCCCCACTGTCCAAAGTGCGCGGCCGTTGCGTCCATGCCGGTAAAGAACATCTTGTCCACACCGTGCGCGACAAAGATGATGCCCAGTAGGGCACGAAAGACAAGGAGTGTGGCATCACGTACGGCGGGTTTATCCATGGTGATTAGACTACCTGTAACCCCCGCCGCGAAAGGAGTGCCCATGACGCAGATGTTCTGGATGCAACTCGACACCCCGATTGGCCCGCTCACGCTCATCGCGAACGAGGAGCACCTGCTCCATATCCGCTTCGACGATTATCTGCCGGAAGGCGCCATGGGCTGCCGCACGCCGCTGCTTGAGGAGGCCGTCCGTCAGCTCGAGGAATACTTCGCAGGCACCCGCCAGGACTTCGATTTACCGCTCGCGCCCGCTCGCGCGGGCTTCCACGCCAACTGCCAGGCGCACCTTTCCGCTATCCCCTATGGCGAGCGCCGCACCTACGCCCAGCTTGCCGATGCCGCCGGCAACGCCCGCGCCTCCCGTGCCGCCGGCACGGCCTGCCGCACCAACCCGTACCCCATCGTCGTGCCCTGCCATCGTGTGGTGCGCTCCGACGGCCAACTCGGCCGCTACCTCGGGGGCGACGCTGCCAAGCGCTGGCTCCTCGAACACGAGTCCGCCCACGCCGCGCGCTGACCCGACACCGCTCAGGGAACCTTGTGGCGTCACACGCAGTCCAATAGGAACATGAACGATTACATGACTCACAACAACGACCACCCCGACTTCGACCCCGCTTACGACCCCGCTGACGACACAGCCTTCGACGCCGACGCCGACGCTCGCCGTCCGCACCTCCACCCCGTGCCCGATTGTCCCGCCGCCCCGTTCCCCGATGCCCCTGAGTCCGACTACCCCACCGCAGCCTCGGAGCCGCCGGTCTCGCTCATCGTGGGCACCGACGGCCTGGCCCGCCCCGTCTGGGCCGCGACGGATCCTGTCCTCATGGAGTACTACGACACGGAATGGGGTATGCCCGTCTACGACGAGCGCGGACTCTTCGAACGGCTCGTCCTCGAGGGCTTCCAGTCCGGGCTGTCGTGGGCCACGGTCCTCCACAAGCGTCCCGCCTTCCGCGAAGCTTTTGCGGACTTCGTCCCCGACGCCGTCGCCGCCTTCGACGAGAACGACGTCGAGCGTCTCATGAATAATGCCGCCATCATCCGCAACCGCCGCAAGATCGAGGCCGCGATCACCAACGCCCGTGCCACCGTTGCGCTGCGCGAAGAAGGCGGGCTCCCGGACCTCCTGTGGTCCTTCCGCCCAGACGAGACTCCCGCTCCCCGCACCGCGGATGAGGTACCGTCCACGTCCACCGAATCACGCGCCATGGCTCGCGCACTGAAGAAGGCCGGCTTCACCTTCGTCGGGCCCACGACGTGCTTCGCGCTTATGGAGGCCGTGGGCATGGTCGACACGCACCTGCTCGGCTCACACCGCCGCGGCACCTCCGGACTCTGGAACGTGCCGGAGTTCTAGTCTCTGGCGGGCTACCCGTTCCTTGCAAAAATCCCCTCTGCGAAGCGTTCGCAGAGGGGATTCTTGCAAGGAACGGGTTAACCGGCGCGGCGTGCGGAGAGCTCGTCGCGCAGCTCGCGGCGGTTGACCACGTGGGCGCCGCCCAAGTCATCGTCACCGGGTCCACGCAGATCGTAGACCGGCAGGAAGTCGAAGTCGGGGCTCTCGTCATCGGCCTCGAGGACCACCGCG
The DNA here is from genome assembly GCF_039822565.1 of Corynebacterium sp. SA-MJD20WY100. NCBI lineage: Bacteria > Bacillati > Actinomycetota > Actinomycetes > Mycobacteriales > Corynebacteriaceae > Corynebacterium > Corynebacterium sp. SA-MJD20WY100. Next base: position 20,401 of record NZ_JBCJKS010000009.1, on the reverse strand, counting down.
CCCGGGCGACGCAGCTTACGCGGGATGGCGAGCTCCTCGTCCTGAGCCGTGCGCACGCCCAAGCGCGCGCGACGTAGGGCCTTGACGCGGCGGCGGCGCAGCTCGGTCTCCGCGCGTGTCTGGTTGCGCAGTGCCACGAGGTACGCGACGGTCGCGATGCCCAGGATGGCGGCGATCCACCAGGTCCAGCCGCCGACCACGATGCCAAGCGCCACCGCGGCGACGTCGAGCACCGCAAACAGCACCAGCACGCGCTGGCGGCGCTGATAGCGCGTCACACGCGCCGCAGAATCCGCGACCGGATCCCAGCCGCCGCGGCCCAGGCGACGCTGCGCGAACTCGAGCTCATCGCTCGACAGGTCAGTGTCCGACTCCTCGCGCACTTCGCCATCGGTCTCCGCCGTGGTATCTGCGGTCTCAGAGTCGGTGTCAGCCTGGGCTTCCTCGGCACCTTCTGCGCCTGCGTCGGCGCTGTCACCCTCGACAGGCTCTGCCTCAGACTCAACCTCGGCTTCAACGGCGGGCGCGGGATCAACGGCGCCCGGGTACAGCAGGTCCACCGGCGAGGTATAGGAGTCGTCGTAGGCGTAGGCGTCCTCAGCGGCCTCGGGTGCCGGGGCCGTGAAGACCTCGACCTCGTCGGCGACGACGTCGAGCTCGGGCGCGTTCTTCGCGTCGGCCATGGACTCTTCAAAGACCGGCTCGTCGACGAGCGCATCATCTTCGGCGTCGTCGGAAGCGACGTCAGCGTCACGCTCGGTGCCGCGACGGAACCGAGCACCCGCAGCGGCCTTCGCAGTGGCGGCCGCGCGCTTGATGGTCATGCGGGAGCCGTCTTCGCTGGCGTGCGCGTCATCATGGGAGCGTGCCTCGTCCGGGTTGCCTTCGCTGAAGTCAACGGGTGCGTCGTCGTGTGCGACGGCGTCATCCGCGTACTCGTTGACCGCATCGAGCTCATCAGCGGAGACGTGGACGTCGCGGGGGCTCAGGCGCGGGCGGCGCGAGCCGAGGACCTCGCCGGAGTCGCCGTTGAAGAGCACGCGCGTGTCGTCAAAGGCCTCGCCGGTGTGCTTGACGGGACGCTGCGAGCGCAGCAGCCACGGCGCAAGCAGAAATAGCCACACCACGATGATGAGGACGATGATGGCACCGGTGGACATGGAGCACCTTCCCTAGACGGACAGTTGGCGAAAAGTTTAGTGCTACATACACGCTTATGCGGGGAGCGCAGCGCCGACACGCCGAGGTCGTGAAGCTTGTGACTCGTGTGCCGATCGGGTGTCCCCGCGTCGCGCCCTGTCGCGCCGCGGTCACCCGTGGCGCACTAGAGGATCCGGCCCGCCGCACGCAGCCGTGCCGCGGCCGTCGAGTCGTAGTCATCGATGTTGATGGCCACGAGGTGATGGTCGCGCCACTCGCCGTCGATGTGGAGGTTGCGGCGCAGGTAGCCCTCGTCGCGGAAGCCGCAGTGGTGAAGCACCGCGCCCGAGGCGGGGTTGCCCGGCATATACGTCGCCGTGACGCGGTGGAGGCCCACCCGATCAAAGGCATGGTCGACCCCTAGAGCGCACGCGGCCGTGGCCACGCCGGCACCCTGGAACGCGGAGAAGACCCAGTAGCCAATCCAGCATTCGCGGATGGCGCCGTGTTGGATATTGCCCAGTGTCACCTGGCCTGCAAAGTCGCCCCCCACGGTGATAGCAAGCGGGACGATGCTTCCCTCCCGGGCCGAGGACCGCAGGAAGGACAGGTGATTGTGCCACGCCGCGCGCGTGTGCGCGGCCTCCCAGCCTGCTGGCGCGGTGGGTTCGACGGGGCGCAGATAGCCCTCGTCGAGCACACGCATCTGGCGCCAGTCCTCGCCATCGCGGCTGAGCACGGGGCGCAGCTGCACGAGCTCGCCGCCGGGAATGCGCACGGCAGGCGTCGCCTCCGGCCAGCCGGGGTGGTACGAATCTGTGGGGCCAGTCGCCGGTGTATCGAAGCGACGGCCAAAGAAATTCCACATCTAGTTGCGCTGCGTAATGAACAGGACGTCGACCACATCGCCCGGGCGAATATCCGTGGCGTCTTCTGGCACGCGGATGATCGCGTTGGCTTGGGACAGGCCCGCGAGCAGGTGCGCGGGAGCGCCCGCAGCACCTCCCAGGCCTTCCACGAGGTAGTCTGCTGTCTGGGCGTCGCGCATGAGCCGCGCACGGATGTAGCCGCGGCGGCCGGGACGCGACTCGATGTGGTTGAGCGCGCGCGCACGCACGACGCGGCGCGCACCGATGCGCTTGCCCAGGCTCAAGCGAATGAGCGGGCGCACGAAGACCTCAAAGATGACGAGCGCGGAGACCGTATTGGACGGCACGAGGAACGTCGGCACACGGGACTCGCCCAGCACGCCAAAGCCCTGGACCGAGCCCGGATGCATGGCCACGCGCGTCGTATCAATATCGCCGAGCTGGTCAAGGACCTTACGAATTTCGTCGGCGCCGGCGCCGCCCACGGCGCCGGAGATGACCACGATTTCCGAACGCGCAACGTGCGTCTCAATGGTTTCGCGAATACGGCGCGGCTCGCCCTCCACGAGGCCCACGCGGTGCACATCCGCGCCGGCCTCCTTCGCCGCCGCCGCGAGCGCATAGGAATTGACGTCGTAGACCTGGCCCAAGCCGGTCTCTTTGTCGATATCGACGAGTTCCTTGCCATAAGAAATGATCGTCACGCGCGGGCGCGGGTAGACGAGCACCTTACTGCGGCCCACGGCCGCGAGCAGCCCGATGTGCGCCGGAGTGAGCACCGTGCCGGAGCTCACCGCGACATCGCCGGGCTGAATATCGTCGCCCACGCCGCGCACGAAGTCGCCGGAGCGCACGGGACGCAACGCTGTGACGCGCTTGCGCCCGCGGTCGGTCCATTCCAGCGGAAGGACGGCATCGGCAAGCGTGGGCAACGGCGCGCCGGTATAGACGCGCACGGCCTGCTTCGGCTGGAGGCGCAACGGCTGGCGCGAGCCCGCGGGGACCTCGCCCACGACAGGCAGGGAGCGCTCCACCGAGCTTGCCGATGCCGCCTCCTGCGCCGCCGCGCCCTCCTCCCCCTCAGCCTCTGCCACGGGAGCAGGACGGCGTGCGGCCAGGCCCTTTTCGCCGCCGATGTCGACGGCGCGCACCGCGTACCCGTCGATGGCCGCCTGCGGGAAGCCCGGCAACGGCTCATTGGCTTGGACCTCCTCTGCACTCATGAGGCCTAAAGCATTCGCAATCGCGATACGCACGGGTTCCGGGGTAACCGCCACCTGTGTGATGAGCTCTAGCTGTTCCTCAACTGAACGCATGGATGATCCATCTCCTATCAAAGGGTGTTACTCAGCAGCATGCTCGGCTTCATAAGAAGCCAAGATAGCCTTGAGTGATTTATACAGCGCCGGGCCATATTTGTCCGAACGCAGACCAAAATCGACACATGCCGGGATGTAGCCGCCCGGGTTACCGAGATCGTGGCGCGTGCCGTGGTGGATGACCACGTGGACGGGCTCGCCGGCTTCAATGAGCAGTTCGATAGCGTCGGTAAGCTGCAGCTCGCCGCCCTTGCCCGGGGTGATCTTGCGCAGGGCATCAAAGATCTTACGGTCAAGCAGGTAGCGGCCGGTGGCCACGAGGTTGGACGGGGCATCCTTGGGCTCTGGCTTTTCCACCATGCCCACGACCTTCTTCACGTTGTCGTTATCCGTGTCCTCGACGTCGAAGACGCCGTAGTTGAACGTCTCTTCGGGCGAGACCTCGACGGCGCACAGCACGGAACCGCCCAGCTCGCGGCGCACGCGCGCCATGTCCTCGAGCACCGTCGCCGGCATGACGATGTCATCAGGGAGCATGACGGCGAAGCAATCCTCGTCGTCGTCGAGAACGGACTCGGCCAGGCCCACAGCGTGGCCCAAGCCCAACGGCTTATCCTGCGGGATGGAGACCGGCTTGATGATCTCCGCGGCGCGCTCGACCTTAGCGGCCTGCTCATCCTTACCGCGGGACTGCAGCGTCTCGACGAGTTCAGGGAACTCATCGAAGTGACGCATGACCTCCTGCTTATTGGGAGCGGTGATGATCGCCAAGCGGGCTGCGCCCAAAGACGCGGCCTCCTCTGCGATGAGTTCGATACCCGGGGTATCGACCACGGGGAGAAGTTCTTTGGGCACCGTTTTGGTAGCGGGAAGGAAGCGGGTGCCCATGCCAGCGGCAGGGACGACGACCGTTTTCACACCCAGCGGAGCCTCGTCACATGTAGTAGCCATAACGGCCAGCCTACCTGGTACACCCTTTTATCTTGTGAACCGACTACTGTTTTACGGTGTGATTGACGCAAAATATGAGTCGAAGAAGCGCCTGCGCACCGAGCTCACCGCAGCACGCCGCGCGTTCGCCGCTACCCCCTCATTTACCGCGGCGAATGACGCCATCGCCGCCGAGGCAGCACGTCGCGCGGCGGACCTGCGCGTCGCGGCCTACGCTCCGCTGAGCTCAGAACCTGGTGGCGCGGCGTTTGCCGAGTCTCTCTACGTCAGCGCGGCCGAGGTATGGCTGCCCATCTCCGGCGACGACGGCCAGCTCCTCTGGGCGCGCTACGAAGGCGCCGAGTCGCTCGCCCCGGGCGCGCTGGGGATTGGCGAGCCCACGGGCCCGCGCCGCGATTCGAGCCTGCTGGCCGAGTTGGACCTTATCTTCGTGCCGGCACTCGCGGTCTCCCCCGCCGGGGTGCGCATGGGCAAGGGCGCGGGCTACTACGACCGCGCGCTCGCGGGCGTGGACACGGACACCCTCGTCCTCGTCTTCGACGGCGAGGTACGCGAGGACGTCCCCGCCGACCCGCACGATGCCGTGATGAACGCGGTACTTACGCAGTCGGGCGTACGCGCGCTGCCGCTTTCCTAGAACTCTTCCGCCGCGGCGGGAACCTTTGGGCGGCGCGCGCAGTCTAATGGGGCATGAAGCTTTCCATTCGACTCGCGCATGCGCGCCAGCAGTTGTCCACGCCGGGGCGCGGGCGCACGCTCATCCTGCGCCGCGGGCTCGCGGGGGCGCTCGTGCTCGCGGCGGGGCTCAGCGCAGCCGCCGGTGTGCGCGAGCACCCGCAGGTCTACGTTTTTGCCCGCAACGTCCCGGCGGGCTCGGTGGTAGGCGACGGCGACGTCGAACTGCGCCGCGTGCCCAAGGAAGTGATTCCCGCCGCAGCACTGGGGCCGGAGGACACGCCGGCGGGCTCCGTGCTCGTCGCCGCGGGCAGCGTTGGTGAGGTCCTCACGCCCGCCCGATTGCTGGGCGTGAGTGACACCACACAAAGCTTTTCGGCCCCAGGATTGCACATGGTGCCTCTCAAACTGGCCGAGCCCGACATCGCAGCGTTGCTCCACCACGGCGACACCGTAAGCATCGTGACGGCGGCCGCCGCGCCACCCAGTGCTGGGGTCGCCGGTGCTGGTCCGGACGGCGAAATTCCTGTGACTAATGCGACTCCAGAGACGAGCGCAGCGACGCTCGTCGCTGCAGGTGGCAGGGTCGTGGCGACGGCGCTGCCCGAGGGTGGCAAGGGGCAGGCGCGCCCCGGAACGATTCTCGTGGCGCTGCCCGCCGCGGAGGCTGACCGAGTCGCCGCGGCGAGCCTCAGCGGCCCCCTTACAGTCGTCATCACCGGGCCCCGCGCAACGGGATGATCTCAAATCCTGAAAAATTTTTGCAGAAAATCACGTCGGGAACGGCGGTGCACAGGTGACATACAGGGAGGATAAATAGCATTGCTGCCGTGCTTAACCTACACTTCTACCAAGTTAAGAAAACTATGCTCCGGTAATCATTTCCACTAGTTGAGACGGTTCCGGATATTTTTATGGAAAGGAACCCCCATGCTCAAGGGTTTTAAGGACTTCATCCTCCGCGGCAACGTCATCGAACTGTCTACCGCCGTCATTATCGGTTCTGCATTCACGGCCATTGTCACCGCCGTGTCCGATCACCTCATCAACCCGATCATCGCCCTTTTCGGCGGTGCCAACGTTGATGGCTTCGCCTACCACCTCCGCGAGGGCAACGAGGCTACCCTCGTCGACCTCGGCGCCATCATCACCGCTGCGCTGAACTTCCTTATTGTCGCCGCCGTTGTGTACTTCATCATCATCATGCCGATGAACAAGTTCAACGAGGCCACTCAGCGTCGCAGAGGCATCGACCCAGAGGAACCGGCTCCGACCACCGAGGAGCTCCTCGCCGAGATCCGCGACCTGCTCGAGGCTAACAAGGCTGGCGCCGTCATGTACGACGAGAAGGCCACCAACAACCGCGAGACCGATATCGACGGTGGCCGTCACCAGGCATAAGTAGCCGCGCACTCGCGCAGCCACACCACGCCCGAGTGCTCTTCTACTACGAAGAGCACCCGGGTCTTTTCTATGCGCGACACACAAAAGCACTGTCCCGAAAGCTATGTGCCCTGGTCGCGGTCTTCTCCTTCGTGAGAGAAATTCTTCGCGACCTGGGATTATTGCTTTCGGGACAGTGCCGTCGTCGGAACGAAGGTCTCAGAGCGGATGATCCGGTGCACAGGATTCGGGAAGGGGTTTAGGCGCCGTAGTGCGGCGGCTGTTGCGCGCGGTAGAACTCCTCGCCGGTGGGTTCCTCCCCTGCCGCGGCGGCTTCGTCGTCGACAGGCACGACGCGCTCGCCGTCGGGGCCAAAGGCCGACTGGAACGGTGGGCGGTCGGCGGTGCGGTCGTAGTTGGGGGCATCGGAAAGCCGTGTCGCGCGCCGGCGCTTGCGGGGCTGAGCCATAGCTGCCTCCTAGACGCTGTAGCGCTGGAGCTGGTCCACGAGGTGGTGGACGAGCGCCGGCAGGGTGGCCATGCCATCGCGCAGAGCCGCACGCGAGGAAGCCAAGTTCACCACGACGGTGGAGCCGGACACACCGGCGATGCCGCGGGACACGCACGCGTCGACGGCGCCGCAGGCCTGGCCCGAGGCGCGCAGGGCCTGGGCGATGCCCGGAACCATCTGGTCGAGCACGTCGCGGGTAGCCTCCGGCGTCTTATCGCGCGGGCCCACGCCTGTGCCGCCGACGGTCACCACGAGATCGACGCCACCCACGACGGCGGTCTCGATGGCCTGGCGGATCTTGGACTTCTTCGACTTCACCACGAGGCACCCATCGACCTGGAACTCGGCCTCGACGAGCAGCTCGGTGACAAGACGGGCTGTCTCATCTGTCGTCTCATCCGGGTGGTCCGTGATGAGGACGGCGAGCGCGCGGCGCGGGGCCTGAGCGCGGGATTCACGCTCCGTGGCGATGAGGAAGTCATCATCCGGCTCGGCGATGTCCATGAGCGCCTGCGAGGACTGGGCGTCCAGATCCAAGTCGGCCAGTGGATCGCCAGCGTGCGGGGTGTCTACGGGAGACGTCATGCGCCCTCCTCTTCTTAGGGGATGTACGGTGTTCCTTAATTTACTCGCTCGTGAGGGTTACCTCTACCTGGCGCGGAGAATCCTCCCCCTCAGAGGTGACCTCGAGGGTAACGGTGGCGCCGAATTCCTGGGAACGGGTCGCGGCGATAAGCGAGTCAGCAGAATCGATGAGACGGTCGTTGACGCGGGTGATGACGTCGCCTTGCTTGAGCCCCGCCTTGTCCGCCGGGCTGTTCGGCTCGACGCCGGCGACATAGGCGCCATCGACAAGCTGCTGCGCGGCAACCTGCACGCCGAGCATGGGGTGGGTGACCTCGCCCTTGTTGATGAGCTGGTCCGCCATGCGCTTCGCAAAGAGGGACGGGATGGCAAAGCCAAGGCCGATGGACCCCGCCTCAGACGAGGAGGAGCCGGACGACAGCGACGCGATCATGGAGTTCATGCCCACGAGCTTGCCGTTCATGTCCACGAGCGGGCCGCCGGAGTTGCCGGGGTTGACCGCCGCGTCCGTTTGAATGGCGTCGATGAGCGAGGACTGGCCGCCTTCTTGGGAGGCACGCACCGGGCGGTTGAGCGCGGAGACGATACCCGAGGTCACCGTCGCGTTAAGCCCCAGCGGGGAGCCCACGGCGACGACCTGCTGTCCGACCTTGAGCGAGGAGGAGTCACCGAACTCAAGGTACGGCAGATCCTGCACGTCGTCGATCTTGATAATCCCCACGTCCGTGTTGGCGTCCGAAGCAATCACCTGCGCGGTGTGCTTGGAGCCGTCGTTCAGGGTGACCGCGAGCTCACCCTGGCGCGCGTCCGCGATGACGTGATGGTTGGTGAGCACGTAGCCGTCAGGCGAAATAATGGAGCCGGAGCCCGACGCGACAGCGCTGCGCGTCATGACCTGAATCGCGACGACGGACGGCAGCACCTTGGACGCAACGTCCTCGATGCCGGAGTCAGAGTTCGTGCTATCGCCCGAGGGCTCGGTATTCGACACCGGCTGATTGAGTACCTCGTTGACGGTGGCGGTGCCGGAGTCATCGTTATTCTTCGAGACGACAACACCGGTAATCGAGCCTACGGCCACCGAACCGGCCAACATGAGCGCCAAGGCGGCGGGCAGACTCACCGACTTCTTCGGCTTCTCAGCACGCGGGTCCACGGCCGTGGGGGCGGCACCGTACCCCGCGCCCGTCCCCTGCCCCGACCACGCGGCGTAGGGCTGCAGGCGACGCGTCGATTGCGCCGTCTGAGCTGCCTGCGCGTCCTCCGTGCGCGGCTGGTTCCAACCCTGCGAATACGTGGGACCCGGCTGGCCCTGTGCTGCTATCTCGCGGGTATCGTCGAAGCGCTCACCACGGGAACCTGCGGCGTCCCCCGCCGGGGTTTCCGTAGAACCATAATGAGCCTCAGAGCCATAGGGCGCCTTATCCATTACGCGCTCTGTGCCCTCTGCTGCGTGAGAGTTCGTGATATCGCTATTATCCGCCGAGTGGCCGTCCTGCGGCTCGCTCTGGTTCTTGTTCCAGAAAGTCATGGGACTTATTGTGCAACGAATGGCTGAGCCAACTCTGCAACTAATCTGCGAGTCCGCTTAGAAATACTGGCAATAGGCTGTGCGCCTTGTGGCCGCCCACGCGCCGTGGGATTAGCGCTGGTTAAACCACCGCTTGGCAAATTCTTCCTTGCGCTCGCTGGCGGCCTCTCCCGCGTCGACGCCGGCGTCCTCGTAGACCTCGCCATCACCTGGGTGGCCTGGGAAGATCACCTCCATGCGCGTGCCGCCATCTGCAGACTCGCGCACAGTAATCGTGCCCTCGTGGCGCTCAATAACCTGCTTCACGATGGCCAGGCCCAGACCGGAGCCCGGCATAGACCGTGCCTCGGCGGAACGATAGAAACGCTCGAAGACCTTCTCGCGGTCCTCGAGGGGAATGCCGGGGCCCGAGTCGTCGACGCGCAGGCGCATTTCGTAGTCGCTGATTTGGCGCATGGACACGCGCACGGTGCCTTGCGGAGGCGACCACTTGGCGGCATTGTCCATGAGGTTGAGCGTCGCGCGGCCCAAGGCGAACTGGTCGCCCTCCATGATCCACGGCTCGATGCGGATTTTAAAGTCCACGTCCGGACGGCGGCGGCGTGCGCGCTCGAGGGAGGTTGCCAGCACCTCGTGGAGCTCTACGGTCTCGGCTTGTTTCTCGGCTGCGTCCTCGCGCGCCAAGTCGACGAGATCGCCGATGAGCGCGGACAGCTCCGTCATCTGCGCCAACACGTCGTCTTCCAAGTCCTTGCGGTCTTGGTCGGAGATAGTGGCCGTCGTGCCCGGGCGGTTGAGCATCATGAGTAGCTCGATATTGGTACGCATCGACGTCAGGGGCGTCTTGAGCTCATGCCCGGCGTCGGCCACGAACTGGGATTGGCGCTTGCGGGACTCCTGCAGCGCCACGAGCATCTCGTTGAAGGAGATGGTCAGCTGCGCCATCTCATCGCTCCCCACCACGAGGATGGGGCGAAGGTCGCCCGTCTGCGTCACGTAGTCAGCGGCCTTCTGCAGGCGCGTAATCGGGCGCAGACCGGACTTCGAGACCCACATGCCAGCAAGGATGGCGGCAAGGATACCCAATGCCGTAATGACAACGAGGACCGTTCCCAGCGTCGTGATAAGCGCGTTGCTTTCCGTCAAATCACGGGCCACGACAACGAGCGAGCCATTGTCGTGCCGTGTGGCCACGACGCGCTCACCGCCCACGGTGCGCACCGACGTGGAAGACCCAGCGCCCGAAAAGCTGAATTCACCGCCCACGGGTATCGAGTCGCCGTACACGAAAGCCCAGTTGGCCGGTGAAATCGCCACGCGGGTCTCCGGATGATAGGCCTTGTAGATGTCGATGACTCGGGTAATCTGCTCGTTCGATTCCACCTCCATAGTGGTCTCGAGGAGCAAGGTCGCGTCACGCTCAAGCGCGCGATCCACGGCCGCGGTGAGCATTGCAGACACGGCCGCGTACGTCGCCAAGGTCGTGATGGTCACGACGATGGCGACGACCACGCCCGTCACAAGTGACAGGCGCCACTTCAGTGGCGCCCGCTGCTCCCATCCGCTCGCCTCGCCCCAGGGCTCGGTACGCGGATCAAATCCAGATTCAGCGGAAGCCACAGCGTCGGGCGCGGGCTTCCTCAAAATCACGGAGTCGTCTCCCTCAGCACGTAGCCCACGCCGCGCACGGTGTGGATGAGACGCGGCTCGTTACCCGCCTCGGTCTTCTTACGCAGGTAGCCGATGTAGACCTCGAGTGCGTTGCCAGAGGTTGGGAAGTCGTAGCCCCACACCTCTTCGAGAATGGTGTTGCGGGAGAGCACCTTGCGCGGGTTCTCCATAAGCAGCTTCAGCAAGGAGAATTCCGTGCGAGTAAGCGAAATGGCGCGGTCGCCGCGCGAGACCTCGCGCGTGTCCGCGTCGAGCTTGAGGTCCTCGAATGCCAGCTTGGGACTCGCGGCCGGGCGGGAGCTCGCGTTCGCATCGGCCGCGGCACGCCGGACGAGGGAACGCACGCGAGCCAAGAGCTCCTCGAGAGCGAAAGGCTTGGGCAGGTAATCATCCGCGCCAGCGTCGAGACCAGCGACACGATCAGAGACACCGTCACGCGCAGTGAGCATGAGAATCGGACGACCCCAGCCTTCGCTACGCAGCGTGCGGCAGACTTCAAGACCATCCATGTTCGGCATGTTGACATCAAGAACGATGATGTCTGGGTTCTCGTCATGGACGATCGTAATCGCCTCGGCGCCATCGGACGCGAGGAGGACTTCATATCCGTTGAAGCTCAATGAGCGGCGCAGCGATTCACGCACTGCCTGTTCATCATCGACGACCAAAATTTTCATAGGCGCCATTATTCCTTATCTACACTGGGTTTTCGAAGTCCAAAGCCTTTATTAAGGATAGCGATCGGCGTGGTACGGCGATGACGTCCTATAAAGTTCATCTGACCACACACAACCTTAGAGATACGACCATTAAGGCGCAAGGTTCGACCGAAAATACAGAAACGCCCCACCCCCAAAAGGTGAGGCGTCAACTAGTTTCTTCACAGGGCACATAGCCCCGCAAAACTAGAACTGCTCGACGTCGATGAGGCCGAGCTTCGCGGCCTTCACCAGACGGCGCGGGATGCGCACGGTCTGGCCGTCAATCTTCACTTCCTGAAGGGCGACGTTGTCAGCCTTCCACTGGGAGCGGCGAGCGCGCGTGTTCGCGCGGGACATCTTGAACTTAGGAGTTGCCATTTTCTACTATCCTCCTTACTTCGCAGACTTCTTCTTACGGCGGGCCATGCCACCGAAGCGCTGGTTGAACTTCTCGACGCGGCCAGCGGTGTCCATGACGCGCTGTGCACCGGTCCAGAACGGGTGGGACTCGCTCGTCACGTCAACGACGATGAGCGGGTACTCGTTGCCATCTTCCCACTCGACGGTGCGGTCGGAGGAGGCAGTGGACTTGGTCAGGAACTTGTGACCAGTGCCAGCGTCCTGGAAGACCACCGGGTGGTAATCCGGGTGGATATCCTTCTTCATATATATCTTCCCTCAGGGTTGAACTACGGGTCGGTTCCTTGCGAGGCTTCGCCGCGTAGCCCCACTGGAGCCAGCCGGCAGCACGCGCATCCAAGGATCGTGCCCGAGTTGGGATGTATGTCGTGTACTAAAGATATCGAACACGTGGTGTGGTACCCCTTTAAGTAAAGAGGAGTCAAGCACCCGCGCGTCGACAACTTGAACAATCATACAGGTCACACGACCTTAAAAGAAATCGCCTCCGCACACGCTGCACTACGGCGCGATTAGGTAATTGACGTCTCGAACGGTAGACTTTCCCCTTGCTGTTGTCACAATGTACGTATAACGCCCCGTCTACTGGCGTTTTGGCCAGCATGTTCCGCCGCTTACCTCACTTTAAGCCGCGCTGCCCCTCACGCAGATACATGCCGGACAAACAAAGCCATGATGTGGGCGGCTAGGAGAAAGAAGACCCATGTCGGCTATTTGCCAGGTAACGGGCCGCAAGCCGGAATTCGGCAAGCAGGTCTCGCACTCGCACCGCCGCACGTCGCGCCGTTGGAACCCCAATGTGCAGCGTCGTCGCTACTACCTGCCCTCCGAGGGCCGCACCATCACCCTGACCGTTTCTACTAAGGGCATGAAGATCATTGACCGCGACGGCATCGAGTCCGTCGTTGCGAAGATCCGCGCCCGTGGGGAGAAGATCTAACCGATGGCACGTAATGACATTCGCCCGATCATCAAGCTGAAGTCCACTGCGGGCACCGGTTACACCTACGTGACCCGTAAGAACAAGCGCAACAACCCGGATCGTATCTCCATGAAGAAGTACGACCCGATCGCCCGCAAGCACGTCGAATTCCGCGAGGAGCGTTAATCTATGGCTAAGAAGTCTAAGATCGCCAAGAACGAGCAGCGCAAGGAAATCGTCGCCCGCTACGCGGAGCGTCGCGCTGAGCTCAAGGCCATCATCAAGAACCCGAACACCTCTGACGAGGACCGCTTGGACGCACAGTTCGAGCTCAACCGTCAGCCGCGCGACGCTTCCCCGTCTCGCGTGCGTAACCGCGACTCGGCCGATGGTCGTCCGCGCGGCTACCTCCGCAAGTTCGGTCTGTCCCGTGTCCGTATGCGCGGCATGGCTCACCGTGGTGAGCTGCCGGGCGTTCGTAAGTCCAGCTGGTAAAGGGAGAAACGACCAATGGCTATGAAGCGTAATAACTCCAAGAAGTTCCGCATGGAACAGTCCCGTCGCCCGAAGAAGAACCCGCTCAAGGCAGAGGGTATCGAGAAGGTGGACTACAAGGACACCAAGACCCTGCGTCTGTTCATCTCGGATCGTCACAAGATCCGTTCCCGTCGCGTCACGGGTCTGACCCCGCAGCAGCAGCGCCAGGTCGCTACCGCTGTGAAGAACGCTCGCGAAATGGCTCTCCTGCCGTTCACCACCCGCTAAATCAGTAGCAGGGTTTCAACAGCGTTTGTACCCATCCCGCTTCCCACCTCGTGGGCGGCGGGATGTCGTGCTTTTCCACCTCTCCTTCTGCCCCGCAATGCATGCATTGCGGGGTGCTACTATTTCTTGCTAGCACAGATTCCCCTGAGCCTAGTGAATCAAGGAGCGTTGACACATGGCATTGCACCCTTCCCTCGTGGACTTGGGCGAACTCGCCGCCCGTTGCGAGTCCCCGGCGGCCGCCCGCGGTATTCTCGCGGAGGCACAGGACCTTGTGCGCAATGCCGTCGACCACCGCGAGGATGAGGTGGCACTCGCCGCGTGGTTCTCGCGCGTGCTTGCCGATGTCCTCCGTTCCCCAGGTCTGGACTCCCCCGTCCGGCTCACCGGAGCGGCGGCCACGGGCGACGCCGTCCCCACGACCACCATCTACTGGCTCGGTGAAGACTCAGACCTCGAAGAGCTCTTTGCATCCGTCGGACTCAAGGCCACGACGGGCAAGGACAGCGCCGCCAATCGTGTCGATGCCGGCCTGCCCGTGGGCACCGGCGGCGAAGAGCAGCTGCTCGAGGAGGCGCTCGCGCAACGTCCACAGCCGCTGCGCGTCGTAGATGGCCTGCCGGATCGCGATGTCCTCGTCGACGTGCGTGCACACCTCCTCTCCCCCATCGCCGCCATCGCGCGCTGGGCGGCCCCCGCGCCACGTCCCACTCCAGACCGCATCGCCATCGGCCACGAGCGTGAGCTTCTCACCTCCAGCCAGCGCGATGCGCTCACACAGGCCTGGGAAACCGGGCTTGCGCTCGAGCTGCGCAACTGGCGCGACCACGTGGACGGCCACCCGCTGCGATTGGGCGATCTCCCACCGCTTGACCGCACGGCCTACGGCGCGGCCTGCCGCATGGTCGCCGCCGTATTTGACGGCTTGCAGGCAAGCCAGAATTAAATTCTATTTGTTTATCGGGTAGTGTAGTCGTGTTAAGAGTAACGGTTTTCTGGAAGGAGGCGTCCCACCATGGCAGGTGCTGTAGGTAGGCCGCGTAAAAATAGCCCTCGGCGCCGCGGCAGCACGGCGCGCGAGGAGATCCTCGACGCATCCGCTGAGCTCTTCACCACGCAGGGCTTCGCCACGACGTCTACGCACCAGATCGCGGAAGCCGTGGGCATTCGCCAGGCCTCGCTGTACTACCACTTCCCGTCCAAGACGGAAATCTTCCTCACGCTCTTGAATTCCACCATCGAGCCCTCCCTCGGTCTGGCCGAGGAGCTCGACCACTCGGATGCCGATCCGGAGCTCATCCTCTGGGCACTTGTCGCCGCCGAGTCCCGCCTGCTGCTCACCAGCGGTTGGAACGTCGGCCGCCTGTACCAGCTGCCGGTCGCCAACTCGGAGGAGTTCTCCGAGTACCACGAGGCCCGCACCGCGCTGCAGAACTACTTCCGTAGCCACGCCCGCGCCATCGTCGGCGAGGATGACCCGCGCATCGAGCTGCCCTTCCACATCGCGCTTTCTGTCATCGAGATGCGCCCCAACAACGGCACGCCGCCCTACGAGCCAGCCCAGTCCATCCCGGACACCGCGGTCATGCTTGCCGATGCCGCCCTGGCCGCCCTCGGCGCCACTCCACCCGAAGACCGTTACGAGGCCACCCTCGAGTTGCTCAAGAACCGCAACGACTCCATCGCCACGGCCACGGCGAAGAAGCCGACCAAGAAGGCCACAAAAAAGCAGGCTACGAAGTAGATTCAAGCCACTCTCCGCGCGCTCCCACCTCCACGGTGCGAGCGCGTTTCACGTTTTCGTTGCACAGGTCACAGGTTTCGTCTAACTTCAGTTACTAATGATTAACTGAAATCTCGAGCCACGAACGGAGCCGTCCATGACCCCACCAGCTTCTACCGGCGGACTGCGCATCGCCGTCCTCACCGTGCTCGATATCCCCGGCGCAGCCGCACGCCTGTCAATCACCCCGCGCGAGACGGGTCCCGAATCGACGGACCGCCCCGGCCTCGTCGGCGCCTCCCGCGCCGCCGTCGACGCATGCTACCTAGGCCACACCGCCTAGGTCGGACAGACCGGCGTGACCGTGACCCCCGACCTCTATATCGCGCTCGGTATTTCAGGCACGGTCCAACACCTCGCCGGCATGCAGACCTCCTAGCACATCATCGCTGTGAACAAAGACCCTGATGCCCCGTCTTCGATATCGCCGATCTCGGTATTGTGGGCGACGTCTTTGACGTTGTTCCGCAACTAATTACCGCCCTCAAAGGACACGGGGGTTAGGATCCGCCTATGAGTTCCGATAATTTGCGCCGCGGTTTGCCGCGCACACCCAATGGCGATTCTTGGCCGCCTGCCGCTTCTGCCCCCGCAGCGCCCTCCGCCGAAACTCCCACCCCGCCTGCGCCTTCCGCTCTCTCCGAAGCAGCCGCACCTTCTTCGCCCACAGCTCCTGCCGCACCCGTCGCACCGGCAACTCCCGCTGTGCCAGCAGCACCTGTTGCTTCCGGCACTCCCGCAGCTCCGGCCGCGCCTGCTGTTCCGGCCGCGTCTGCAGCCCCTTCGGTGCCGAGCGCCCCCAGCGCACCTGCAGCGGCAGCCGCTCCATCCGTGCCTGCTGCGCCCGCCGCTCCCGCAGCATCGTCTGCCCCTGCGGCCCCTGCTGCGCCATCCGCATCTGCGACTCACGCGGCACCTGGAGTTCCCGCAGCACCAGCTGCTTCGAACGTTCCGGCGGCTCCGGCTGCACCCGCTGCCCCTGCAGCGAGCGCCCCTGCGGCACCTGCAGCCCCCACTGCGCCAGCCGCGCCTGGCGTACCTGCTGCTCCCGCAGCTTTGGCAGCTGGAGTTCCTGCTGCACCAAGCGCACCGGCCGCGCCGGCTGCACCTGCAGTGCCCGCAGCACCTGGTGCACCTGCGGCACCTGCTGCTGATGTTCCGGCCGCGTCCGCCGCTCCGGTGGCACCAGCTGCGCCTGGAGCGCCGACTGCGCCCTCCGCACCTGCGGCTCCAATCGCTCCGACTGCACCTGCGGCTCCGATAGCAGCCACCGGTGGTGCGGGCGTCGCTGCGACGACACCCGCAGCCACGAAGCCGAGCGCGACGCCGAAGAAGGCGCCGTCCACGCCTTCTGCCCCGGCGAAGAAGGAACCGAAGAGGTATGGTCCGCTCAGCGTGGGCCAATGGATCGGCGCCGTCGTGGCGCTCGCCGCCGTCGCGGTGGTCCTCGTGTGGGCATCGCGTGCCTACTTGGGCAGCGCGGGCGGCGAGGAGTTCCTCGCGAAGTACCCGGGACATGCGCCCACGCCAGACTCGGCGCCTATCGGCACGCCGGTGTGGCTCACGTGGTCGCACTTCTTCAACGTCTTCCTCATGGCGCTGATCGTGCGTACGGGATGGGCGGTGCGCACTGAGCGTCGCCCCGCCGCCTACTGGAGCCCGAAGTGGAACCCCAAGCGCAAGATCAGTCTGACGCTGTGGCTGCATCAAGCGCTGGATCTGCTGTGGGTCATCAACGGCCTCATCTTCTTCATCCTGTTGTTCACCACCGGCCAGTGGATGAAGATCGTGCCCACGAGCTGGGAGGTCTTCCCCAACGCCTTGTCGTCTGGTCTGCAGTACTTGAGCCTCGACTGGCCCACGGAAAACGGTTGGGTGCACTACAACGCGCTCCAGCAGATTGCGTACTTCCTTACGGTCTTCGTCGCAGCACCGCTAGCCATCATCTCTGGCGTGCGCATGTCCGGCATGTGGCCCGCGAAAAATACGACGCTCAACAAGATCTACCCGGCGCCACTGGCTCGCAAGATCCACTTCCCCACGATGATCTACTTCATCGTGTTTTTGTGTATCCACGTCTTCCTCGTTGTCGCGACGGGTCTGCTCCGCAACCTCAACAACATGTTCGCCGCACGCGGCGACGTGGACCCGGAGGTCTGGGCGCACAACTGGTTGGGCTTTATCCTCTTCGTCATTGCCATGCTCGTCACGGCGGCTGGCTGGTACTTCGCCCGCGCCATCTTCGTCGCTCCTATCGCCAGAGGGTTTGGCGCGGTCACGAACCGCTAGGATTTCTCGGCCCCTTCCCCGCTACCGCACTCGCGGTGGCGGGAATTTTGCGTTCAGGCCACGTTCTTCTTTTCCGAAGGCGTCGCGCACGGCCAACTCGGCCGGAAGAGTAAATCTACATTCAGGACATATAAGGGCCGTGCGGGCGATTAAAAGCGGGACTATATGTGCTGTAGGGATTTTTACGTGGACACACGAAAGCGCCCCGGCTGCTGAACAGCCAGGGCGCAGGAGGCGTGGGTTACATGGCGCGGAGGGTGAGTGACTGCTCGGCGCGGCCAACGGGGCCTTCGACGTCATGGAGCGTCGACGAGGTAAGTCCCAGGCCGTGGGGTCCCCAGCTCACGCGGGTGTCGAGTCCGGTCCACTCGCCCACCGGCTGACGGAAGAAGTGCACGGTGAGGTCAACGTTGGGGAAAGCGAAGCGCGTGGGGTCTTCGCGCACGGCAATGCCGTTGGCGACGTCGATACGGGAGACGAACTCGGCGATCGCGATGGGCTCTTCGTCCTTGACAAGGTGGTTAGGTGAGGTAATCCAGGCTGCGGCGTGCCCGGGGCGGTAGGCGCGCGGCTGGCGGGCCTCGATTTGGGCGATAAGCCCGCCGTTCCACACCGACGTCATGTCACGCGGCGGGCAGGATGCGGGCGCTGGCAGCGGTTCGAACTCGACGCCGGAGACGTCTGCGGTATCGGTCGGGATGAGATACCAGGCACGCGCGATAATGACGGGACGCTCACCGATAGAGCAGATGGCCTCGACGAGTTCGATGGTGCGGCCAGGGCGTTTGATGGCGACCTCAATGGTCGCTTCCTTGAAAGGCAGGCGGCCCAGGATATCGAAGGAGATACGCGAAAGGTCGAGCTTACCGCCGTCGTGTTCCAGGCGGTGCTGCTCAATGACGTGCGTGATAAGCCCAGCCAGGCAAGCGAAGTGGTAATCCTCGTTGGACCAGGCGCCCTCACCATGGATGGTGGGCGCGAAAGTCGCAGGGCCAGTGCGCTCAAAGAAGTAATCGGGTGCGGAAGTTGTCATGGTTTCACCTCGGAAGGAATGAATCGAAGGGCTATGTGCGGCGCAGGGCCGTAATGGTGTCGAGGTCGACGATATAGTCCACCGGCGTCGTGCGCTGGATATCCATGAGCGTGATGCCTGGCGCGAGGGCGCGCAGGATGAGAAATTCGCCAGCGGACTCAAAGCGCGCGAAACGAGTGATGAGGCACGTTTCGGGCGGAGGCAACGCTGAGCCAGCGCCCAACATGGGGGGAACCGGCGGCATCAAGATGCTCCTGCACGAGGGCAGGGGGTCGCTCCGCGGCCTGCGCCGCCATGTCTGCGCAGGACCAGCCTGCGGGCATGGGGTTCGGCGCGGTCATGGCTTACACCCAGCCCAGGACCTTGGGCGCCATCTCGCGCAGCTGCACCTTAAGGACCTTGCCGGAGACCGTCGAGTCGTTCGCGACCACCATGCAGCGCCGCCCCTCCACGAGCCCAATGCCGGCGATAACGCCTGCGGCAGGCACCTTGCCGCCATACATGGCGTGCGCGGCGAGCGGGGCCACCTCCAGAAACGGGCTGCCCGGGTCGAGCAGCTGGTTAATGCGGTCACGAGGCAACAGTTTGCCGCGCGAGAGGTGACGCTCGCGGGCTTTGTCCGATCCCCCGCGCGCCGTGGTGGCGAGCAACTCGCGCAAATCCGCGCCGAGGGTCTCATGCCGTTCGCGGTTCGTGGCCGCTGGCGACGCTGCGGGGGCGGTAGGTGCAGTCATGAATGAGCTCCCTAGAAGTCTCGATGAGTGGATTTGTTGAAGTTCAGTTAATTTCGATTAACTAGAACCAGAGAGTACCCCGCCTGCGTGTGACCCTCAACGCTTTTCTTCCAGAATGTACAATGCGTCACTTGCCACTGTGGGCATACAATCCCCCCAGCGTCACTCACCAGCGCGCTTGTGTGAAAATTTACAAAAGTTAAGAAATCCGTGGCATAGATTTACACCCCTGCGCGGGGGTGTATCGCGCGCTCCCCTCGCCCCCTGCTGGCTGCGTCGCGGCCGGCACGCGTCCCCTCGGTTAGACCAAGATGGCAGCGACGGCCATCTGGTGCAGTTGGGCACGCAGCACGTCGGGCACGGCCCAGTGGTTGACGTAGCGGGACGATGCGATGAGTCCCGCCGTAAGCTGCACACGCATACGCGCGGTCGAACGCTCCAAGTCCGGACGCACCTGGACAAGGACATCGGTCCACACGTTCATGTAGCTGCGCTGCAGCGAACGAATCTTCGCCGAGTCGACGGCCACGATGTTCCACCGCTCGCGCTCTTGCACGCGTACGCGGTCGGGCTCCGTCATACAGATCTCCACGTGGAAATCGATGAGGTCGTGGAGCACCGCGCTCGGATCATCGAGCGCCGCGTCCTCCCCCGTGCGGTGCTCGGCAAGGATAGCCAACGCGCCGTCGAGCAGGCGCGTGGAGATATCGACGAGGACCTCCGAAAGCAGAGTCTCCTTGCTGTCAAAGTAGCGATAGAGCCCAGGCCCCGAAATTCCCACGGCTGCGCCCACGTCACTGAGGCGGGTGCGCGCAAAGCCGACGTCCGCCATGATTTCAGAGGCCGCCGCGAGCAGCTCCTGGCGCTTGCGTTGCTTCGCCTTCTCACGCTCCGTGGTCATCGCGGGGTCTCCTTTCACCGGGCGTGGCTGTGGTCTTAGTGTTCGATCATAGCCATGCACAAAGCCCCGACCGCACGCGCCGCAGCAACGACGCGTGGGACCGGGGTTCGTAGCTCTCCTAGTCTTCCGCTAGTCCGGAATTGTTATGTCCATGAGGTTTTTGGACTGGGAGTCCAGCTACTTTTTGGACTCGGAGTCTAGGGACTTTGTGGACGTGG
>NZ_JBCJKS010000008.1:0-105031 GCF_039822565.1 Corynebacterium sp. SA-MJD20WY100 | reverse complement strand
GCAGCGTGAAGCAGAAACCCTTCACACCCCCAACAACCTCACCCACGGAGTTGACAACCTATATAGGAACACCCCCCACGAGTGTCTCGCTTCTTCTCATATGCCTCATGGCGCTCGCCGCGAAGAGAAAGCTCCACGACCGCGCACGGTGAAGCGCGGCCGCGGCGGCGCTGGAGGCTAGGGACGAGCCGGGCGCGGGGGCATCGGAAAGCTCCTGCGTGCTGCGGCTGTCATGCCACACCGAGGATAGCCACGGTGGACACCAACCATCCGATGAGCGTTCAGAATTAGTTCGTGAAGACGCTAAGGCCTGCGAAAGCAACGACGAGAAGCTCGGGCAAGGCAAACCCTGCCGAGCTCCACGTCGTTATAGTCCCTTGTTCTGAAACGAAAACTTAGGACAGATCGTCGTGCGCAACGAGGCGGCGAGCCGCCTCCGTGATGGTGCCCGACAACGATGGGTAGACCGCAAACGAGTCTGCGAGCTGGTTGACCGTGAGCTGGTTGGTCACGGCAACGGCGACGGGCAGAATGAGCTCCGAGGCGGTCGGCGCGACGATGACGCCGCCAATGACGCGGCCGGAGGTGGCGCGGCAGAAGAGCTTGACAAAGCCATGGTTCAGGGAGCGCATCTTCGCGCGCGGGTTGGTGTTGAGCGGCATCATGATGGTGCGCGCGGCAACCTCGCCTGCCTCAATCTCGGCCTGGGTGAAGCCCACGGCGGCGATCTCGGGGCGGGTGAACACGGCGGTGGCCACTGTCTTCAGGCGCAGCGGGGACACGCCCTCGCCCAGCGCGTGGTACATGGCGATGCGGCCCTGCATGGCGGCGACGGAGGCGAGCGGGAAGAGATCCGAGCAATCGCCCGCCGCGTAGATGCCGTCGACGTTGGTGCGCGAGACGCGGTCGACCTTGATGTGGCCGGACTTCTGGGTGTGGACTCCGACGTGTTCGAGGCCCAAGTCCTTGGTGTTGGGGACAGAGCCGATGGACATGATGACGTGGGAGCCATGGATCTCGCGGCCGTCCTGGGTCTTCACCACGACGTTGCCGTCCTCGGTGCGCACGACAGACTCCACGCGGCAATTCTTCTCCAGTTCCACGCCGCGCTCGGCGAGGACGGTCTCGAGGACGTCTGCGGCATCGGCGTCATCATGCGGCAGAATGCGGTCGCGGGAAGCGACCATGGTGACCTTGACGCCCATCTCGGCGAAGGCGGAAACGAACTCGGCACCGGTGACGCCGGAACCGACGACGATGAGGTGCTCCGGCTCCTCCTTGAGGTCATAGACCTGCTGCCAGGTGAGGATACGCTCGCCGTCCGGCTGTGCACCCGGCAGGATGCGCGGGGTGGCGCCCGTAGCAACGAGGACGAGGTCCGCCTCGAGCTGCTCCTCGGTGCCGTCGGCACGCGTAACGTCGACGAAGTGGTGCGCGCCGCGCACGCCGGTCTGGTCCTCAGAGAACTTCGCGCGGCCGTCGATAACCGTCACGCCGATCTTCTCCAGGCCCGCGCGCACGTCCGCGGACTGGTTCGCGGCCAGTGCTTGGACGCGCTCGTTAAGAGCATCGAGCTTCAGGCGCAGCGAGCTGAGCTGATCATTAAGCCCCATCGCATCTGCACGACGGAAGTCCGTCCGAATGTTCGCGCCGGCGATGAAGGACTTAGACGGAACGCAGTCGAGGAGCACGGAGGAGCCACCGGGCCCCTGCTCCTCAATGAGCGTGATGTGGGCGCCGTATTTGGCGCCGGCCGTTGCGGCCTCGTACCCGGCGGGGCCACCGCCGATAATGACAATGCGCGGGGTGTCTTCGGTCACCTGGGCAGTCTGAGCAGCAGCCTTATCCTGGGTCACTTTTATTTCTCGCTCCTTATGAGATCTCACGTCAAACGCGTCATGGGGAATGCGGCTAACTCCAGTATCAACCTGGTCCTCGCCGGTAATGCCTTGGTGCTTTGCCTCCGCCACGGACGCACAGGTATCCGCCGCGCTTCCGAACGTGGAAACGCATGCGCATTGTACGACCACCGTGAGGCAGGCACACTCTCCCCACAGTGTAGTGCCCGCAGGTCACCTCCCGCACGCTGGGTAACGTGGCTGAGCTTCGACCGCCAGTGCCGTGGAGCGGCTTACTCTGCTGCCGCGAATTGATCGACGACGGATCCAAAGAGCTTAATGCCCACGCCGAGGGCGCGCTCGTCCACGATGAGATCGCCCATATGCAGGTCGTACTGCTCGCCCTCGCCCGACCAGCAGCCGAGACGCGCCATGGAGCCTGGGACATGCTCGAGGTACCACGAGAAATCCTCGCCGCCCGAAGACTGCGGGGCCTGGGCCACGCACTGGGGATCGATGGCCGCGGCCGCCGCGGTGAGCGCGGCCGTCGCCACGTCGTCGTTGAGCACTGGCGGCACGCCGCGATGATACTGCAGGTCGTACTCCACGCCGAGGGGAGCGAGAACCTGTTGGACAAGTTCGCTGAAAAGCTTTTGCATGCCGCGCCACACGGTGATGTCCGCCGTGCGCATGGTGCCAGTGAGCGTGCCCGTCTCCGGCATGGCATTGGGAGCAAAACCGGAGTTGATCTGGCCGAACACGAGCACGGTGCCGGTGCGCGGATCCACCCGGCGCGAGAGCAATCCGGGCAGATCCGTGACGACCTTGGCGAGGGCAAAGATAACGTCGGCCGACAGGTGTGGGCGTGACGTGTGTCCGCCCGGTCCCTTCACCTCAAGCTCGACCACGTCGGTGGCCGAGGTGATCGCCCCCGCGCGCACGCCGATGCGCCCCACACGCAGCTTGGGCTCGGCGTGCACAGCGAAGATGGAATGCACGCCCTCGAGCGCACCCCAGGACACGACGTCCGTGGCGCCTCCGGCCCACGTCTCCTCCGCCGGCTGGAAGATAACGCGCACGCCGACGGGCAGACCGTGCTGCTCATCGTATTCCTTAAGCGCGCAGGTAAGTCCCAGCACGACCGTGGTGTGGACGTCATGCCCGCAGGCGTGGGAGACTCCCTTATTCAGCGACGTAAATTCCAGCCCCGTGACTTCTTGGATGGGCAGTGCGTCAATATCCGCACGGAAGGCCACACGGCCCTGCTCGCTGTCCGGGCCCAGGTCGGCCATGAGACCGGTCTCCGGGAACAGATGCGGTTCGACGTCCCACTCCCCCAGAATCTTGGCAATGTACCGAGTGGTCTCGACCTCGTTATTGGACGTCTCCGGGTTGCGGTGAATGTGGCGGCGCCACCCGATCACCTCGGCGCGGTGCGCGTCGAACCAGGCCGCCACGAAGCGCGAGACATCGCCCGGTCCCTCGCCGAAGACGTCAATCGACGTATCCGCGTGGGCATAATGCGAGCTCGGTCGAGCGTTCATGAGGTACCTCCTGGTCTTTCCCAACGAGTCTAGACTAGACCAAGCGGTACAGAAAATCTGGCCCGGTTTTCATGCGGCCAGCCCTGGCTTATTCGAATGCCCATTTTCCACTGAAGCGCCGGCGGTTAACGTAGTCCGACGGGAACGGCGCGATGTGTTCCGGCTTCACGAGAAGCGTCCAGTCGTCCTCCCCTTCGAGCGCGCAGATTTCCTCGACCATGCGCGCCGCACCAGGCAGCAACGACGCCGGCGGAACTTCAAGCCCCAACGCCAGCTTGTAAATCGTGGACAGGCGTGGGTCTGCGAGTCCCTCCCCATAATGGTCATTGCGCTCCAGATTAGAAATCTGATTGCGTGATAAGCCCGTGATATCAGCGAGAGCTTGCTGCGAGATCTTTCTGCTCTCACGCAGCGCTTGCAGTGTGACAGAAAAGCCGTGGCCATAGCTTGACCACATGAGTCGTTCGACAGAAAAAGTCATAGAACCCCCGAGCAGTTGGACCCGCGCACCCCAGCGCGGGCTGTCTACCCCGGGATTCTAAAGCGACTCACGCGTGCGTGCCACCGCTGCACTCAATCACGTGCGTCACCGCAGCTCACACGGCCGACTCGCCGAGCGTGCTTCCTAGAGTTCGATATTGCGCGGTCCGTAGAGACGATCACCCGCGTCGCCCAAGCCCGGCACAATGTACGCATTCTCATCGAGGGACGGGTCGATGACGGCGGTCACGAGCCGCACCGGCAAACCGGAGTTGGCGAGTGCATCCACGCCTTGCTGCGCCGAGACCATGCAAATAGCCGTGATATCCGTCGCCCCGCGTGCAGCAATCAAACGCAGTGCGTGCAGCAGCGAACCACCCGTGGCAAGCATGGGATCCACAAGGAAGACCGTACGGCCTGACAAATCTTCCGGCAGCGCCTCGAGATACGGCACCGGCTCGTGCGTTTCCTCGTCGCGGGCCATGCCGATGAAACCAACCTGTGCATCCGGAATCATGGACAAAGCAGGGTCAATCATGCCCAGGCCAGCGCGAATGATGGGAACGATAATCGGCGGGTCTTGAAGGCGCGTGCCTTGCGCGGTGTCCACGGGGGTCACGCAGTCAAAGTGCTCAACGGGCAGGTCGCGCGAGGCTTCGTAGACGAGCATGGTGCCCAAGTCTTTCAAAGCGGCGCGGAAGGCGGCGTTATCGCTGCGCGCGTCGCGCATGAGCGTGAGGCGTGAGGCGGCCAGTGGGTGGTCTACAACGTGGATATCCATGACCCCTACTCTAAAAGCTTTTCTCAATTTTGTGGGAACCTTTCGGCGCGCAGCACAGTCCAATGAGGCATGAACACTTTTACCTTGGACCCCGAAGTAACCCGATCCCTTGCCCGTGACCTCGACCAACAGTCTGTTCCACAACCGTTGTCTCTGCCCTCGCTTCCGGGTGGGTGCCTCAGCGACTTCTGCTCTGCGCTTACCGCCGCGTTCCATAACGTCTCTGCGCGCGATGAGATAATGCGTTCTGACCTAGCTCACCTCGCGGAAGTCGCCGTCGCGACAACGCACGCAGCACTCACCGTGGACAGCGATGGCGCTGCGGCTTTCACCAACCAGAACGTCGCCTCACGTCCAGGAACGGAGGGATGAGCTCATGATGGTCATCATGGACGTCATTCGCCAGATTTCTGCGCTGCGCCCCGCTGAGCTCCCCGCCGTCCCCACGCCACGCATGCCGGATGTCTCAAGCGTGCACGAACTGGCCCGCATCACGGATGGCACGCCAGAGAAGATCCTGCGTGCCGTGGACTCGCTACGAGAGGACTCGGCGCAGATTGAAAAGCTGCAGAATGAGGCCCGCCAACTCGCATTTGGGTGCATTCGTGACCTCTTCGCCTTGGGCCTGCGCCTTCTCCAAGAGGCGGTACCCATGGCGCTGGGCTTGCTCATTCCCAATCCGGCTGCACAGATGGCTGCCCGCGCCGCTCTGCAGGGACTGGCCATGCGTGGCCTCGCGGAGGCCGGGCAGCGCATTATGCAACTCGTCCATGAGCTCATTCCGCTCGCCCGTCCCCTTCTAGAGATAGCCGGTCGCGCCGTCGCCTCGGCCGTGGGCGAGGAAGGCCACGTCGCCAAAGACTCGCTCAAGTCGGAACAATCCCGTGCACTCCCCGGCGCGCCCGCGCCCTCCGCCGCGCCCGAGATTCGCCCCGCTGCGCTGGAAGAGACCACCGCTGGCAGCAGTGCACGTCCGGTCACCAGCAGCTCCAGCGGTTCCGAACAAGGACAGGCTGCCGTCAATGCCGCACTATCACAGGTGGGGACGCCGTATGCCTGGGGTGGCACCGGCGCGGGCGGCTACGATTGCTCGGGGCTAACCCAGTGGGCGTGGCGTCAAGCAGGCATCGAATTGCCGCGCCTTGCCGAGCAGCAAACGGTGGGCCGTCAAGTCACCGCGGCTGAGCTTCAGCCAGGCGACCTCGCCGTATGGGATGGACACGTAGCAATGTATGCGGGCGACGGTCAGCTCGTCGAGGCCGGAAGCCCCGTCCAGACCAACCCACTGCGCACCACCAACATGGGCATGGCGTTTAAGGGCTTTTGGCGACCGACCGGCTAATTCCACCGAAGTTCATGGGCGCTGCCTCGGCATGGGCACAAACCACTGCTGCTCTAGTGCAATCGCGTGCGCATCCGTCGTGCACGGTTGGGTAGACTGAGCATTTATGAGCACCCGCGCAATCGTACCGATTAAGCTCTCGCTGACTGAGGGCGACTTTTATACCCTGTGGGCCCCGAAGTGGCGCCAGAACGGCACGGAATGGCAAGCCTTCTTGGGCGACGATGAGTCGATCCTCCTCTTCCACACCGAGGCCGAGCTGCTGATGTTCTTAGAGTCAGGCCAGCGCCATGACTTGCTGGATCACCCCAACTGGGAAGCTTTCAACTCGCGGCCCGCGAACCGCGTCTCCGTCGCGCCGCGCGATGACTACGACCTCATCGGCATGCCCGCGAAGCTGGCGGAGCGCCCCAGCCACGAGGCCGTGTCCACCGTCGCACGCAACCTGGAGGTCGCCGAGGCTCTCGCCGCGGTCGCAGGTGCCGAGCACACCACCATCTTCTTCGCCACGCACTCCATCCTGCGCAACACGGTGCGTGGCTCTGAGCACTACACGGGCGATGAAGGCCTGCGTGAGTGGTCTGGCGTGGGCCACGTCATCCTCACCAACTGGAAAGAGGTCATCGAAGACCTCGACAAGCACGTCAAGGTCGTTCCCACCACGGACTTCAGTGAGGACAAGGTGACCGACGCCGCCGCGCGTATCTCCACCGCCACCGCTGCCGCAGCCAAGAAGCGTCAGGAGGACGAGGAGGCCCGCAAGGCCGAAGCCGCCGCCGCGGATCCGTACGACAAGTCGGTATGGGCCGCCGCCGGTATCGACCCGGTGAAGATCACTATCGACCGCAAGACGGTCTACACGCTGCGCACCTATCTGGGCGAGCGCCCGGTGTTCCTGGGCAAGTGGGGCGAGATTTACTCCTTCCCCACCCCGAAGCAGCTCATGCGGTGGATCATGGAAAACGACGACCATGACCTCGCCCGCGTCTCGACGTGGGAGGACATCGTTACCGCCGCCAACGCCGGCGAGCTTGAGATCCAGGTTCACCCGGACAACCAGTACACGTTTAATAACCTCGTGCGCGACATCGAGCAGGGCCCGGAGGCCGTGGACAACGACCAGCTCGCTCGTGCCTACGAGATCTGTGCGGATGCCGCAGACTGGGCCGGCGACGACTCGATTAACTCCTTCATGCTGGAGAACCCGCGCTTCCAGGACTACCTGGGCTACATGCTGGGCTCCACGGAGCACGCTGGTTACGTGCCGTCCAAGCCGTACAGCGATCATTCCTCCGCGTGGCGCAGCCTGGAAGAGATGCTCATCAAGCGCTTCTCCAAGTTCTAAACAGCACGATAACCGCTGCTAGAGCACTGTGTCGGTCACCCCGGCGCCGTGCGAACACCGAACGCCCGCTGCTCCCACGTCATCGACGTGGGGCAGCGGGCGTTTGTTGTGCGACTATGTGTTCTCCTCCACGCTTTCGGGACGCAGGTACGGCCGCAGCGCCGCGATGAGGTTCGCGGTGAGCTGGGCAGTTTCCGGTGACTTCGGCGCGAGGGCGTCAAAGCCATGGTAAGCACCGGGAACCTCCACGAAGTCGACGGGAACACCCGCCGCCCGCAGCTTGTCCGCGTAGGCACGCGACTCGTCGTAGAAGAGGTCGAGCGTGCCGATGGAAATCCACGTCGGCGGCATGCCCGTAAAGTCGCCGCGATCGACAGGGGACGCATAGGGTTCCAGCTCCCGCTCAAGGTGATCAGCGCCGAGGTACGCGGCCCACGCCGCACGGTTGAAGTTGGCCGTCCAGACAAAGTGCCCGCGCCCGCCCTCGATGGGGAGCTGTCCCGTGCGGTGGTCGAGCATGGGATAGACCAACCCGTTAAAGACAACGGGATGGCCCTCATCGAACGCGCGTTGTGCAAGGCCTGCGGCTAGTCCGCCGCCGGCGCTATCACCACACACCGCCAGGGGGCCGGAGGTGCGTTCCTGTGCCCAGCGCAGCGCCGCGTAGCAGACGTCAAAGTCCGCCGGAAAGGGATTCGCCGGGGCCTTGGGATAATACGGTGCCACGATGATGGCGCCCAGCGCTCGCGCGATGGCCGCGTTGCGAGTGTCATACATCTCCGGCGCACCGACCAAATGTCCACCACCGTGCGTCCACACCATGACCGGTATGGCGCCCCAGTCGGGTGCATCCGCCGCGGCATCCACAGACTCCGGCACGAGCACGTGTACGGCGCAGGACACGCCCTCGGGTGACTGCACGCGCAGGCGGGAGGCCTGCACATCGTCACCGGTGGGCTGCGCCATGACGGCGCGGCGGCCCAGCCCTGCGATCGTCATGGCCACAGCGCCTGGCACATTCGTAAACGGCACCCACGTCGCGGGCGTGCGCAGCGTCGGCGAGACAGCGCTGCGGTCAGCCCGCCATTGCGGCACGAGAGCGGCGGCTGCGCCGAGCGCGCCAAGGACCCCGGCACTGACGAGGGCGCGGGAGAAGAAGCGGGAACAAGTAGGGGACATCACTATTCTTTCGTGTGGGTGCGGGAACGGCGCACGGCATCGAGGGAAACGACGTCGGCATCAGGCGCATCCGGTGTCGTGGATTCTGTGGAGTCAGGGGGCTCTGCGGTCGTGGCGGGCTCCCCGCCCAGAACCGTGAGCGGTCGTCGCGCAGCGCGGCGCGTGGCGGCGAAGCGGTGAATCTCTTCCCCCACGGCGGGCTCGCCCAGGATGATCACGTCGGCAAACGACGCCTCGTCCACGGTGCGCAGCGCGCGGGGGCTCAGCAACGCGAGGGTGCATTCCTCCAGATAGCCGCGCACCCGCGTCGCCGCGTCAGGGCCCAAGGATTGGAGCTCGGTCTCGTCTACCTGTGGCTGTGCCCCGCCCGGTGTGGCAAGCACAACATAGTGCCCAGCCGCCTTCGCAGTACGGTGTGCGTCGACGAAGGCAGCGGCATCAAAGTCCGCCTCGGCAGGCAGGATGATAAGCACCGAAGACGCAGTGTTTGACGCTGAAGACATACCCCCATTGAACACGCGTCACCGCGCGATGGCACCCCACTGCTGCGCCCCTGGCGCAATGAACAGCGGGTTCGACGGTTCCTGGCAGGCCGTCTTCAGGAAGCGTGCCGGGCGCGAGACATCGGGCTAGTGCGTATGACCGTGATCGTGGTCGCTAGCACCGTCCGCGTCCTCGCCGCGGAAGAGAGCGTCCTCGGCGAATTCGGGGTCGCCGAGCTCCTCGTAGGCCGGCAGGATGGTCGTCTCCAGGAGCTTCTCACGCACGACCTGCGGAGCGAAGGCGTTCTCCACGGCCTTGACGGTGAGGTCGAAGAACTCCTCGAGACCGTAGCTCAACGTCTCGTTGAGCGCGACGAACTGGTCGGTGAGCGTGCCCACCTCCGGCAGTCCGGCAGAGATAGTGCACGTAAAGCCCAGCTGCTGCAGAAGCGGCAAGGGGTGATCGGACAACTCCTCGAGTTGGCCGCGCATGATTTCTACCGCGGGGCTAAAGGTCACCGGGATGCGTCGGTCGCACACCCAGCCGGAGACCTCGCCCGGAGCGATGCCGTCAAGGTTCGCGGTGAAGTCATCTACCAACGCCGTCGCGTGGGAGAGACGGTTCACGCCCGCCTGCACGCCCGCAGCAACATCGTCGAGCTCGCCGTCAGCGTGAAGCTCGAAAGGAAGGAAGCCCCTGCGCAGGGTGGCAACGAGCGCGTCCAAGTCCGGTAAGGGCTGCGCCACATCGCCGCCCAGAGCAAAGCCGACGACGCGGGCGCCCTCGGTGCCGCGGTCAGCCTTGTCCTTGCGTGCGGCGGCGACGGTTAGCGCGGCCAACTCCTGCAGGGTGGTGGACCCACGCAAGCCCATGATCACGAGGCGGGCGTCGATCCCCGCGTGATCGAGCCCGGCAAGCGCGGCATCGACAGCCTCCTGCGCGCTGAAAGGATAAGTCTCCGCATGGAGACGCAGCTCCGCGTAGACGACATTATCGGCGGCCAACGCCGCCACCGCGGCGGCCGTGGCCGCCGTAAGGTCTGCGGGAGTGGCGGCATCGGAAGGCACATGCTCTTGGAGGGTGACTTTCGGCAGGCCAGCGAAGGTATCGCGGTCCGAGTCCTTGTTTTCCGGGCTAATCAAAGGTGCGTCATGCATGCCCACCATCGTAGGCGGGCGCCTAAGATGTTTCACGTCATGAAAAAGCTCGCCACTCTGGCGCTCGCCGCGGTTTGTTCTGCGGCGCTCAGCGCCCCGTTCCTCAGCCCCGCCCCCGCCCGCGCACAGGAGGATCCTGCCGCCACGGCACCGACCCCGGGCGATCCTGCAGGCGGCCCCGCTGACGACCAGGCGGGCGAGGAAGGCGAGGCCACAAAAGAGTCCGCTACCCCGACTTACCGCACGGAGGCCCCCAACACGGATACGTGTCCGCAGTCCCTCGTGCCGCCGGAGCCGGTAACGACCTCGGAGCGTCTCGCGCCGGGCCAGCCCGCGCCCACTCCCCTGCCGGCTACGCAGACCAGCGACTGCGGCGTGAAAGCGCCGAAGGGTTTCACGGTGGACAAGGACGTCCTTGCCGCGGCGTTCCTCGTCGCGGACGTTGACTCAGGCGAGATCATCGCTATGAAGGATCCGCACGGGCGTTACCGCCCGGCGTCCATCATCAAGGCGCTCCTCGCACTTGTTGCCATCGAGGAACTCGACCTCAACCAGAAATACACCGCCACCGCGGAGGACGCGAACGCGGACGGCTCCGCCGTGGGCATTGGCGAGGGCGGTGTCTACACCATCGAGCAACTTCTTCAAGGCCTCGTCATGGCCTCAGGCAACGATGCCGCGCACGCGCTCGCCCAAGCCCTGGGCGGCGATAAGGCGACCCTCGACAAGGTCAATAAAAAGGCCCACGAGCTGGGCACCACCGACACCGTCGCCGCGAGCTACTCCGGTCTCGACGCGCCAGGCATGTCCACCTCGGCCTACGACCTGGGCCTCATCTACCAGGCCGCGTACCGCAACCCCACCTTCGCGCGCCTGGTCAATACGGATCACGTCGACTTCCCCGGCTACGGCGACATGCCGGGCTATGAGCTGTGGAACGACAACGGCCTGCTCATGAACGATCCGGAGGGCATCGGCGGCAAGACGGGCTATACGGATGATGCACACCATACCTTCGTGGGCGCCGTCAACCACGGCGGCCGCCGCCTCATGGCGATCATCCTCAACACGACCGTCGAGCATGGTCCCCGCGCGTGGGAGCAGGCCCAGAAGCTGCTCCACGAGTCTTATGACGTCCGCCCCGGCCAGGGCGTGGGCACGCTGGCACCCGCCGAGGAACATTCCGCCACCCCCACGGTGACAGCCACGCAGGACCCAGTGGCCCCCGGCCCCGCCGAGCCTTCCGATGCCCCCACCACCTCAGCGTCCGCTCACGCCTACGACCCAGTCCTCGACGAACTCAAGCCGTGGATGAGCTGGCTCATCGTGGGCCTTATCGCTCTCTTCGCCATTCTCGCCGCGGTGCTCACGCTCCGCGGGACGACGGGTCGCCACCGCAAGCGCTAGCACGATCGCGCACGCCAGGGCGCGACGAGGGGACGCGACTGGCTGGCTTTAACGCCGCGGTGAGCGCTTGACCACCTCGGCATGCGCGAAGCGATCGTGGGCGCCCAGCATGCCGTTGTCAGGTGAGATGGTGCCGACGCTGATAAGCCCGCCTATGAAACCGACGAGCTGGCCGAGTCCCGGCACGATGTTGACGAGGCGGAACCAGTTGCGTTTCATCGCCTGTTGCGGGCTAAGCCGCGCGTGGGTGTCCACGTCGCGCACTTGATAGCCTGCCGCCAGTTTGATGGGGCTGCCGCCCCAGAGCACCTCGGGGAGGATGAAGTACACCGAGAAGACGACGAAGAAGAGAAGCGCCGCGATAGCATCGCCACTATCGCCAAAGGCGCTGAGCGGCGCAAGCACCGCACCACCGACCATCGTGGCGAGGAAACCGTCCACGATGCCCATCGCCCAGCGCGTGCCGGGCGTCGCGCGCTGCGCGACAGCGCCGTAATCCACGACGCCGGTGGGCTGTCCCCACACTGGGTGCGCGGGGCTGGGCACGAGGTTATTCGGCCCCACGCCCGGCGTGTGCGCGAAGTTAAGAGAAGAACCGTACGGGTTCACCGCAGGTTGATCGGGCTGGGCGTACTGGCCATAAGGGTTCTGCGCAGGGCCCGGCTGTGCGTGCTGGTGCGGCTGCGGGGCGCTGGCGGCCTGCGCGTCAGTGTCGTGGTCGGGTTCCGTCCACCCCGTGTAGTCCTGTGGCCACGTGCCAAAGTCGCAGAGGTACTGCAACTGCGCCCACGTGACGCCACGGCCAGCGCTGAGCGCTTCATCGTAGAGCGCGCGGGCCTCGTCGTTGCCTAGGATGCCGTAGCCGATATTCGTCTCACGCCGCGTATCCGTCGACGTGGAATAGCCCTGCTGAGCCAGGCGCGCGTCGCGCGCCGAAAGCAAGACGCCCAGAGCGGTCGAGTTTTCCTGCGGATCGAGACCAAAGTGGGTGTAGAGGTTCGGCGCATGCATGGACGCTCACGGATCCTTTCGTTACTGCACTGCGCCCCCATCGCGCTGCGAGAGCGCCGCGCGGGGTGCCGCAGAGACTCTTTTGAGTGTGTTTGTGGCGTATTGTATCGCCCCCGCCACGACTCCTCGAGGCAACGGCGGGGCGACGTGTGGATGAGCTACTTGCGGCGCAGCAACGCCACGAGGCCGGCGCCCACGGCGCCGAGAGCCGCGCCAATGCCCAGCGTGGTGCCGGCGGACGGGCCGGTCTTCACCTCGTTGCGCACACGAATAATCGCCGGTGCGGGAACGTCCACGTCCTCGGCATTGACGAGAGACTCGTCCGTCGTCGCCGTCCAGGCGGAGACATAGAGCACCACGCGCCAGACGAGGTACATGACAACCATGAGGACAATGACGGGGCCGAAGACGGCGCCCGCCGGGTTGCCTGCAGCAGAGGACATGATGACGGTGGACAGCTGTTTGAGGACCTCAAAGGCCACGGCGCCGATAAGCGCACCCATGAGGCCGGACTTCTTCGGCACCTTAGTGCGCGGCAGGATGACAATGAGCCACCAGAACACAAGGAAGTTCGCAATGAGACCGACCACTAGGCCAACGAGGAAGATCACGCTATTCATGCCGGGGAAAGATTCGATGCCCACCCAGCCGAAAACCTTCTGCGTAAGTCCAGAAGAACCGGCTGCGGTAACGCCGAAGGCGATGACGAGCGCGACGAGCAAACCGATGAGGCCGAGCAAGTCGCTGAGCTTCTTTTGAATGAAGCTGCCGCCTTCATTCGCGTCGATCTTCCACATCGCGGAGATACCAACGCGCAGGTTGTTCATCCATCCCAAGCCAGACCACAGGGTGGTCAGACCACCGATGCCGAACATGGCGCCGCGCTGATCGACGGCGGTTTCAAGAACCTCGTTGAGTGTCGAGCCCAAATCACCCGAGACAGACTCCGTGATTTGATCCTGCAATTGCTGGAAAAGGTCGGGACGCGATGCCAAGACCGTTGCCGCACCCGCGGTAAGCAGCATGAGCAACGGGAAGATAGCGAGCACCGAGTAGTACGTGGTGGCTGCGGCGAACTGGTTGCCGCCCTCAGACCCGTACCGATCGAGCGTGCGCATGATGTGGTCGACGAAGGGCGAACGCTCACGCACTTTGTCGACGGCACCTGGATCGTCATCATATGCGCGTTCAATGCCGTACACGTCGGTGCGTGCTTCGTCGTTCTTCGTAGACGGAGATGACGCTGCTGCCATGCAGACGAGAGTCCTTTCTTAGAAAGAAATAAGTTACTCGTCCCAGAATATCGTGGTCCTAGCCACGGCGGGGGCGGAGGAAGCCAACCTTGTCATAAACGTTATCGAGCAGGGGCTGCGCGATCTCCTGCGCGCGCTCCGCGCCGCGGGCAAGGATGGACTCGAGCTCGCCGCGGTCCGCCATGAGTTCCTCATAGCGTGCCTTGAGCGGCGTGGTGAACGCTTGGAGGGCATCGGCAGTGTCGACCTTGAGGTGGCCGTAGCCCTGACCTGCGTACTTCTCGACCAGGGCGTCCACGGATTCACCGGTGAGAGCGGACTGGATGATAAGGAGGTTGGACACGCCCGGCTGGGTCTCACGGTCGAAGGCGACAGAACCCAGATCATCCGTGACGGCGGACTTGATGCGCTTGGCCGAGGTCTTCGGCTCGTCGAGCAAGTTGATGATGCCCTTTGGGTTCGAACCCGACTTCGACATCTTAGAGGTCGGATCCTGAAGGTCGTAGATCTTCGCGGAGCCCTCCGGGATGAACGGCTCGGGCACGCGGAAGGTCTCGCCATACTTGGCGTTGAAGCGCTCGGCCAGGTTGCGCGTGAGCTCGAGGTGCTGGCGCTGGTCCTCCCCCACCGGCACGAAGTCCGGCGAGTACAGCAGGATGTCCGCCGCCATGAGCATGGGGTAGGTAAACAGACCCACGGAGGTGCGGTCCGAGCCTTGCTTGGCGGACTTGTCCTTGAACTGCGTCATGCGCGAGGCCTCGCCAAAACCGGTGAGGCACTGCAGGACCCAGGTCAGCTCCGTGTGCTGCGGGACGTGGGACTGCACGAAGAGCGTGGACTTTTCCGGATCGATGCCCAGGGCGATGAGCTGGGCGGCACCGGCAATGGTGCGCTGGCGCAGCGCCTCAGGATCCTGCTCCACGGTGATGGCGTGCAGGTCCGGGATGAAGTAAAAGGCCTCGAAGGAATTCTGCAAGTCAATCCACTGCTTGAGGGCTCCCAGGTAATTACCCAAATGGTAGGAATCCGCCGTGGGCTGGATACCGGAGAGGACGCGGTGCGTCGCGGCGTCAGCGCCTGCGTCGGTGCTACCCGCGGTTGCTGCAGAATTCTGTTCAGTCATAGTCATTCAGTGTAGTGCGCGGCCTCCTGCGTGCAAGGCCCAGGGTTAGCCTCGCGCTACACGGCCATTCTTCATGTCAACGCCCACCGGCGTGCGCAACTCCCCCACAGAGCGAAAGCCGCCCCTCCCGAAACGGGAAGGGCGGCTCAGCGTCGTGAACGCGAGAACTAGATCTTGCGCTTGGTCGGGCTGTGAGTGTCCAGCGCGTCAGAGAAACCGGCGACCATCAAGGCACCGCCCACGCCCATGAGGACCATCGGTGCCAGGGACAGGAAGGACGGGCCTTCGACGCTAAACCACCAGATGGCGGCGGCCAAGATAACAGCGCCGAGGATGAATTCAATTGCTGCGCGTGCCATGCAGTTGCTCCAAGTTCTCGCGAGGAAAGAATGATATAGACGCCACAGAGTTTAACACCCGGCACACGCTTCAATCCATTAATGCCCGCTTTCAGCCGCCCGCGCGGGGGTAGCCTTTAGCGGTACTCCACCAAAAGCGGCGCGTGATCGGACCAGCGTTCCTCGACGCTCGGGGCTTTGTCGACCCAGGTGCGCACGGCGCGGTCGAGCATCGCACGGGTCGCGGCTTGATAATCGATGCGCCACCCTGCGTCGTTATTGAAGGCCTGACCACGGTAGGTCCACCACGTGTACGGGCCTTCCAGCTCCGGCTGGAGGCGACGCGCGGCGTCAAACCACACCGGCTCATGGCCGGCCGCGCGGGCCGCCCAATCCGTCTTCGTCGCGTACTCCACCACGCCGTGGTACTCGCCCAGGCGCGCCTTGACCTGCGGCTCAGAATCCGGGAATGCGCCAAAGACGAAGTCCATGAAGGCGCGCTCCTCCGGCAGGTGGCCAGCCTTCTTCTCGTTCGCCTTGTTGTTCTTCAGGTCCTGCGCGCGGTGGCAGATATTCCAGTCCCCGCCGATGACCATCTGCGGGAAATCGTTGGCACGCTCCTCGAGCACCTCCGCGAACTCGTCCAGGAAGAGGTACTTCTCATCCAGCTTGGGCGAATTCGTATCGCCGCTGGGCAGGTAGAGGGAGGCGACGCGCTCGCCGGTGGCGACGGTGGCCTCAATGTAGCGACCGGAAGAGGCAAAGGAACCGAAACCCACAGAGGCATCGGAAAGCTCCGTGCGGGAGAGAATGCCCACGCCGGCACGGCCCTTGGCGTCCGACTCAGCCTGAACCAGGTGCCAGCCCGCCTCGAGCGACGGCGCCAGGGCCTTCTCCGTCTCCTTGGGGTTCGCGCGCACTTCCTGCATGAGCACGACGTCCGCCGGGGTCTGGGCCAGCCAGGCGTTCATGCCCGGGTTGAGTTCGTTGCGCTGCTTGCAAGCGGCGCGGATGCCATTGACGTTGACGGAAGCGATGGTAAAAGTCATGCCGCCTACTCTAGCGGGCGGACGAGCGGGCCAAGCGCGCGGCCACGACGCAGAGGACGACGGCGATGACAGAGAGGACGGCACCGGCGAGCGCCGGTGAACCGAAGCCTAGGCCCGCGCCGACGACGAGGCCGCCGACGGCCGCGCCACCCGCGTTCGCAGTATTGAGCGCCGATTGATTGAGCGCTGCGGCGAGTGTCTGGGCCTCGCCCGCGTGGTCGAGCAAACGCACCTGAAGACTAGGCTGCAGCGCCATGCCGAAGACGCCGATGAGGGTGAAGAATACGGTGGCGGGAATGACGTGGGCGGTCGAGAAATAGAACGCGATGAGCGCGGCCGCGAGTGCCGCGACGGAGAGCACCAGTCCTTTCTCCACGTTCCAGTCGGCGAGGCGTCCGCCCAGCCAGTTACCCGCGGTCATGCCACCGCCGAAGATCATGAGGATGAGCCACATCCAGCCCTCGGGCAGGCCGGCGTCCTTGGTCATAATCCACGTGATGTACGTGTAGACGGCGAACATGCCGGCGAAACCGGTCACGCCGATGAGCAGCGTGAGCCACACCTGCCCTTTGGTGAATACGGAGAATTCCTGACGGATGGAGCTCGCCGCCATCTGCGTCATGTGTGGCATGGCGATCCACAGGCCGCCGATGGCGACAAGGGCGATAACGGCGACGACGCCGTAGGCCGCATGCCAGCCCAGGTTTTGGCCCAGGACTTGGGCAAGTGGCACGCCCACGATGGTCGCGACGGTGAGACCGGTGACGACGAAGGCGAGTGCGCGGCCGCGCTGCGCCGGCGGGGACATCGACGCCGTGGCGAGCATGGCCACCGAGAAATACGCGCCATGCGGAAGGCCTGCGACAAAACGCGCACCGAGGAGGACTGGGTAGCTCGTCGCCGCGACGGAGGCGAGATTGCCCACGACGATGAGCCCCAGCAGGATGAGGATGAGGCGGCGACGTGGAAGCTTCGCGGTAAGTGCCGCGACGCCCGGCGCGCCGACGACGACGCCGAGAGCGTAGGCAGAGATGATGGTCGAGGCGGTGTCCTCGCTCACCCCGAAGTCCGCTGCGATGAGCGGCAGGAGGCCCATGGACGTAAATTCCGTGGTGCCCAGCGCGAAGGCACCAAGCGCCATGGCAAGCATGGCGATGGTACGGCGACGCCGTCCCATCTCCGTCTGGCGGGGAATGGGGCGGCGGTGGAGCCGGCGGCGGGGCGCCCGGCTCGTGGGCTGGGATTCTTCGACTATCCGCATGGTGTCCTTGTACGCTGCGCGCTCAGTGACAGCGCGTGTGTATTCAGTGCGCGTGTGCTTTAGCTTTGCTCGACGATCTTGACCTTAGGCGCAAACGCCTCCGGGTTGCGACGCATGATGCGGCGCTTATCCCACATCGTGACGAACCACAGGGAAACGCCCACGAGTGCCAGCGCAGCACCGGCAAGCGCCGTCGAGTTGTAGGAGAACCCGGCGCCCACGACGATACCGCCGATGGCCGCGCCCATGGCGTTCGCGATGTTGAGGGCCGACTGGTTGAGCGCGGAGGCGAGCGCCTGGGCATCACCGGCGACCTCCATGAGGCGCAGCTGCAGCGAGGGCACGAGGACGGAGCCGAAGAAGGCGAGGACGCCGAAGACGAGGGCTCCGGTCCATGCATTGTGCGCGGCGAAGTAGAAGGCGACGGCTAGGCCCAGCATGCACGTGAGCGCGATGAGGATGGCGCCCTCCATGTTGCGGTCTGCCATGGCGCCGCCGGCGCCATTGCCCAGCGTCATGCCAATGCCGTAGGCCATGAGCACGGCCCACGTCCACTTCGCATCCATGCCGGCGACCTCCGTCATGGTCCACGTGATGTAGGTGTAGATGGAGAACATGACCGCGAAACCGGCAATGCCCATGAAGACCGTGAGCCAGACCTGGGAATTCTTCAGCGCGCCCATCTCCGTGGCCAGAGAGGTCTGCTGCATCTTCGTCATGTGTGGCATAAGGAAGTAGAGCAGGACCATCGTCGCGAGCGCGATGATGACCACCAGGAGGTACGCCGCGTGCCATGTCATCGCCTGGCCGAGCGCTTGCGCGGCCGGCACGCCCACGACGGTGGCGACGGCCAGGCCCATGCCCACAAACGCCATGGCCTTACCGCGGTCGCCCGCCGGAGACATGGACGCCGCGGACAGGTTGGCCACGGAGAAATACGCGCCATGCGGCAGGCCCGCGACGAAGCGGGCAACGATGAGCACGCCAAAGTTGGGCGCGAGCGCCGTAAAGAGATTGCCCACGAGCAGGAACGCGATGAGTAGCAGAATCAGGCGACGGCGCGGGAGCTTGCCTGTCACAGCGGAGATCACCGGCGCGCCCACCACGACGCCGAGCGCGTAGATAGAGATAAGAATCGACGCGGAGTCCTCAGACATCCCGAAATCGTGCGCGATGAGCGGCAGCAAGCCCATGGACACAAACTCGGTCGTGCCGATGGCGAATGCGCCCAGCGCCATGGCAAGCATGACGAGGGTGCGGCGCGTCGAAGAAATCTCGGTCTGGCGCGGCACGCGCGGGGCGTTGGGGTCGCGGGGATGCTTACGCTGGTCAGTCTTTGCGGAGGAGTCAGTCACGAGCAAGGACGTTAGCTAATTATGAGTGCTCTTCGTAAGTTGGAAGCGACATTCACGACGAATCAGACATGACTCACCACGTGTGACATGGTGCACTCACAGCCCGCCCGATATCCCCCGGTAGGCTGCGCCTTTCTTTCCCACAGGCCGTAGGTGGTAGCGTAGGCTCACCTAAACAACGCAAGCCTTACTTACCATGAAGGATGTCTCTGATTATGGCTCACGCACGTTCCTCCGCTCGCACGTTCTCACGTCTCGGTGCGCGCCCGCTTACCGCAACGCTCGCTGGGCTCACGTGTCTCACGCTCGCGCTCACCGGATGCTCGTCCACGGATTCCGGCACCACTGGCGGCTCCGACTCCCAATCCGCGTCCGACGCGCAGTCCGCCTCTGACTCCGCCGCGGCGTTCCCCGTCACCGTCCAGCACGCCTTCGGCGAGACCACCATCGAGGCCGCCCCGCAGCGCGTCGCCACCGTAGGCTGGGGCAACCACGAAGTACCGCTGGCCCTCGGCATCGCCCCCGTGGGCATGTCGAAGGTGACGTGGGGCGACGACGATGGCAATGGCATCCTGC
Source organism: Corynebacterium sp. SA-MJD20WY100 (assembly GCF_039822565.1). Taxonomy (NCBI): domain Bacteria; kingdom Bacillati; phylum Actinomycetota; class Actinomycetes; order Mycobacteriales; family Corynebacteriaceae; genus Corynebacterium; species Corynebacterium sp. SA-MJD20WY100. The sequence goes on along the minus strand of NZ_JBCJKS010000008.1, from coordinate 85,509 downwards.
CCTGGGTCGAAGACAAGCTAACCGAGCTCGGCGCGGAGACCCCTGTTCTCTTCGATGAGACGGACGGCATTCCCTACGAGCAGGTCGCGGAAACCAAGCCGGACGTCATCCTCGCCTCCTACTCGGGACTCACGCAGGAGGATTACGACACGTTGTCAAAGATCGCGCCCGTCGTCGCCTACCCCACCCAGCCGTGGACCACCTCGATGGAGGACATGGTCACCATGAATGCGAAGGCCCTGGGCAAGGAGGACGACGGCAAAGAGCTGCTCGCTGCCCTCGATAAAGAGGTCTCTTCGACCTTGGACTCTTACCCCGATCTCAAGGACAAGAAGGTGCTGTTTACCTCCTTCGGCGGCGCCTCCGATCCGTCCAAGGTGGGCTTCTACACCACCGAGGATCCCCGCATGGGCTTCCTCGCCAACCACGGCCTCGCCGTGCCGCAGGTGGTCAAGGACAACACCGAGGGCGCCGACTCCTTCTGGGTCGAGGTCTCCGCGGAGCAGCCAGAGCTCTTCGAGGACGTCGATCTCTTCGTCTCCTACTCCCAGGGCGGCGCGGAGGCCGACGCCCAGGCGCTCAAGGACATGCAAAAAGACCCGCTGCTGTCCAAGATCCCCGCCATCAAGAATGGCCACGTCGCCTGGCTGCCGGAGGGACCGCTGGGTGCCGCATCCAACGAGTCGCCGCTGTCCATTCCGGCCACCATCGACGACTACTTCTCACTCCTCAACGACGCCGCCCAGTAACCCGCCGTGACGCACCAGATGCCCCGTCTTCCCGAGACCACCGAATCCCCGAACCGCCCGCGTCCCCACCCAAGCACCGATTCAGGCCCGGACTCAGGCACCCGCACGCACGCCCGCCGCGCCAGCCTTGTCCTCGCCGGCACGCTCCTCGCGCTCGTACTCGCCGTCGTGGCGTCTGTCATGTTTGGCGTCCGCGTCATCGGCGTGGCCGACGCCCTCGCCGCGTTGCAGGGACACGCTGACACTGCGGCGCAGGCGGCAGCCTATGTCCGCGTGCCGCGCACGGTCCTCGCCGTCCTCGTTGGCGCAAGCCTCGCCGTCGCGGGCACGATCTTTCAAGGCGTCACCCGCAATCCGCTCGCCGATCCCGGCATCTTCGGGGTGCTCGCTGGGGCATCGCTCGCCGTCGTCACTGGCATCACGTTCTTCGGGCTCGCCCGCCCTTTGAGCACCATGGCCGTGGCCATCGTCGGATCCTTCTTGGCCGCGACCTTCGTCTACGCGGTGGGATCGCTCGGCCGCGGCGGAGCGACGCCGCTCAAGCTGGCGCTCGCGGGCGCGGCCACTGCGGCGGCCATCTCCAGCCTCGTCTCTGCCATCGTGCTCCCCCGCGCCGACGTCATGGATACCTTCCGCTTCTGGCAGATCGGCTCCGTGGGCGGCGCGCAATGGCCACACCTCGCCGCCGCGGCCCCGCTGTTACTCCTCGGCGCCGGCATCGCCGCCTACTGCGCGCACGGGCTCAACGCCCTAGCGCTGGGCGATAGTCTTGCCAGCGGTCTGGGATTCCATGCCGCCCGCACGCGGCTTCTCGCGACCATCGGCGCGGTTATCCTCTGCGGCTGTGCAACGGCGCTTGCCGGCCCCATCGCCTTCATCGGGCTCATCGTCCCGCACCTCATGCGTGTGCTCGTCGGCACCGATCACCGCGTCCTCCTGCCAGCGTGCGCGCTCGGCGGTGCGGTCGTCCTCACCGTCGCGGACACGGTGGGCCGGCTTATCGCCCGGCCCGAAGAACTCGCCGTAGGCATCCTCACGCCTTTCCTCGGCGCCCCTCTGTTTATCTGGATAATCCGCCGCACGAAGATACGAGAACTCGCATGACCGCCACGACCACCACGCCCGCGCCCCGCACGCAGCACGAACTCGCCCGCGACATCCGCGCCGCCCGCCGTAATCGTGCACGCTCGCACGCTCTGCGCACCACTGTCCTCGTCCTCCTCGTCGGCGGCCTGTGGCTCGCCAGCCTCGTCTTCGGGGAGGTGACCTACTCGCTCGGCGACATCGCCCGCGTCATCGCGGGGCAGACCGTCCCCGGCGCGTCCTTTAGCGTCGGCGAGCTGCGCCTGCCGCGCGCCACCGTCGCCGTCGCCGTGGGCCTCGCGTTTGGCATCGCAGGAACCACCTTCCAAACCATGCTGCGCAATCAGCTGGCCTCGCCTGACATCATCGGCATCTCCTCGGCGGCCTCGGCCGCGGGCGTCACCGGAATCGTCGCCTTCCACTGGTCGCAGACCGCTGTCTCGGCCTTGTCGCTCGCCGCCTCACTCGTCGTCGCCGCGGTGATCTACCTGCTCAGCCTCAAGTCAGGTTTCTCCGGTACCCGGCTCATTCTCATCGGAATTGGTATCTCCGCCATCCTCAATTCCTGGGTGACGTACCAGCTCTCCCGCGCCGCGGCGTGGGACCTCGGAACCGCCGCCCGCTGGATCACCGGCTCTCTCAACACAATGAGCTGGGAGCGCGGCGCCCCGCTGCTTCTCACCGTCGCGCTCTGCGTACCGCTTATGACAATCGGCCGCCACCAACTCGCGGTACTCCGGCTTGGCGATGCCCTCGCCACCGGCCTCGGCCTACGCCTGGGCGCCATGCGGGTCGCACTCATCGCCGGCGCCGTCACGCTTATCGCCGTAGGCACCGCCACTGCTGGCCCCGTCGCGTTCGTGGCTTTTATGTCCGGCCCCATCGCCACTCGGCTCTACCCGGGAGGGCTCACCTCTCCGCTGCCCGCCGGTCTCATCGGCGCTGTTCTCGTCCTCGCCTCCGATCTCGCGGGGCAATTCGCCTTGGGCACCCGCTACCCCGTGGGCGTCATTACCGGCGCCCTCGGCGCGCCTTTCCTCATCTATCTGCTCACCCGCGCCCGCCGGTAACAACACAACGCAACGCCCGATAAACCCACCTACAAAGAAAAGAGCTTCCATGCACTCCGAACTCCGCGCGGATTCGCTCACCGTCGGCTACGGCGGCACGCCCATCCTGGACGATCTCAGTCTCACCGTCACGCCGGGGCGGATCACCTCCATCATCGGACCCAACGGTTGCGGTAAGTCGACGCTGCTCCACACGCTCTCGCGTCTACTCAAGCCCGCGGGCGGTTCGGTCCTCCTCGACGGCCGCGACATCTCGTCGGTTCCCACCAAGGAACTTGCGCGCACCCTGGGGCTCCTGCCGCAATCCCCCACCGCGCCCGAAGGCATCACCGTCGCCGAACTCGTCGGCCGCGGTCGCTCGCCGCACCAGAACTTCCTCGGCCAGTGGTCGCAGGCGGATTACGACATCGTCGCCCAGTCCCTCGAGGCCACCGGTCTCACAGAACTTACCGAGCGCAGCGTCGACGAACTCTCCGGCGGCCAACGCCAGCGCGTGTGGATCGCCATGGCGTTGGCGCAGCGCACCGATATCCTCCTGCTCGACGAGCCCACCACCTATCTCGACGTCAAGCACCAACTCGACGTCCTCGATCTCCTCGTCGACCTCAACGAGGAACGCGGGACCACCATTGTCATGGTGCTCCACGATCTCAACCTCGCCGCGCGCTATTCGGACGAGCTCATCGCCGTCTCCCACGGCAGAGTCCTCGCCCACGGCACTCCTGCAGACGTCGTCACCGAAGACACCGTCCGCGCAGTCTTCGGCATCGACTCCGCCATCGTGCGCGATCCCGTCTCCAGCGCACCTGCGGTCATGCCTAGGGGCCGCCATCGCGTCTCCACCCCATCCACCACCGACTAATCAACTCGAGTACTAGAAAGGAAGCTATGCCTTTCCTCGCTTTCCGCGCCCACGTGGTCTCCACCCAGCGCATTTCCCCGTCTTTCCAGCGCATCCGCCTCGGTGGCCTGGATCAGATGGGCCCCGCCGGCCCCACCCGCGACCTGCGCATTAAGCTCATCTTCCCTGGACCTCAGGGGCTGCCTGCGCTTCCCGAGGGCGATGCCACTTGGTTCGACCACTGGCGTAGTCTCGAGCCCACCGCGCGCGGCCCCATGCGCACCTACTCCGTGCGCAACCATGTGGGCAGTGAGATTGACGTCGACTTCGTCCTGCACACTGCTCCTGGCGCGACAGGCCCTGCCTGCGCGTGGGCTCAGGCCGCGCGCCCCGGCGATGAAATCCTCGTCATCGCGCCGCCGCTTTCCGATGCCTCCGGTGGCGGCATCGAGTTCTCCCCCGGCCCCGCCTCCCAGATTCATCTCTTCGGCGACGAGACGGCCCTGCCCGCCATCTCACGCATCATCGATGAATGGCCGTCAACTCCTGTGGGACTCACCGGCACTGCCCACATTGAGGTCCCCTACGCCCAGGACCAGCAGATCCTCGCCGCGCCCAACGGCGTGGACGTGCGCTACTACGCGCGCGGCACCCGCCCGCACGGCGAGGCACTCCTCACCGCCGCCGCGCAGCTGCTTAAAACCGAGGTTCCCGAGTACTCCTCCACCGGAATGAGTCCAGAGGAAACGGTGTGGGAAACCCCCGTTTTCTCGGCCTCCGGCGAACCCCTCGACGCCAGCTCCGATGCCCACACCGCCTCGCCGGCTCCTGACGCCTACTTCTGGATCGCCGGCGAGTCCACGCTGGTGACCACCATGCGTCGCATGCTCGTCAAGCAGGTTGGCGTCCCCCGCGAGCAAGTGTCCTTCATGGGCTACTGGAAGCGCGGCCGCGCCGAAAACTAATGACAGTCCCGCCCCGCTCAAACGGGGTTAACCGCGCTCACAAAACCCACCCAACGTGTCGCAGGCACACCGTACAACAGGTATTCTTAAGCGTCGAAGATTTTTTCAACTTTATCTAGGAGAATCATGGCAAAGATCATCTGGACCCGCACGGACGAAGCTCCGCTGCTGGCTACCTACTCGTTCAAGCCCGTCGTTGAGGCCTTCGCCTCCACTGCTGGTATTGAGGTCGAGACCCGCGACATCTCCCTGGCCGGCCGCATCCTGGCACAGTTCCCGGAGACCCTCGGCGACCAGAAGGTCGATGACGCTCTGGCCGAGCTGGGCAAGCTCGCTAAGACGCCGGAAGCCAACATCATCAAGCTGCCGAATATCTCTGCGTCCCTGGTTCAGCTGAAGAAGGCCATCGCCGAGCTCCAGGCTGAGGGCTACAAGCTCCCGGATTACCCGGATAATCCCTCCACCGAGGAAGAGAAGGCCATCGCCGCCGCCTACGACTCTGTCAAGGGCTCCGCCGTCAACCCGGTTCTGCGCGAGGGCAACTCTGACCGCCGCGCCCCCATCGCCGTGAAGAACTTCGCTAAGAAGAACCCGCACCGCATGGGCGCTTGGACCGCTGATTCCAAGACCAACGTTGCCACCATGGCTGACAACGACTTCCGCCACAACGAGAAGTCCGTCATCATGCCGGCCGCTGACACCCTGACCATCAAGCTGATCGGCTCCGCCGATCAGAATGAAACGATCCTCCTCGACGGCCTCAAGGTCCTCGAGGGCGAGGTCATCGACGGCACCTTCATGTCGGCCAAGGCCTTGGACAATTTCCTGCGAGACGCAGTCTCGCGGGCCAAGGAAGAGGGTGTCCTCTTCTCCGCTCACCTCAAGGCCACCATGATGAAGGTCTCTGACCCCATCCTCTTCGGCCACGTTGTTCGCGCCTTCTTCGCTGACGTCTTCGACAAGTACGGCGAGGAACTCTTCGCCGCCGGCCTCAACGGTGAGAACGGTCTGGGCGCCATCTACGCAGGCCTCGAGAGCCTCGAGAACGGTGCTGAGATCAAGGCTGCCTTCGACGCTGCCCTCGAAAACGGCCCAGACCTGGCCATGGTCAACTCCGACAAGGGCATCACCAACCTGCACGTTCCGTCTGACGTCATCATCGACGCCTCCATGCCGGCCATGATCCGCACCTCCGGCCACATGTGGAACAAGAACAACGAGGAGCAGGACACCCTCGCTGTCATTCCGGACTCCTCCTACGCTGGCGTCTACCAGGCCGTCATCGAGGACTGCAAGGCCAACGGCGCCTTCGACCCGACCACCATGGGCACCGTCCCGAACGTCGGCCTCATGGCGCAAAAGGCTGAGGAGTACGGCTCCCACAACAAGACCTTCAAGATTGCTGCTGACGGCAAGGTCCAGGTCGTCAACTCCGCTGGCGATGTGCTCATCGAGCACGACGTCGAGGCTGGCGACATCTGGCGCGCATGCCAGACCAAGGACGCCCCGATCCAGGACTGGGTCAAGCTGGCCGTCAACCGCGCTCGCCTGTCCGGCATGAAGGCCATCTTCTGGCTCGACCCGGAGCGCGGCCACGACCGCAACATCACCGAGCTGGTGAAGAAGTACCTCAAGGACCACGACACCGAGGGTCTCGACATCGAGATCATGGATCCGGTCTCCGCAACCAAGGCGTCCGTCGAGCGCATCCGCAAGGGCGAGGACACCATCTCCGTGACCGGTAACGTTCTGCGTGACTACAACACGGACCTCTTCCCCATCCTCGAGCTGGGCACCTCCGCGAAGATGCTCTCCGTCGTTCCGCTCATGGCTGGCGGCGGCCTCTTCGAGACCGGTGCAGGCGGATCCGCTCCAAAGCACGTCCAGCAGGTCGAGGAAGAAAACCACCTGCGTTGGGACTCCCTCGGCGAGTTCCTCGCCCTGGCCGAGTCCTTCCGCCACGAGCTCAACGCTCACGGCAACGAGAAGGCTGGCGTCCTCGCCGCCGCTCTCGACAAGGCTACGGAGACCCTGCTCGACGAGGGCAAGTCCCCGTCCCGCAAGGTCGGCGAGATCGACAACCGCGGCTCCCACTTCTTCCTCACCCTCAACTGGGCCAAGGAACTGGCTGCGCAGTCTGATGACGCTGAGCTCGCCGAGCACTTCGCTCCGATTGCCAAGGCTCTCGAAGACAAGGCTGATGAGATCGCTCAGGCCCTAATCGACAACCAGGGCCAGCCGGCTGACCTCGGCGGCTACTACGCTCCGGACGAGGACAAGCTCAACGCTGTCATGCGCCCGGTCGCTGCGTACAACGAGATCATCGACGCACTGAAGAAGTAGTCCTTCTTCTCCACAGACTCGGCCCCACCTCCCTCATTCCCGGGAGGTGGGGTCGTCCCCCGTTTTCTGAGCTTGCCGATGTCCCTTTGTGCCCGCGCAGCACCGCGTCACCGTCGCGGCCCCAAGGCCGCGAGCGGCCCTCGGCTATTCCCACACGGCTGAGTCCGGGTCGACGCCCTGCGCTGCCGCAGCCGCATTGATCGCGGCCTGCAGCCACTCCGCTAACCCAGCCTGCCGCTCGTCGTAGTGAGCTCTAAAGCGCGGGTCAGCGGTGTATCCGCTCGCGATGAGAACGTGCTTCGCGGGGCTTACCGGGAAATGCTCGCACAGCAGCGTGCGGTGTTCCTCAACGAGCCCACGAGCTTCCTCGGACTCTGGCGTCGTGCCGGCCCCGCATGCCGCCGCCAAGCGGACCTCGAGTTCATCGGTGCGCGACTTGAGGTCTGCCCAGTCCTCCGCCGTGCGCTGCGCAGCGTTCTTCTGCGATATCGCCCAATCATCCGAGCCGCCGTAGCGCTCTTCTGCTTCCTCGTGGTGCTCGGCAAAGTGAGCGTCGCCCAGCACCGTGGCGATTTCGTCAACGCTGAGATTCGTATCCTTCATTTCTTCCTCCATGAGATAGTCGAGGGCATCAAGCATCTCGTCGAGCTTGTGCCGTTTGTCCATGAGCAATGCGCGTTGTCGAGCGAGGTGCTCGAGGGACGTTCCCTCAGCGTCGAGTACCCGCGCAATATCGGCGAGTGCCATGCCCGTCGCACGGTAGATCAGCACGCGCTGTGCCCGTGCGATGTCTGCGTCGGAATACACGCGGTAGTTCGCCCACGTACGAGCGCTCGGCACCACAAGTCCGCGTTCTTCCCAATAGTGCAGGGTGCGCACGGACACGCCGAGGACGGCTGCGGCATCGCTAACACCGCGGCCCTCGCCGTCAAACTTGTTGTCGTTGCTCATGAACCCATCACAGTCCCTTACGCTACGTGAGGGTCAAGTCTTAAGCGTCACGCGCGTGACATCATGAGCACGGAATCGACTGCAAGCATCCCAATCGTAGAAACGAAGTGCGAAGTTCCCCTGGATATGTCGACGAACTCCCTATCCTGGTAGGGGCACACAGGTCGAGCACGCAAAGGAGACATTTCATGGCCCAGGACGCCCTGGAGACCGATATGGACACGATTCACGAGGTATCGGGCGTCAGTCCTGACTTCCGCACCGAGCTCGCCGCGCAGTTGGCACGCCTTGTCCCTGAAGCCGTCGCCGACGGCACCATCGACATAGACACACTCACTGAGCTTCTAGGCGGCGACGCATCCGGAACTGCGGAGCGCTTTGGCTTGTTCTGGCCGGGGAAGAAGCGCGCCATGCGTGCCGCCCAGCTGCCCACTTCCGCAACACTGCGCCCGGACAAGGGCAAGTCCAGGAACTGGGACTCTGCGACGAATGCCTTCATCGAAGGCGATAACCTCGAGGTCCTCAAGGTGCTCCAGAAGCACTATCACGGCCACATCAAGCTCATTTACATCGATCCTCCGTACAACACGGGCCATGACTTCATCTATCCGGATAACTTCAAAGACGGCATCAGGAACTATCTCGGGTGGTCGCAGCAGACGAGCAGCGACGGCAAGAAGCTCTCCACGAATGCTGAGTCCGAAGGCCGGTACCACTCCAACTGGCTCAACATGCTCTATCCGCGACTCAAACTTGCGCGCAATCTGCTTACTCCTGACGGTTACATCGCTATCAGCATCGATGACAGCGAGCTTTCCAACCTCGTGACCATGTGTCGCGAGATCTTCGGTGAGGACAACGTCATCAACACCATTCCCGTGAAATCGAGTGAGACCTCGGGCGTGAAGATGTCGCACGTCGACAAGCGCCTGCCCAAAATCAAGGAATATGTGGTGCTCTGCACGCGCGACCACACGCGGGCATCGCTCAATCGTGTCGACGTCCCCAAGAGTGGCTCTGCTGATGGAACGCTGGACAAGTACCTCAAGTACTACAACAAAATTATTATCAACCCCAGCGCCCCGGCCGAGGAATGGGTTCTCACCTCCGTCAAAGACGCCATGGTCGAGCAGGGACTTCCCACTACTGCAGACGCTGTACGGAAGTTTAAGGTCGAGAACGCGGAGCGCGTTGTCTATCGCACCAACAACGCTTCGCTCAGCGACATGGCCTTCGACACTCCTATTGCACGCGTGACGTCTCCCACGGGCATCGAGTATGTCTGGTGGGAAGGCAAGCAGATGCTCTTCCTCAGCGATTATCTGAAAGAGTCGCTCTGCGATCTGTGGACGGATATCTCCACTATCAACCTCAACAAGGAAACCAACGGCGTCAAAGGCTTCCGAAATGGCCAGAAACCGCTCAAGCTCTTGCAGCGCATTCTGGCGCTCACCACGCGGACTGAGAACAACGACATCGTGCTCGACTTCTTCGCGGGCTCTGGCTCAACGGGCCACGCCGTCATGAAGCAGAACTCCGAAGATGGTGGCAACCGGCGCTTCATTCTGGTGCAGCTTCCGGAGCCGTTGCATGAGAAGAACAAGGAGCAAAAGGAAGGGTATAAGTTCTGCACGGAGCTGAAACTCGAACCGACGATTTCCTCGTTGTCTCGCGAACGCATAAGGCGTGCCGCAGAAGAATTCGATGCTGGGTTCCGCTCGTACACGCTCGCCGATACCAACTTTAAGAAGTGGCAGCCCCAGCCAGGAATCGATGCCGAGACGCTGAGCCAGACTCTGATCGCCCTGCGCGGCAGCAGCAATGACAATGCGGCTCCCGAGGATCTCCTCGTGGAAATCCTCCTCAAGCAGGGGCGCTCTCTCGTCGAATCTATCCGCGACATCGACATCGATGGCCTACCGTATACCATCGTTGGGGAGCACAATGCCGCCGCCGGGGAGGACCGCAACTGCCTCCTGCTGTACCTTCACGAGCATGTAAAACCGAGCGTCGAGCAACTACGCGCAGCCGTCGAAACTGCGCCGGCCGAGTTGATCATTCTGGAAGATGCTTTCCAGGGAGACGACGAGCTGAAGACCAATGTGGTGCAGATCTGTGCAACACACAACGTCGAGCTGCGGACTGTGTAAGAAGCGCTCATCATGAAATTCACGTTTGATCCGAAGCAGGACTATCAGCTCGCCGCCATCAATTCGGTCACGGAGTTGTTCAAGGGACAGCCGAAAGATGCCGGCAACCTCGTCTCTTCTTTGAACCTTCCAAGCCAGCCTGTCGACCTGGAAGCGACGACCCTCGACGGAGAAGAGGACGACGCGCTCTTTAACATCGATGTCAGTGCAGAGATCGGCGCAGTGGGCAATAACCTGGTGGTGGGTGACGACCAAATCCTGCGCAATCTGCAGGAGATCCAGAATCACAATGGGCTAGAGCCTGCCACTGAGCTCAAGGATGGGCGGCAGTTCGATATTGAGATGGAGACCGGTACGGGTAAGACCTACGTCTATCTGCGTACCGTGTTCGAGCTCGCACGGAAGTACAACTTCACCAAGTTCATCATCCTCGTCCCCAGCGTTGCGATTCGCGAGGGCGTGAAAACGAGCATCGAGCTCATGGCCGATCACTTCCGGCAGCTCTACCCGGATCAGCCCTTCGATCACGTGGTCTACAGCGGCAAGGACGCCGAGCAAGTCCAGTCCTTTGCGACGTCCACCAGCATTCAGATTATGATCATGACGATTAGCTCTGTGCGCAGCAAGGGCGACCGCCTCATCATGCACCAGACTCGTGACAAGCTCAACGGCCTGCGCCCCATCGATTTCCTCCGCGCGACGCAACCCGTCCTCATCCTCGACGAACCGCAGAACATGGAGTCCGATCTTGCGAAGACCTCGCTCGAGGGACTCAACCCTGCGTTCATGCTGCGCTACAGCGCGACGCACCGCGAGACCCGCAACGTGGTCTACCGGCTCGATCCGGTCGACGCGCACGAGCTGGGACTGGTCAAGCACATCGTCGTGGCGGAGACCACGGAGCAGGGAAGCGACTCCAAGCCGTATATCAAGGTGGTGTCGGTGAACAGCCAGCCGTGGCAAGCCCGTCTCGAACTCGACTGCCGCAAGAAGGACGGTTCGTTCAAACGTCAGGAAAAGAACGTCAAAACGAACCAGGATCTAGCGAAAGTCACGGGTAACCCGGCGTACGAGAACAACTGGCGCATCAACGAGATCAGCCTCGACGCGGGCGGCTTCGTGGAACTTACCCACCACGGCATCCTTCGTGTCGGTGAGTCCATCGGTTCCAATGACGACGCTGTGTACCGCGAAATGATCCGAGAAACCATCCGCGAGCACTTCCGCCGTGAATCGATGCTGCGCGAGCAAGGCATCAAGGTGCTCAGCCTCTTCTTCGTCGACAGGGTCCACAGCTACCTCGGCGATGGCGCCGACAATGACACCGCGAACGGAAAATTCGCGCAGTGGTTCGACGAGTTATTCATCGAAGAACGTGCACGGTCTCCTCGCTACGAAGAGTTGCTGCCTCACGATCCCGTCGAGCTGCGCCGCGCGTACTTCTCCCAAATTAAGAAAGGCGTCTACGACGATACGAGCGGCACCTCGAAGATTGATGAGGACTCCTACGATCTCATCATGAAAGACAAGGCGCGCCTGCTCAGCGAGGACGAACCTGTACGCTTCATCTTTTCTCACTCAGCGTTGCGCGAAGGCTGGGACAACCCTAACGTCTTCCAGATTTGTACGCTGCGCGAGATGGGCTCGGAGACCGAACGTCGCCAGACGATCGGTCGCGGTCTGCGTCTACCTGTTGACCAGGACGGCGTGCGGCTGTCCGATCAATCCGTCGCGCAGTTAACCGTTGTCGCCAACGAGTCCTACCAACAATTCGCCAGCAATCTCCAAAAGGAATACGCGAAGGCGGGCGTTGTCATCGGCTTCATTGGGAAGGGCCACTTTGCGAAGATTCGGCGGCCGGACTCCGAGGACGATAAAAACATTGGATACGCAACCTCGGAGCGTATTTGGGAGGAGCTGAACGACCACGGTTTCCTCGCCGACGACGGTCGTCTTACCAAGGATTTCACTCCCCATGCTGACGGCTTCGCCCTTGAGCTCAGCGACGAGTTCAGTGAGGTTGAAAACGAAGTGCTTGCCCTCATGAAGCGCGCGAGCATCGGAACTCATATCAAGCCTATCCGTCATCGCACGACACGCACGCTCAACAAGGAACTGTATTTCGAGTCACCCGAGTTCACAGAGTTCTGGAAGACCATCACCCAGCGCACAACCTTCAGCGTCTCCGTCGATCGCGATGAGCTCATTGAAAACGCGGTCGAAGGGATCAAGAATGCCCCAGAGATCGAGCCGCTGCGAGTGCAGGTGGCCAAGGCCAAGCTGACCATCTCCCGTGGCGGCACGGAGGGCGAAGAAACTAGTAGTCCGCGCGCCACCGACCTCCGAGGGAGCTACCAGCTCCCAGATATCGTGACGGAGCTCCAAGAAGCGACGTCGCTCACCCGCAGGACGATTATCGATATCCTTCTACGCAGCGATCGGCTTGACGAGTTCATCGGTAATCCGAATGACTTCGTGGCAATGGTGCGCACCATCATCCAGACCGAGCTGGCGAGGCTCGTGACCAAAGGCGTGCAATACGAGAAAATCGGTGGCAGCGTCTATTCCTTGTCGGAGCTGCGCGAAGACGGGGTGAAAGAAAAGCAGTACTTCCTCGACAACCTCTATGAGGTCAAGAACAAAACAAAGACAGACTATGACTACGTGGTCTACGACTCGGACACGGAGCGGCAGTTCGCCAAGCTGCTCGACAGCAACGACGACATCAAGCTATTTGTGAAACTGCCGCCGAAGTTCAAGATCGACACTCCCGTCGGCCCGTATAACCCGGACTGGGCGATTGTTAAGCGTGTGGACGGCGAAGACAAGCTGTATATGATTCGCGAAACCAAGTCCACGATGGATCGAAACAAGATCCGCGCCAGCGAACAAGCGAAGATTGATGCAGCGGAGGTCCACTTTGCAGCGATCGGCGTGAACTATTCCAAGAACGCCCCAGGGCACTGGAATATCTAGGCCCTGCGCAACACCGCGTGTGCGGCGTGCCACCCCGGCATGCCGTGCACACCACCGCCGGGCGCGGTGGCGGCAGACGCGAGGAACACCCGTTGCGTGAGCTGGTAAGGGTTGCGCACAAAACCGGGGCGTAGGAACAGCTGCGTGCCGGTCATGGCGCCGCCGGCGATGTCGCCGCCCACGAGGTTGGGATTCCATGTCTCGAGGTCCGTCGGACTCATGACGCGGCGGGCGAGCACGTGGGCGGTGAACCCCGGCGCGAAGCGCTCAAGCTGTCCCTCGATGTGTTCGAGCGCTGAGCCAGTGAAACCGTGAGGCACGTGGGCATAGGCCCACAGCGTGTGGCCGCGTCCAGGATCCGCGGCAGACTGCTGGGCGACGAGCACGACGGGGCGGGCGGGCATCTCGCCGCGCGCGATGGCGCGCTCGGCGGCGATGAGCTCCGGCACGGTACCGCCGAGGTGAACGGTACCGGCCTCCCCTACCGCCGGGTCCTGCCACGGGACTGGGCCATCGAGTGCGTAGTCAATCTTGAACGCACCGGGGCCGTAGCGCCAATCGCGCAAGACCCGTGCGCGGCGTTCCGGCACGACGAGGTTGCGCAAGCCGAGCACCTGGCGCGGGGTGAGCGCGAGCACGACGGCATCGAAGCGGGTGAGCTCCCGCATATCCGTCACGGGATGAGCGGTGTGGATAACGCCGCCGTGGGTCGCGAGGACACTCGCCAGGGCATCGGTAATGGCGCCGGAGCCTCCGCGCGCCACGGGCCACCCCGTCGTCATGCCCAGCGCGCCAAAGAGGACGCCGAAAGCGCTCGTGAACGGCAGGGTCGGCGAGCACAGCGCGTGGAGTGCCGAGCCGATGAAGAGCGCGCGGGCTGCTTCCGTCCGGAAGAGTGCGCGGGCTTGCGCACTCGCGGGCGGCGCGGCGCGCACGCCGAAGCGTGCCATGGCCAGCGGGTGCGGCGGGACGCCGGTGAGGGGACGCAGGACGTTGGCGAGGTGGGCATCGGAAAGCTGCGCAATGGGCGCGTGCAGCGCACGCCAGGCGGGACCATCGACGCCGAGACCCCGCGCGGTGGCGTTGAGGTCCCGATGCAGCAGGGCCGCAGGATCATCATCAAAGGGATGCCCGAGCGGATAACGCGGGTGGGCCCATTCGAGGCCGTGGTCCTCGAGACCCAACGCACGGAAGGCTGGGCTCGCGACGCCGAAGGGATGGGCGGCCGCGCCGAGGTCAATCGTCCGGTCATGGAAGGGGATGCTGCGCGCGGCGCCACCCGGCGCGGGGCCAGCCTCGAAGACCTCGACACGCAGCCCGGCGCGCGCCAGCACCGCCGCGGCGGTGAGGCCATTGGGCCCGGCGCCCACGACGGCGGCGCTGCGGAGAGTGGTCATGCGGCCAGAATACAGCGAGTCCAAGCCCCCAGTAATGGCAACGCTGCTCGTCATTACTCTGCACTATGGCGAGCAACCTCGGCATAAACGCCTCTCGATGGCGTGTCCGGGATCCGGCTTTCGACTAACGCGCTGCGTCTGTCTGTATCCATCGCCGCAGGCTCGTCACGCCGCGGGAGATGACCTTTGCCGCGTCCGCTGAGCGGGGCGGAAACAGAACATTATCGAACAATGAGTAGCATTATCCGACGAAAGAAAACCGGCAAAGAATTGTAGGTCATAGTGGATCAACGAACGACGTCCGAGCGCTCCTTTAATGCGCAGTGGACCATCACGCTCTTCGGCACGGCCGTGGGCGCGGGCATCCTCTTCCTTCCTATCTCGGCCGGCAGCTTTGGTTTTATCCCGCTGCTCATCGCGACGCTCCTCATCGGCCCGATGACGTATTTCTCGCACCATGCGTTCTCGTGGATCATGAACCACTCGCCTATTCCCGGCGCGGACGTGCTCATGGTGCTCACCAAGTTTTTCGGGCGCAATAATGGCATTCTGCTCGCGGCCATGTACTGGTTCACCGTCTTCCCCGTGGTGCTCATCTACGGCGTCTCCATTACGAACACGGTGGAAAGCCTCATCGTCAACCAATTCCACGGGCCGGAGATCTCCCGGTGGATCCTCGCGCCGCTGTGCGTGGGGCTGATGACGGCAGCGCTCGCCTTTGGCAACAAGGTGATGCTCGCCGCGGCGAATCTCGTGGTCTACCCGCTCATCTTTGCCTTGGGCGCGGTCTCGCTCTACCTCATCCCGCAGTGGGATTTCGCATCCTTTATGCAGGCCGGCGACCATAGTGCGCTGGGTATCCTCACGTCCATCCTGCTCATCCTGCCGGTGCTTGTCTTCGCGTTCTCCTACGTCGCGGCCCTCTCGCAGTTCTGCGTCGCCGCGCACAAGGACGGCCGCCCCACGGCGAATGCCATCCGCAACTCGACCATCCTGCTCACGGTCTTCACCATGTTCTTCGTATGGTCCTCCGCGCTAGCCATGGGTGCCGACGGCATGATTGAGGCCGAGGCTCAAAACCTGCCCGTCCTCTCCTACTTCGCGAACGTCACGGACAACCCGTTCCTGTCGTACATGGCGCCCGTCGTCGTCATCTGCGCGGTGGCGTCGAGCTACTTCGGCCACGCCCTGGGCACCATCGAGGGCACCCAGTACTTGGCAGAGCTCGCCATGCCGGGACTCACGCGCCGGCTTAGCCCCCGCGCCTTCGACCTGTGGACGTACTTCTTTATCTTCGTCACGGTCTCGCTGGCCGCAGTCTTTAACCCCTCGATTCTCAGCCTCATCACGCTCGTGGGCGGCATCTTCTTTACCTTCCTCACCTACCTCCTGCCCATGCTCTGCGTGCACTACGTCCCAGCCCTCAAGCAGTACCGCGGCCGCGCCACCAACGTCTTCGTCACCGTCATGGGTCTCATTGTGCTGGCCACCACCGTGGTCACGATGTTCTAGCGTTTTGTTTGCCCCTCCCCTGCCGGGGCGCTGCGGGGCCTCGGCGTCTCCGCGTTGCCACGCAACGCAGGCTTCTTTGCTCGACTCAGAGGCTTTCTTGCTTCATTAACCTCACAAGCCTCGATTGTGGCCTGAATTCGCTGTTTTCACGTCTCCTCCGAGTTTATGACCTGGATATATGCAAAAATCCAATTCTTTGCCTGTTTCTTGCTTCTGACGCAGAAGCTTCCTCTTAGAACGGTCATGTCCCCGCCCCACACCGCACGCACCAACCCATGTCGAGGGGCCCTGCTAGCGTATGGATTCTGTCGCCCCTACGAAAGGCATAATCATGCGTCCCCTGTTTTCTTCTGAATCCGACGTCGTCTACGCCATGCTGGCGCATGCCTCGGACCCCCTGCATTCCTTGAGCGTGGAGCAGCGCAAGGCCATTGCTGCGCGCGTGCCGGAGCTCAAGGTGTACAAGCACTGTGGATGTGGCACGTGCCCCACGGTCTATCTCACGGCGGGTGAAGAGCCGCCGGAGCCGCGCCGCGACGCTAACGGCAAGATGGTCCCGCAAGGCTCCGATTACGTGCTCACCGCCGATTGTCCCGAGGCGATGGTGCTGCTTCACATCGCAGGCGGAATTCCGGTGGAGCTCGAAGTCGCTCCTTTCGACGACCACCAGGTCGAACTTCCTTGGCCCGAACAGCTCGTGTTTTAAGGGATTTCCCTGCCGTCGGTACGAGGAGATCGGTAGATTAGTCGCATGACTAATCCGCTTCTTTCTCCTTCCACGCTCCCGTACCAGCTCCCACCGTTTGCGGAGATCAAGGTCGAGCACTTCCGTCCCGCCATCGCCGAGGCGCTCTCCCGCCACGACGAAGAGATTAAGGCCATCGTCGACAACACGGCCGACCCGACGTGGGAAAACACCGTCGAGGCTCTCGAGCGCGCTGGCCAGGATTTGGAGCGCGTACTTTCCATCTTCGGCAACCTGTCAGGCACGGATGTCACGGAGGAGATGGAAGAGATCGCCGCGGAGGTCTGGCCGCAGGTCGCCGCGCATTCGGATGCGATCTACCAGAATGAGGTCCTCTACGCCCGCCTCAAAGAGGCGACCCCGCCGGCCGATGAGGAGTCGCAACGCCTCCACGCGCACCTGCTGCGGAATTTTGCGCGCCAAGGCGCGGACCTCGGCGCGGCAGAAAAAGAGCAGCTTTCCATCATCAACCAGCGACTCTCGGCGCTCTCCGAGGAGTTCGGCCGCAACCTCATGGCGTCCACCCGTGAACGCGCCGTGCGCTTCGACAGCGCGGAGGAGCTCAAGGGCCTGCCCGCCGATCGCATCGAGGCAGCCAAGGCCTACGCCAATGAAGTAGGCCAAGACGGCTACGTGCTCCCGCTCGAGCTGCCCACCGTGCAATCTGAGCTCGCGCGCCTGGCCGATCCCGCGGCGCGCGCCAAGGTCTACGCAGCCTCGCGCGCCCGCGGCAGCGAGAACAACCTGGACGTGCTCACCGAGATGGTGCGCCTGCGCGCCGAGCGCGCGCAGCTGCTGGGCTACCCCACACATGCCGATTACGTCATCGCCGAGGAGACCGCGCAGACCGCCGAGGCCGCCCGCCGCATGCTCGTCGAGCTCGCCCCGGCCGCCGAGGCCAACGCCGCCGGCGAAGAAAAGCTGCTCGCCGAGGAAGCCACCCTGCACAACGAGGACTTCGGTGCCGCCGACTGGTCCTACTGGGAATCCAAGGTCCGCGCCCGCGACTTCTCCCTCGACGAGGACGAGCTGCGCCAGTACTTCCCTCTCGACCGCGTTCTCGAGGATGGAGTCTTCGCCGCGGCCCACCGCCTCTACGGCATCACCGTCGTCCCGCGCGAGGACCTCGAAGGCTACGCCGAGGGCGTGCGCGTCTGGGAGGTCTTCGACGAAGGCCAAGACCCCGCCGCCGATCGTGACCAGGGTATCGGTCTGCTGCTCACCGACTACTTCGGCCGGCCGTCCAAGCGCGGCGGTGCGTGGATGAGCGAGTTCGTGGGACAGTCGCATCTGCTTGGCACCAAGCCCGTCATCGTCAACGTCATGGGTCTTACCAAGCCCGCGGACGGCTCCCAGCCACGCTTGAGCCAAGACGAGCTCCACACCGTCTTCCATGAATTCGGCCACGCACTGCACGGCCTGCTCTCCGACGTGCGCTACCCCACCTTCTCCGGCACCCGCGTCCCGCGCGACTGGGTGGAATTCCCCTCCCAGATCAACGAGAACTGGGCTCTCGACCCGGCCATGGTCAAGCGCTACGCCCGCCACGTTGTCACCGGCGAGGTCATCCCGGACGAGCTGCTCGCCAAGGTCCGCGAAGCCCAGACCTTCGGCCAGGGTTTTGGTACCGTCGAGTATCTCGCCGCCTCCATCGTCGACCTCGCCTGGCACTCCCTCACGCCTGCCGATGCCGCCGCCATCGCCGCGTCCCAAGAGTCCGTCGACGCCTTTGAGCGCGCCGCCCTCGACGACGCGGGTCTGCACAACCCACTCATCGCACCGCGCTACCGCTCCGCGTACTTCAATCACGTTTTCGCCGGCGGCTACTCCGCGGGCTACTACTCCTACCTGTGGGCCGAGGTCCTCGACGCCGATGGCTTCTCCTGGTTCAAGGAAGAAAACGCCGCGGGCCCCGAGGCTTCCGATGCCTCCGCCCGCGCCGCCGGCCAGCGCTTCCGCGACCTCGTCCTGTCCAAGGGCGCGTCCCGCGACTTCACCGAGGCCTACCGCGAGCTGCGCGGCCGCGACAAAGACGTCGCCCCGCTGCTCGCCCGCCGCGGGCTGTCCGGCGCCACCGACTAACGGCAACTATTCCGCGCCGACGGAAAATTCGACCGATTCAGGGCGGAAAATACGACCGGTAAGTCGCGGAAGATTCGGCCGATAGCGGCTGTGAGCAGCATGTTCACGCCATGCCCACGCTGCGCGCCGGGGACGGCCCAGCGCGCGGCGGCATCGGAAATCTAGCGGCTCGCCGAGGTCAAGCTCGCGGTCGAGCCGACGAGGATGTCGCGCATGAGCTCCGCGGCCTGCGTGGGAGTCTTACCCACCTTGACGCCGGCGGCCTCGAGCGCGGACTTCTTGCCCTCGGCGGTGCCGGAACCGCCCGAGACGATGGCGCCGGCATGGCCCATGGTCTTGCCCTCGGGCGCGGTAAAGCCCGCAATATAGGCGACGACGGGCTTGGTCACGTGGTCGCGGATGTACTCGGCGGCATATTCCTCCGCGTCACCGCCGATCTCACCGATCATGATGATGGCCTCGGTGTCTGGATCTGCTTGGAAGGCCTCGATCGCCGCGATGTGCGTCGTGCCGATGATCGGGTCGCCGCCGATGCCCACGCAGGTGCTAAAACCGAGGTCACCGAGCTCGTACATCATCTGGTAGGTGAGCGTGCCGGACTTAGAAACGAGGCCGATTTTGCCGGGGTGTGGCGCGGTGTTAGCGGGGATAATGCCGGCGTTGGACACGCCCGGCGTGATGAGTCCCGGGCAGTTGGGGCCGATGATGCGGGTCGTGCCCTTCTCGCGGGCAAGCGCGAAGAACTCCGCAGTATCGCGCACGGGCACGCCCTCGGTGATGACGACGACGAGGGGCATCTCCGCGTGGATGGCCTCCTCGACTGCGGCCTTCGTGAATTTCGCGGGAACGAAGATGACGGAGACGTTCGCGCCGGTGGCTTTCATGGCCTCACGCACGGAGCCGAAGACGGGGATGGTCACGCCATCATTGAACTCGAGCTCTTCGCCGGACTTCTTGGGATTCACGCCGCCGACAATGCGGGAGCCAGAATCGAGCATGCGTTGGGTGTGCTTCATGCCTTCGGAACCCGTCATGCCCTGGACGATGATGGCAGAGTTTTCATCAAGGAAAATCGACATAGAAATCTCTTTCTGGTTCGCGGAATTGGGTTAGACAGCAACGAGGTGTGTGCGGGAGGCGAGCTCCGCGGCGCGCAGTGCAGCCGCATCCATGGTGTCGACCTGTTCGAGGTAGTCGAGCGCTGCCTCTTTCAGGATCTGACGGCCGCGCTCCGCATTGTTGCCGTCGAGGCGCACGACGAGCGGCTTGGGCGCGATGCCATCGGCGGCGAGAATCTTGAAGGCTTGGACGATACCCTTGGCGACCTCGTCACAGGCGGTGATTCCACCAAAGACGTTGACGAAGACGGACTTCACCTGTTGGTCGCCAAGGATGACCTCGAGGCCATTGGCCATGACCTCTGCGTTGGCACCACCGCCGATATCCAGGAAGTTCGCCGGCGTGGCGGCGGCGTCATCGCCCTCGGCGAGCTTGCGCCCCGCGTACGCGACGACGTCGAGCGTGGACATGACGAGGCCAGCGCCGTTGCCAATGATCCCGACGTTGCCGTCGAGCTTGACGTAGTTAAGCCCCATCTTCTGCGCCTTGAGCTCGAGCGGGTCTGTGGCCGAATGGTCCTGCAACTCAGCGTGGTCGGGATGGCGAAAGCTCGCGTTCTCATCAAGGGTAACTTTGCCGTCGAGCGCCAGAACCTTTCCATCGTTGGTTTTCAACAGTGGGTTGACCTCCACGAGCGAGGCATCTTCCTCTACGTAGACGTCGTACAGCTTCTTAAATACCGGCACGAGCTGCGGGATATCCGCCTCATCGAACCCGGCCTCGTACGCCATGTCGCGCGCGAGTGTGTCCGTCATGCCGTCGAGCGGCGAGAAGCTCCGGCGGATAAGCGCATGCGGACGCTCCTGCGCGAGCTGTTCGATTTCCACTCCGCCTTCTTTGGACAGCATGGCCAAGTACCGGCGCTTCGTGCGGTCGAGCACAATCGAGAAGTAATACTCCTCAGCGATGTCAGCGCCCTGGGCAACCATCACCTTGCGGACAACATGCCCCTTGATATCGAGGCCCAGAATCTCATCCGCAACGGCTGCTGCTTCTTCTGGACTACGCGCGACCTTCACGCCGCCCGCTTTACCGCGCCCACCGACCTTCACCTGGGCCTTGACAACAACGAGCTCGCTGCCCGCCTTCATGAGTTGTGCCGCAGCACGCTGCGCTTCCAGCGCCGAGGTCGCCACGATGCCACCTAGCACCGGGACTCCATGCGCTTCGAAGAGGTCACGAGCTTGGTACTCGTAGAGATCCACCATTCCTCCGTTCACAAGTTCTTAGACGTGTGTCGTGTCTCACCTATCCTAAATTTTGCGAGCATCTTTTGCAGAGAAATTGGCAAAGAAGTTAATCTTTCACACCTGCCCGTTCCTTCGCCCGCCCATGCCACCACCCCGATGCCCGCGCGTTTCGATAGACTTACCAGCCATGGCACAGGAGATAAACCCCACTTCGGAACGCGACTTTGACATCATCCTTTTCGGCGCCTCAAGCTTCGTCGGCAAAATCACCGCCCGCTATATCAAGGCGAACCATCCCGAACTCACGGTGGCGTTGGCCGCCCGCGGTGCCGGGCGAGTCAACGGATTGAAACTGGACTACCCCGTCATCGTTGCCGACGCCATGGACGCCGAAGCCATGGATGCACTCGCCAAGCGCGCGAAGGTCATCATTACAACGGTGGGCCCGTACACGCGGTACGGCGATAACCTGGTTGCCGCCTGCGCCCAGAACGGCACGGGCTACGTCGACCTCTGCGGCGAGGCGCTCTTCATCCGCCGCAGCATCGACAACTGGCACGAGGTCGCCCAGGAGACCGGTGCCCGCATTGTCCATTCCTGCGGATTCGACTCCGTTCCCTCCGACATGGGGATGTTCTACCTCCACCAGCACGCGAACCGCCCGCTCACCGAGGTCACTATGGCGGTGGAACGACTCTCCGGTGGCCTGTCCGGCGGCACGATCGACTCCATGCGCGAGGTCAGCGCCGACGCGAAGCGCATGCCCAAGGGCGGCGCAATCCTCCACAGCCCCCATTCCCTTTCGCCGGACCACAAGCAGGAGCCCGACCTCGGCCCCGAGCCAGACCGCTTCGTGGAATACGACGAGCTCGTGGGCCAATGGGTCGGCCCATTCTTCATGGCCATGTTCAATACACGCGTCGTGCGCCGTTCCAACTCGCTTATGAATCACGCCTATGGCGAGCGCCTGCGCTACCGCGAGGCGATGACCACCGGCCAGGGACTCCTCGGCCAGGCAAAAGCAAAGCTCCTCCACGCCGCGACAGTCGCCGGCTTCGCACTCATTATGATTCCCGGCCTGCGCAAGCCCCTCTCCCGCTTTATCCCCGAACCGGGCGACGGCCCCAAGGATATTGAGAAGGGTGGCTTCACCATCGCCCACTACGGCAAAGACGAAGACGGTCATGTCTATGTCACCGAGGTGTCCGCCGAGGGCGACCCAGGATATAAGACAACCGCCATGATGCTCACCGAAGCAGCCGTCACCCTCGTGAACCATCCTGGCGAAGGCGGTGTCCTCACGCCGGCAACAGCGCTCGGCGCTCCTTATATAGAGGCATTGGATTCCCACGGCATGCGATTCCGCGTCCGCCAATAATTCCATCCACAGCGCCCAGCCCCGGGCGCTTTTCGCGCGCCGTCCCTGTGCGGACCTCGGACCGCCTCCGGCCGCATCGTCGTCGAAGCCACCAGCACCCGCGGCGATAGCGACGCCCCCCATCCTCGCCCTCAAGGACTCAAGGACGATGCGCTCCACCCTGGTCCACAGGCGAAAGCACGTGATTCGGCGCGTCGGCTGTGGGAGGCGTTCTCACGCGGTCGACGCACAGTGGGTGCTGTGGGCTACGTCTGGCCGAAACGAAGGAGGGCAATAATAGCTATCAACACAAGGGCTGGAGGGCAATCGCAGACCTAGAGACGCAAAGAAAACGCGCCCTCGAGGGGCGCGTTGTGGGCTGTGTTGATAGCTTCTGCGGCTACGGCCGGGCTTAGCCGGCGTTGCGCAAAGCGGTGGCAAGACCGTTCATCGTCACCTGGATGGTCTTCGAGACGAGGAAGGAGTCGTCGCCAGCGCGGTAGCGGCGCAGCAGCTCGAGCTGGACCGCGTTGAGCGGCAGGAGGTACGGATAACGGCGCTTCAGGGAGCGAGCCTGGCGCTGGTTTTCCGCCGTGAGGTCCGCGTTGCCGGTGACCTTGAGGTAGACCTCGCGGGTGAGCTCAAACTCGTCAGCGATAAGCGTGTAGATGCGGTCGGCCACGTCTTGGTCGCTGACGAGGTTCGCGTAGAGACGCGCGAGGGTGATCTCCGCCTTGGTCATGACCTGCGCCATGTTGGACAGGACGGCGCGGAAGAAGGGCCAGGTCTGGTAGAGCTCGCGCAACTTATCCCAGCGCGCGGCGTTCTCCCCTGCCCAACCGGAGAGCGCGGTGCCCACGCCGAACCAGCCGGGGACGTTGGTACGCGACTGCGACCAAGAGAGCACCCACGGGATGGCGCGGAGGTCAGAAATCGCGGTGGTCTGCTTACGGGCCGCGGGGCGGGAACCGAGGTTGAGGTCGCCGATTTCGTGGAGAGGAGTGGACTCGGTGAAGTACTGGATAAAGCCCGGGTCGCCGATGAGCTCACGATACTTTTCGCCGGAGCGCGCGGAGAGCTCGCGCATGAGCGCGTAAGAACCTTCCGGGTCGGCGATGGGTTCGGTATCAAAGAGGGAGGCCTCGAGCGCGCCGGCTGCGAAGGCTTCGAGGTGGCGGCGAGCGGTCTCGGGCGCACCGTATTTCGCGGAGATGACCTCGCCCTGCTCGGTGATGCGAACAGAACCGGAGACGGCACCCTTGGGCTGGGCAAGGATGGCGTCATAGGTCGGGCCGCCGCCACGGCCGACGGCGCCGCCACGGCCGTGGGACAGACGCAGCTCAACATTGTGGCGCTGGCACAACTCGACAAGTTCGAGCTCCGCGTCGTAGAGCGACCAGTTCGCCTGAAGGTAGCCGCCGTCCTTGTTGGAATCCGAGTAGCCGAGCATGACTTCCTGGACGTCACCACGGGCGCGCAGGTAGTCGCGGTAGAACGGCAGGGACCAGAGTTCTTCCAGGATGTGGGCGCCGGCCTTCAAGTCGTCGATGGTCTCGAAGAGCGGGACGACGTCGACGTGGGTGAGCCCCACTTCCTTAAGCAGGACCATGGGCTCGAGGACGTCACTTACGGTACCGGTCATAGCGATGATGCAGTGCGCGACGGAGCGCTCGCCGAACTTCGCGACGGCCGCGGCAGCCGCGCGGAAGATACCGAGCTCCTTCTCCGCGAGCTCGCCCAGCGGGGCATGGTTCGGGTAGAGCAACGGGCGCGGCGTACCCAGCTCACCCACCAGAAGCTCGACGCGGGCAGTCTCGTCGAGCGAGGCATAGTCGTCGGTGAGACCGGCGGCAGCAAAGATATCAGCGAGGACGGCCTCGAAGGACTCAGAGTTCTGGCGCATGTCGAGCGTGTAGAGGTGGAACCCGAACGTCGAGATAGCGTCGCGCAGGCGTGCCAGACGGTCCTCGGCGATGATGTCGTCATTGTGCTGGCGCAGCGAACGGTCGATGATGTCGAGGTCACGCTGCAGCTCCGCGGGCCCCTCGTACGGCTCAGCGGGCGCGGCACCCGAGGCTGGCAGAAGATCGGGGCGGCGGCGCTCCGTCAAGGGGGCGACGGTCGCGGCCTCGTCGCCGAAGAAATGCGTACGCGTGGCGGCGACGCGGGCACGAATGCCGAAGATAGCTCGGCGGTAGGGCTCGTCGACGCGGGACTCCCAGTCGTTATGGGCGGCATCGGCAAGCTGCTCCAGCTCCGTGGAACAGGAGGAATAGCGGTCCGAGAGGGAGAGCTCGCGCTCCAGCTCCGCGAGCTGATCCTCGTAGTACTTGAGCGCCGTCTCCGCCGCGCGCGAGGTGGCGTAGGTGAGCGTATCCGCGTTGACGAAAGGGTTGCCGTCGTGGTCGCCGCCGATCCAGGAGCCAGGGCGCATGAGGGCGGCTCCGGGAAGCTGCAGCCCGAAGGTCTCCTTGAGGCCCTCGCGGACGGCACGGTTGAGCGCCGGAATCTGCTCGAGCAGGGAAAGCTTGTAGTAGCGCAGCGCGACGTCAACCTCGTCTTCGAGGGTCGGGCGCGCAATGCGGATGAGCGCGGTCTGCCACAGCAGCGTCATGCGCAGGTACAGCTCGCGTTCAATGTCCGACTCATCGCCGCCGAGATGCCACTGCTGGAGGAGCTTCTTGATGCGTGTCTGAGTATCGAAGACCGTGCGGCGGCGAGTTTCCGTGGGGTGCGCGGTAAGGACCGGCGCGACCTCGGCATCACGAACGACGCGGGAAGCCTGAGCGGCGGTGACCGGCGAATCCTTGAGCTTGTCAAAGGTCGCGCGCAGGGAGACGGGCGCAGGCACGGACTCGTCCGCGAGGTCCTCGACCAAGTTGGTAAGTAGCGCGAAGTAGGAGAAGGCGCGAGCGACGAGGTTGGCCTTCGTGATGTCGAGGTCGCGGAAGACGGCAAGCAAGTCCTCAGGGCTGGCGTCCCCGTGGGCGACGTCGAAAGCTAGGCGACGCGTGGACTCGACGAGCTCATAGACGTCCTCACCCTCCTGCTGCGCGATGACGCGGCCAAGTACCCGTCCGAGCAGGCGGATATCGTCTTTGACGAAGTCACGGGACGGGCTGGCGGTGGTCATGAGGAGTCCTTTCTGTGCCGCCTCGGCGCGGATTCTGTACTGCCTCAGCACGGCCGCGGAGTTAACACACTGTGGTTTACAGGATTTACACAAATGTAGCCCACGTCACTATCCTGCGCTGGGTTAAGGTGGCACACTACCCCCAATTGCGGTGCAAGCACAGGAAGCATGACCAGTACTCGCCCGCCGAGCCGCAGCTCCCTTTTAAGTAGCGGCACCCGCCGCGACGTTTTAGACTGGCGGCACACCATGCATATATCGGGGAGACGGGGGTCTACGCCATGCTCACGGCTGGAACAATCGGGGATATCGCGCGCGAACGCCGCCGCGAAGGAGGACTGACACAGCGACACGTCGCCCGGCGCGCCCGCGTATCCGAGCGCTTCGTGCGCGACTTAGAAACAGGGAAAGGCACAGTACAGCTCGAGAAGGCACTCGCAGTGCTCGCGGCGATTGGACTGCACGTCCGTGTCGAAACGGCAGGCGCACTGCCGTTCGACGTGATGACATAAACCGGCACGATCGCGCCGATCCGGGATACTATGTTTGAAAACTCATAAATAAGGCAAGGAATCGGCACGTTCGTGCCGGTTTTAATACTTTATGTACGCACTGGTGGTAAATTCGACCCAAATAGGCATGATCGTGCCGGTTTTCCGTCAAGGAGGTTCGATGGACGCACAGGAATTGGGACGCTTCGCGAAGGAACAACGCCGCGAGGCTGGCCTGAGCCAGCAGGACGTCGCTCTCCTCGCGGACGTGTCCGAGCGCTTTGTCCGAGCCTTCGAATCCGGCAAAGGCAGCGTTCACCTCGATAAGGCCATTGCCGTCTTGTCTGTCGTGGGTTTTGATCTAGAACCGCAGCTCCACAACGGTCAGTTCAATGCTCGACTTGACCCTTGGACTCTTGCGCGAGCCCGTGGTGAGGCATCGTGAACGCAGACGTCTGGGTAGGGCCATGTCCTGCGGCAACTCTTCACCGCGACGACACGGGAGTGACGACCTTTTCCTATACCGCAGAAGCCATATCCAAACAAGGACCGGTGGTCGCGACCACCTTGCCTGTTGTGCCTGAGCCCGTGGTGACACCACACGGCGCGCTTCCCAACTTCTTCAGCAATCTCCTCCCCGAAGGCCGCCGCCTCTCAACGCTCAAACGCACGGTGAAGACGTCCCTGGACGACGAGCTCAGCCTGCTTCTTGCCGTCGGCACCAACACCATCGGAAACGTCTCCATCGTGGAACCAGGAGCTAGGCCAGATGACAGCATCGCACAGATAGAGCTAGACGGGCCGCTCGATTTTTCTACAGTTCTCTCTGCGGCGGGCATCGCTGACCCTGCGGCGCTCCCTGGCGCCCAAGACAAGGCGTCCGCACGCACCATCGCCGCCCCGACGCGATTAGGCAGCACACATTACATCCTCAAGGTCTCTCCGCCTGAGTATCCCGGCCTCGTCGAAAATGAAGCTGCATGTTTTGAGCTTCTCCGCACATACGGAAAGGCACTTCCCGCCAGCCAGGTGCGCGTCCTACACGATGAGTCGGGGCGTTCCGGGTTGCTCGTCACCCGGTTCGACCGAGACAACGGCGTGCGCTGGGCAGTCGAGGATGGCGCGCAGTTGCTCAATATCCCGCCCTCGTCGAAATACGAGCCGCCCATGGAAGACGTTGCCGCGGCAGTCCTCCGCGTCGTCGCGCGACCGCAGGTCGCAGCGCTGCGCCTCGCCCATCTCGTCGCTTTCGCATGGCTTACCGGCAACGGCGATCTCCATGCCAAGAATGTCTCGGTCATTAACAAGGGTCGCGGGTTCGAGCTCGCCCCAATTTATGACATCCCCAGCACCCTCCCCTACGGCGACTCCACGCTGGCGCTTACGGTAGGCGGGGTACGTGACAATCTCTCGCCGCGTAAGTTCGCCGAATTCACGGCATCGCTCGGTCTCAGCGAGGCGGCGACGCACAAAGTCATCGCAGACGTGCTCCGCGCTACCGAGGGGGCAGCGGAAACCATCGCCGACGCCGCGGGATTCGACCCCCGGCGACGCCGCGACCTCACCCGCGTGCTCGCGTATCGCCGCCGGTTGTGGGGCGCTTAGGCCACACGCTTAGGCCACAGCCGAGGCCGCCGGAATCTGCGCCAACCACGCCGCATGGACGCGGGCATCACCATTTTCCTCGGGATGGAAACTCAACGCGGTGATGGCGCCAGAGCGCACGCCCACGATGAATTCGCCCTCGCCAGCGTTACCGGAGACGGTGGCGATAGCCTCCACGCCCGGACCGGTACGGGTGACGATGGGCGCGCGAATGAACGAAGCGTCCACGTCGACGACTTCGTCGCCGACTCCGGCTTCGCCGTCGTCGAGAATGACTGAAACGGCGCGCTCCGCGGAGAAACGCTGATTGCCAAACGCATTGCGGCGCACAGTGACGTCTAGCGCGCCCAGGGTCTGTTGGCCGGCGGCGGGATTTTCGAGCTCGCGCGCGAGGTAGATGAGCCCAGCGCAGGTGGCGAGCACGGGCAGGCCGGCATCGATGGCGGCGCGCAGCGGTTCGTCCAGGCCGAAGGACCGCGCGAGGCGGTCGATGACGGTGGATTCGCCACCGGGAAGAACAAGGCCGTCGAGGCCCTCAAGGTCCGCCACCTGGCGCACTCGGCGCGTGGCCGCGCCAAGTGATTCGAGAACCTCGATGTGCTCTTCGACCCCGCCTTGGAGGGCAAGCACTCCAATGAGCATGGGATTACCAGCCGCGCTCAGCGAGACGGTGCGGGGCCGGGACATCGGCGACGTTGATGCCGACCATGGCCTCACCCAGGCCGCGGGAGACGCGAGCGAGCGCGGCCGGGTCGTCGTAGAGGGCGGCGGCCTCGACAATGGCCTTGGCGCGGGCGGCCGGGTTGCCGGACTTGAAGATGCCGGAACCGACGAACACGCCTTGGGCGCCCATCTGGCGCACGAGGGCGGCATCGGCAGGCGTGGCCACGCCACCAGCAACGAAGAGAACGACGGGCAGTTCTCCGGTCTCGGCGACCTCGGCGACGAGGTCGTACGGGGCCTGCAGTTCCTTCGCCGCGACGTAGAGCTCGTCCTTGTCCAGATTGCGCAGGCGGGCGATCTCGCCCTTGATGGTGCGCAGGTGCTTAACGGCCTCGGAGACGTCGCCGGTGCCGGCCTCGCCCTTGGAGCGGATCATGGCAGCGCCCTCGGTGATGCGGCGCAGGGCCTCGCCCAGGTTCGTCGCGCCACAGACAAACGGCACGTCAAAGTCCCACTTGTTGATGTGGTTGACGTAGTCCGCCGGGGAGAGAACCTCGGACTCGTCGATGAAGTCCACGCCCAGCTCGGCAAGAATCTGCGCCTCGACGAAGTGGCCGATGCGCGCCTTGGCCATGACCGGGATGGACACGGCATCGACGATGCCCTCGATGAGATCCGGATCGGACATGCGGGCCACGCCGCCCTGCGCACGGATATCGGCGGGAACGCGTTCGAGCGCCATAACGGCGGCGGCACCGGCGTCCTCCGCGATCTTGGCCTGTTCCGGGGTGACGACGTCCATGATGACGCCGTTCTTGAGCATGTCAGCGAGTCCGCGCTTCACACGGGTAGTTGCAATCTGTTCAGTCATGCCGACTATTTCAGCGCCGCAAGTGGTCTATCACAAGAGCCAATTTCACCCGATTGAATTAGACCACTTACCCTTACCCCATGCACGTCATCCTCGACCCGGCTGATACCCGCACCCTTCCGGTGCAACTCGCCCACGCCATCCGCGGCCAGATTTCCGCACGCATCCTCTCCCCCGGCGAGGCCCTTCCCTCGACGCGTCAGCTCGCCGCAGAACTCGGCATTTCTCGAGGTAGCGTCGTTTCCGCCTACGATCAGCTCCTCGCCGAGGGCTACCTCGAGGCCACTGTCGGCTCCGGCACGCACGTGAGCCGCCGCCTCAACCACAACCCCGTTCCCCCAGCCCCGGAACCGGCCGTGCACAAGCCTGCCCGCGCGCTCGTGGAACTTACCCCCGGCGCCCCAGACACGGCGGGCATCATTACCCCCGAATGGCGCTCCGCATGGCGCCGCGCGGCGTCCACTCCGCTTTCCGATGCCCCCGCCTCCGGCCTTCCCGCCCTCCGCCACGAGGTGGCCGCGCACCTCGGCACCATGCGCGGACTCGCCGTCGACCCGGCGCGCATCCTCATCACCTCGGGCGCCCGCGAAGGACTGGCACTGTTACTCCGCGCGCTCGCGCCGACGCTCGGCGGCGCGCTCACGGTGGGCGTCGAGTCCCCCGGTTACCCCAGCTTGCGCCGCATTCCCTCGGCCTTTGGCCACGTCGTCGCGGAAATCCCCACGGACTCCGAGGGCGTGCGCGTCCCCGCCACGCCGCTCGACGCGCTCATCGTGACGCCCAGCCACCAGTACCCATATGGCGAATCACTGTCGGCCGCACGCCGCACGGAGCTCGTCACGTGGGCACGGCGAACGGACGCCCTGCTCGTCGAGGACGACTTCGACTCGGAGCTGCGCTACGCGGGCCAGCCACTGCCAGCGCTCACGGCTTTGGAGCCCGCGCGCACGGCGTTGCTGGGAACCTTCTCCTCGGTCATCTCCCCCGGCGTGGCCTGCGGCTATCTCGTCGCACCATCCTCGCTCGTGCCGCGGCTACGCGCGGAACGCGAACTGACCGGCCAACCGGTCAGCCTCATCACGCAATCCGCACTGGCCAGCTACCTCGCTAGCGGCGCGCTGCGTCGCCACACTGGCTCCGTGCGCCGCGCCTATCGCCGCCGCCGCGACCTCGTGGATTCTTACCTCGGCGGCCTCCCGGGCACGCAACTGCTCCCCATCCGAGGCGGTCTGCACGCGGTGCTGCTCTGCGAGAAACCCACCGATGAGGTTGTCGCGGCGGCAGGGCGTCTGGGCGTGGGACTCACCGCGCTCGCGGAATACTGGGGCGGCGAGGACGCACCCGGCGGCGTGGTTCTCGGCTTCGGTCACTTAGCCGATAGCGAGCTCGAAGCCGCGCTGCGCGTCATCGCGACGGCAGCGCGGCTTTAGGCACAGTGCGACATACCAGCTGCCCCGCGCGCGGCTTAAGCGTTGAGCGTCACCGACGCGAGCGTGCGTCCAGAGGGCTCCTCGCTGCCAGCCATGGGCTCTTCAGTGACGAGCACCTTGGTGACGTCACCGTCGAAAGGCATCCACACGCCGTCGTGCGGGTCCTGCCCGATGACGCCGGCGGAGCTCATCTCGCCAGTGCTCGACACGGCCCACACCTGCGCGCCCATGCCAACGTCTAGGTCCGGCTCGCCGTCGACCATCGCGCCGGCTTTGCCCATGTCCTCGGAAGACACAATCTGGAGGCGTGCGCCTTCGGCTTCGGCATCGGCGCTGCGCAGATCCTCCGCGCTCATGATGGCGTGCATTTCCTTCTCGCCAGGGCTTTCCGGGGCCGGTGCGTCTTGGGCCAGCTGCGTGTCCTCGCCAGCCGGAAGGAACTGCGCGACGGTCACGCCACCGATGACGAGAACGAGCGCCGCGGCGACCACCGCGAACCAGGGACGCCGGCGCCGCGCGTCGAGGTCGATAACGCCGCCCTCACCACTGCCGTCACCGCTGCCACTGTCGTTACCGCCCCCGGCAACCACAGTGGTCGGCTCCTGTGGTGTGCGCTCGAGGCGCTCGAAGACGGCGTCTTTCAGCCGGGCCGGTGGCTCGACCTCGGGCACGGAGTCGAGGAAGTCCTCAAAGCTCGCGTCGTCGAATTCACGCGTATTACTCATCGTTCCTCCCTCGCCATCAGTGCCTTAAGCTTGCGGACGCCATCGCGCACGCGCGTCTTTGCGGTGCCCAGCGGTACTCCCGTTGATTCTGCCAGCTCGGCGTGGGTGAGGCCACCGAAGAAGGCCAGCTCCACCGCCGTGCTGTGGGGTTCACCAATAGCGGCGACGGCGGCGCGCAGACGCTGCGACTCCACCCGGTCAAGCGCGTCTGTTTCCACGTCATCACCCCGCAGCGCCGCGCGGAGCGTGGCCTCGCGGTCATCCCGTTCGACGCTCGCGATATGCGAGCGCAGCCGATCCACCGCGCGGCCATGGGCGATGCGCCCCACCCAGGTGCGTGCCGAACCCCGCGCCGGATCGAAGTGTGCGGCCTGAGACCACACCTCGACGAAGACGTCTTGGGCGACTTCCTCAGCAAGAGCCGGATTGCGCAGAACGTGGAGCGTCACGCCATAGACGAGCGGTGCCAGTGCGTCGTAGAACTCGGAAAAGGCATGCGTATCCCCCGACGCAGACGCAACGAGCAAGCCGTTGAGCCGAGCTAGCTTATCGGGAGACATTATCGACACGGACGTTGATCTTACCTTCCCCTCGAGGACGGGAGCGGACATTTTAGTGTGACATCGAGCCGGACATAGGCGCTTCGGTCATCATCTCGTCGGTCATCATAGCGTCTGACGGCTTCATCTCATCAGACATCATCGAATCCGACGGCTGCATGGAGTCCGACATCATGGCATCGGACGGAACCATCGAGGGAGTCTCCGTCGCCGGAGCGTTCTTCGTGTCATTGCAGGCAGCCAAGCCAGTGGCAGTGAGCGCGAGCGTGGCAGCGGCGGCGACGAGTTTGATCTTCATGAGTGTTCTCCTTTAGAGGTAACGGGTTCTGCCGTGCGGGGTGCGCGGCCTTACGTGAACTCATTCGGAGCACGCGGCTGGGGCGGATTGGAATTGACGAAAGCTTTTTTCGTGCCATCCGCAATGGGGGTCGGCGCCGAATAAAGGGCAGACCGCACGAAAGAACCGTCTGAGAGAAGGGAACCATCATGGTCTCGACTACGCTCACCACCCTTGCAGTGGGGCTTGCCGGAGGGCTCATCACCGGCATCTCCCCCTGTATCCTGCCTATTCTCCCGCTCGTGCTGGCCGTGAGCGGCGCGCCTGGCGAGGAGCGCTCACGAGCGCGGCCGTGGCTCATCATCGCAGGCCTCGTCACGAGCTTTACCGCCGTCACGCTCTTTGCCACGACGGCGCTCAACGCCCTGCATCTGCCCGGTGACCTCGTATGGAAGGTGGGCCTGGGGCTCCTCGTACTCGTGGGACTGGGCATGATCTTCCCCAAGGTCCAGGAACTCCTCGAGTGGCCGTTTCTCAAGCTGCCGAAGGCCGGCGGGTTGCAGGCCAAGGTTCGCGACAAGGGCGGGTTCCTCGTGGGGCTCGCGCTCGGCGTCGTCTTTGTTCCTTGCGCCGGGCCGGTCCTCGCCGCCATCAGCGTGGCGGGCGCCACGGGCCACGTCGACGCCCATATCCTCGTGCTGTGTTTGTCCTTTGCCGTAGGTGTGGCCGTGCCGCTGCTCGTCTTTGCACTCGGCGGTGAGCAGATCGGCCGGCGCGTGAGCTTCTTCCAGTCACATCAGCGCGGCGTGCGCCTCACCTCGGGCTTCCTCGTCATCGCCATGGCGGGTGCGATCGCCACGGGCGCGCCGGCCTGGCTCCAGCACACGCTGCCAAGTCTCAGCCAACCCGGGGTACAGGCGGCATCGGCAAGCTCAGGTCCGGTCCCGGAATTTGTCGGGCTCACCGGCTGGTTCAACACGGATACACCCGTGGACCCGCGCACGAATGGCAAGGTGACGCTCATCGATTTTTGGGCGTATGCCTGCATCAATTGCCAGCGCAACAACGTCCATATCGCGAAGCTCTACGACACGTACAAGGACTACGGCTTTGAGGTCGTGGGCATCCACGCGCCGGAATACCCGTTTGAGCGCGAGGCCGCCAACGTGCGCCGCGCGGCCGCGGAGCAAAACATTGCCTACCCCGTCGCGCAGGACAATGACTTCGCGACGTGGCGTGCCTTCGGCAACCAATACTGGCCGGCGCATTACCTCGTCGACGCGCAAGGGCAACTGCGCGGCAGCCACGCGGGCGAGGGCGACTACGCGGAGACAGAGCACCAGATTCGTTCTTTATTGCAGGAACGCGACCCGCAGGTACGCCTACCCACGCCGGTCGAGAGCACTGAGGCCGCCGTGGGTGCAGCCGACCGCAATCCGGAAACGTACCTGGGCACCGACCGCGCGCGGTATTTCGACAACCCGGCGGCCGAGTATGTCGATGGCACGCATTCCTTCACGGCGGTGACGCCGCGGCAGGGGAGCTACGCGCTGGGTGGCGAGTGGACGCTGGCGGGTCAGCCGATTACCGCGGGCCGCGACGCGACGGTGGATCTGGCCTACCACGCGGCGTGGGTCCAGGTGGTCGTTGCAGGGCGCGGGACCATCACAGTGTCCGATGGCGACACGACTCAGGAGATTCCGGTTACCGAGGACGGGACGATTGACCTCCTGCGCGGGGACGCGGCCCGAGAGGGCACGCTCCATCTGGCGGTGACCCCGGGCGTGGAGCTGTTTTCGTTCACGTTCGGATAAACCTCAACGGCGCGTCGTGTGGCGCAGCTAGGCTGGGACGCATGAAGCTCACCATGCTCGGCCACTCCGCCATCGCCATCGACGCGCCTGAGGGCACCATCGTTATCGACCCGGGTTCACTCACCGACCCGGCGTGCCTGAAGTCCGCGGACGCGGTGCTACTCACGCACGCGCACCCGGACCACCTCAACGTCGACGCGGTGCGCGACTCCGGCCTGCCGGTGTGGGGCACGGCCGAAGCTATCGCGGCTTTGGGTGACCGCGCGGAAGACACGGTGGTGCAGCGTGACTCGGAGTTCGACATTTTGGGCCAGCACATTCGCGTCTTTGGTGGCCAGCACGCAGAGATCCACCCGTCACTGCCACGGCCAGAGAACCTGGGATATTACATGGATGGCTTGCTCCATCCGGGCGACGAATACGTCGAGTGTCCTTTGCCCGTTGAGGTACTCCTCCTGCCGATTGCGGCGCCGTGGGTCAAGGGGTCCGAGGCCGCAGACTACGCAGTCAAGGTTGGCGCACGCGTGACCATCCCCATCCACGACGCGGTGCTCTCCCCCGGCGGCAAGGCGATTACTGACGGCATGCTGGGCAAGGTGGGCGTGCCCGGATACCAGCGTGTCGAGACCGGTGAGACCGTCGAGTTCTAGGCACTCATACACGACGCCGGCCCGCCCCATCATGTGATGGGACGGGCCGGCGTTGGTGTCTGCGGAGTTACACCGCGTAGCTCCTTCTCAGGTGCGTTCTAAGACTCTTTCTCAGACTGTGCAGTCTCGGTCTTGCCGGAGAGCTGCGACATGTTCTTGTTGAAGTCCTGGAAGCCCTTGGAGAAGGTGCCCAGGTTTTCCATGAAGCCGCCCATGATGTCGATGGGCAGCGGGAACACGATGGTCGAGTTCTGGTCTGCGCCCAGGTCGAGGACGGTCTGGAGGTAGCGCAGCTGCAGCGCGGCCGGAGCCTTGCCCAGCTCCTCAGCGGCCTCACGCAGCTCACGCGAGGACTGAAGTTCGCCGTGCGCGGAAATGACCTTTGCGCGACGCTCACGCTCGGCCTCCGCCTCGCGGGCCAGGGCGCGCTGCATCATCTCAGGAATTTCCACGTCCTTGATCTCCACGATGCGGGTGATAACGCCCCAACGTTCGGTCTGGCCGTTAATGATAGTGGCCAGGTCCTCATTGAGTTCCTCGCGGTGAGCAAGGAGATCATCGAGGTCCGCACGACCCAGCAGGGTACGCAGGGTGGTTTGGGCGATCTGGGAGGTCGCGACGGCGTAGTTTTCGACCTGCAGGACGGCCTTTTCAGCGTCCGTCACCTCGAACATGACCACGGCGTTGACGCGCACGGAGACGTTGTCCTTGGTGATGATTTCCTGCGGCGGGATGGTCAGCGTCACCACACGCTGATCAACGCGCTCAAGCTTGTCGATTCCCGGCCACATGAAGTGCAAGCCCGGCTGCAGGAGCGGACGCAAATGGCCAAAGCGGAACGCCACACCGCGCTCGTATTGCTTGATGACCTTCAGGGAATACATCAAGAACACGATAATGAGCGCGATAATAATGCCGATCACGATCGGCCAAAAGACGAATGCTGACATTTAACTTGCTTCCTTTTCCTTGCGGCGATCCGAGCCATAACGCGTCCGCGTACTATTTCCGTACTTCGAGCTGAAGCGGTCAATCTGCGCAGACAGCTCGGCTTCGCGGTTACTCATCTCCGGCACCACAATCTTCGGTGCGTTCGACGGCGTATTCCACAGATGGCGAGCCAACGGGTACACGCCGAGGCCCGTGATGACGATGAGGGTGCCGACGGAGATGAGAATCTCCGAGAGCGAGTGGTTGGTGATCATCGAGCACAGCGGCAACAGGTATGCCATCGCAGCGACTCCCAGAGCGATACCGCGATGGAAACGCCCGGAATCCGAGTGCGGCCACGGATCGAGCTGACGGGTGACCTCGCGGCCATGGTGCGAGACCGTGCAGGCGTCCTTGACGGGGCAGGTATTACACACCGTCGGGTTTGCGCGGTAGCGCATGACGCGGTTTTCCGGATCGAAGCTCGATGGCCACAGCCACTGATCCTCGGGGCACTGCCAGGCATCGTGTTCCTCGAGATAACGGAACGTGCCCGCCTGATTACTCATCGTGCGGTTCGCGGTCTGCTTCGCCATAAGGTCGAAGCCCCACGCCACCGCGACGAGAAAGAGACCATAGGCCGCCGCGAGGACGGTAAAGATTCCAGGTGCGTCCATAACGAATGTTCGCTTGCCTTTCTTTTACTTCTTATCAGCGTCGGTGCCGTCAGCACCGTTACGCTTGTCGGACCCGTAGGTGCCGCCCCACTTCGTGCGGGAATCGAACTTCGGATCCTGCGGACCGGAGGCCGCCGAGTCGCCGCGACCGGAATCCGGATCGACTTCCTCAACGAACGCACCGCGCTCGTCGATGTAGCCGTACTTCCGGCCAGCCACGCGGCGACGATCGTCGACACGGCCCTTGCCACCAGAGACCAGGCCCACGGAGGAGCCGACCGGAATCTCACCGGCGTGGTCATCGTCATCCGGAGCGATGATGCTAAAGAGCGGATCGGTCGGGTGCTCCTCGATGGTGGGGATCTCCTTGTTGTAGAGCACGCCCTTGAGCGCCATCCACAGGAACGGGAAGATACCGGCAAGGAACATGACGTCACCCGGCATACGCAGCCACTCCATGATGAAGTTGCCCGGCTCCGTGATGTAGCCCAGGGAGCGTGCCTCGACATACCCGGAAGCAACAGACTCGTAGAGCTGCATGATGCCGAG
Organism: Corynebacterium sp. SA-MJD20WY100; assembly: GCF_039822565.1. Taxonomy (NCBI): domain Bacteria; kingdom Bacillati; phylum Actinomycetota; class Actinomycetes; order Mycobacteriales; family Corynebacteriaceae; genus Corynebacterium; species Corynebacterium sp. SA-MJD20WY100. The sequence continues at coordinate 48,604 of NZ_JBCJKS010000008.1, read as the reverse complement.
CGGCAGAAGGGAAATGACAACCATCCACAGCAGACCCAGGTTGGTGAGCCAGAAGGACCATGCCATGGCCTTATCTGACCACTTGTCCTTGGGGATGAGGTAGCGCAGGGCGAAGGCAGACAGGCCGAGGGCCAGGAAGCCATAGACACCCATCATGGCGCCGTGCGCGTGGTTGGCGGTAAGCGCCGTACCGATTTCGTAGTAGGAGACGATAGGCAGGTTGACCAGGAAGCCGAAGATACCGGCGCCCAGGAAGTTCCAGAAGCCCACGGCAACCAGGAACATGACGGCCCAGCGGTGCGGGAACGGACGCTCGCCTGAGGCACGCTGACGGGAACCGAGCTGCATGAAGGTCCAGGCCTCTACGGTAAGCAAGGTCAGCGGGACGACCTCGGCTGCGGAGAAGAAGGCACCGAGAGCCATGTGTTCGACCGGCGTACCGGAGAAGTACAGGTGGTGCATGGTACCCAGGACGCCACCCGTGGAGTACAGGATGATGTCGAGGAAGATAATGCCCAGGGCGATCTTTTCGCGAATGACGCCCAGGAGGACGAAGACGTAGGCCACCATCACGGTGGTGAACAGCTCAAGGAAGTCCTCCACCCAGAGGTGGACGACCCAGAAGCGCCAGAACTCGGCGACGGAGATGTGCGTCTCCGAGCCAGCCAAGTTACCCACGGCGTAGAACGCCGGGATGGCAATGCCGGCGTAGAAGAACATCCACGGCATGTTGGATTTGTTCTCAGTCTTCAAACGGCCACGCAGCTGGCGGAAGAGGATGAAGATCCACACGAACATGCCCACGGTGAGGAGCACCTGGAAGAAGCGAGGCAGGTCAAGGAACTCCCACTGCTGAGAAAACAGCGTGCCTTCCTTGATGTAGCCCATGGTGGACAGCCACTCGAAGGCCATCGAGCCGAAGACAACAAAGGCGATCGCGCCGAGCAGGAACCACACGAGCCAGTGCTGGCCCTTCGGTTCCTTCTTGCCCACGAAGGATGCAATGAAGATACCGGCGGCAAGCAAACCACCTGCGGTCCACAGCAGGGACAGCTGCAGGTGCCAGGTACGCGACACGTTGTACGGGAGGATCTCCTGCAACGGGATGCCGAAGAAGCCAGTGAGCTCGGTTCGGTAATGCTGCGAGGCCGCGCCTAGGAGGGCTTGGATGAGGAAGAGTAAGACGATGACGAGGACGAACCAGGCGACAACCTTCTGGGACTTGGTCAGACCCACCTCGCTCGGCTGAGTGAAGTCAAGGTTCGGAGCCTCTTCTGCGTGCCAGCCGATGGACTTGGACCAGCGGCCGTAGATGGCGAAGATGAGGCCGGTGCCGCCGATGAGCGCGATGAGCGAGAGCACAGACCACACGACGAGGTCAGCGGTCGGGCCGTTATCCACACGCGGCTCAGCAGGCCAGTTGTTGGTGTAGGAGTAATCGTGGCCCGGACGCTCAGCGGCCGAGGCCCACGCGGTCCAGCCAAAGAAACCGACCAGGTTGTTGATCTGCTTGTCATCGGTGATGAACTCGGAAGGAAGGCCCTTTTCATGGGAATCCTCGCCGAAGTACTTGGCGTAATAGGCCTTGTTGGACTCAAAGGCAGCAATCTGGTTGTCCGTCCACTCGAGAACCTTGGTGTCCTCGTTGTAACGGTTGGTACGGAACTCGTCGATGACGGCCTGTTCCGGCGTTGCATTCTCATCAATGAAGTCCGGGTAGCCGTTCTGATCATTGAGTTCGCGTGCCTTGTCGGCCGCCATGCGCAGGTACTCTGCAGTGTAGTCGGGGCCGAGGTACGCGCCGTGGCCCATGACAGAGCCATACTGCTGCAGACCACGAGCCTGGTACAGAGCCTGGCCGTTGAGGATCTCTTCCTTAGTCAGGATGGTCTCGCCGGTCGACTGCGACACGATTTTGTCGGGCAGGGGCATTGAGGCGTTGTAGGTGCGATACGCCAAGAAACCCATGACCAAGAAGCCAAAGATCATGACGAGAGCGACACCCTGCACCCACACGCTACTCAGCTTCAGTACCGGCTTAGACCGGTCTTCGCTGCTAGTGGTGATTGACATGTATCTTCCTGTCGATTCAGATAGTGAACACCGCTATCACGCCGCCGTGCACACAGTTGAGATACAGAGGTGTACTCAGAGCGTTGTACTCAGAGCGTTGTGCTCAAAGTGTCGTACTCAAACGGATGTACACGAAACAAGCGAGAGTGCGGTGCATGAGAGATATTCATGGGCCCCAAGGACGAGGTCCACCACGATTGATTATGAACGGGAAAACCAGTTTTAAATAGAGGGCGGACCCCCGTGCGCCACAAATGAAGTCAACCGAAATGAGTAGACCGCACCTTACCGTACGGCCGGATTGACCATTAAATCCACGAAAGGCGCAGTCGTACCACTCTCACTCGCTGCAATTTTTACGACAATTCCCGGATCATTTGACTTCACTATTGAAGCAATAGACTTCATTACGTGATTTTAAGCACTCTTGGCCGTGTGGGGAACTTTTCATACCGTACTACCGCAATATTGAATTAAACCGAAAAACCCGTATTATTTAGAACATGAACTTCGCAGAGCACACCAAGCGCAACTGGGTTATCACCCTCTTTGCCGCCATTTTCTTCGCAGCCATCGTGTCCATGATCTTCCTCAACGACCCGCACGAGACCATGCTCGTCGCCGTCGTCTTCGTCGCCTCGGCGCTCATCCTCTTCGGTGCCATCCTGGGCGTCTGGTACCTCATCCAGAACCGTAAGAAAAACTCCACCGCTAAGTAAGGCCACTTAGGCCACTCAGGTCGCTAGACCACGGCCCACGCCGGCCGCACCTCCATGCGGCTCCACCCTGTCAACATACCTTCACCCCGCCCCCTGCGAAGCCCTAGATCGAACGCATCTATTTACCGCTCGGTCTAATTTTATTCACACCTCCACCGGGTGAAATGCGCGGTTCTCCTGAAATCCTTGGCCAAGTTTGGACAGCTTGGTCTAGTGTTTCTGGCATGACTACGAAATATGACAACACCAACTTCGCCGACTGGTCCATCGAAACCCGTGCCCTCCACGTAGGGCAGGATCTGGATGGCTCGACGAACTCGCGCAATATTCCGATTTACCAGACGACATCCTACGTCTTCGACAGCGCCGAGCACGCTGCCGCTCGCTTTAGCCTCTCGGATGCAGGCCCGATTTACACCCGCCTGACCAACCCGACGGTGGACGCCCTCGAGCGCCGCATCGCAGCCCTGGAAGGCGGCGTCGCCGCCGTGGCTTTCGCGTCCGGCCAGGCCGCTGAGACCGCCGCCATCCTCAACGTCGCTTCCGCCGGCGACCACATCGTCTCCTCCGCGCGCCTCTACGGTGGCACCACCACCCTGTTCGCCGTCACCTTGAAGCGCCTAGGCATCGACGTCACCCTCCTCGAGAACCCGGATGACCCGGCCGAGTGGGAGAAGGCCGTCCAGCCGAATACCAAGGCTTTCTACGGTGAGACCTTCGGCAACCCCATCGCTGACGTCCTCGATATTCCGGCCGTCGCCGAGGTCGCTCACAAGCACCAGGTTCCGCTCATCGTCGACAACACGATCGCCACCGCGGCGCTCGTTCGCCCGCTGGAGCTCGGCGCCGACGTCGTCGTCGCCTCCACCACGAAGTTCTACTCCGGCTCCGGTTCCGCCGTGGGAGGCATCCTCGTCGACGGCGGTAAGTTCGACTGGACCGTCGAGCGCGACGGCAAGCCGGTCTTCCCCTACTTCGTGGAACCGGATGAGGCTTACCACGGCCTCAAGTACGCCGAGCTCGGCGCCCCGGCCTTCGCCCTCAAGGCTCGTGCGGGTCTGCTACGCGACACCGGCGCGGCCGCCTCCCCATTCAACGCCTGGCTCACCCTCACCGGCCTGGAGACCCTCTCCCTGCGCGTGCGCAAGCACAACGAGAACGCTCAGGCCGTCGCCGAGTACCTCGCTGGCCACGACAAGGTCGCCAAGGTCAACTACGCGGGCCTCGCGGACTCCCCGTACAAGGCGGTCAAGGAAAAGATCGGTGCCGCCTACACCGGCTCCGTCCTTTCCTTCGACATCGACCCGGGCGAGCGCGACGCCAAGGAGGTCGCATGGGCTTTCATCGACGCCCTGAAGCTGCACTCTGACCTGGCCAACATCGGCGACACCCACTCGCTTGTCGTCCACCCGGCCACCACCACACACTCCCAGTCGGACGCAGAGGGCCTGCGCGTCGCCGGCATCAACCAGGCCACCATTCGCCTGTCCGTCGGCATCGAGGACATCAAGGACATCCTCGCCGACCTCGAGTTGGGCTTCGCGGCCATCGCCTAACCGCCCCTCACCGGCCAACGGTCGGCAAACGCTAGCATCGACCGGCTCATGCTGGCCCCGCTTTCTTCCGCGGCCACTCCTCCTGGAGGCCGCGCGTGCCACAAAAAATCCCGCCCTCGCGTCCTGGGAAACGCGAGCGGCGGGATTTCTGCGAAATGGTTGCTTACAGATCGAGAGTCTCGACCCACTCCTTCGCGATAGTCTCGGCGGGGACGTGGTCATTGACACTGCGCGCATTCATCTCGAGCAACGCGCCCATGGTGAGCGCATCGCTCACCTTGTTGATGACGTCCTGGGCGCCCTCGTCCAGATCCTTATTCGCCACCGGTACAAGGTGCGAGGCCAGGAAGAGCTCCTTGTTGTCTTCCACTACCTTCAGTCCGTTGGCCTCGATCGAAGGATCTGCGGTGTAGACGATCGCAATATTAATCTGGCCATCCTTGAGCGCCTTGACCGTCAGCGGTCCGCCGCTGTCTTCAATCGGGGTAAAGCCCGCGTCGACGTCGTACGCTTTCTTCAGGCCCTTCGGCCCATTCGGGCGGTTCTCCGCTTCAGAGTTCGCGCCGAGGGTGAGCGGCTCGGTGACGTTCTTGAGATCCTCGCCGGTGGTGAGGTTGTACTTCTCCGCGAACTCCTTCGTCACGGCGTAAGCGTCCTGGTCCGTGGCGCCGGCCTGGTCGAGAATCTTCAGGCCCTCAGGGGCGGCATCGGAAAGCGCGGCGTAGACATCCTCGCTGGAGCGCTGCGGGGCGTCCTTGACCCAGTACTGGAGCAGCGGGCCGGTGTACTCGGGGAAGACGTCGACGTTGCCGGACTCGACCTCGGACATGTAGACCTCGCGCTGGCCAATACGGAACTGGCGGTCGACCGTGTAGCCAGCATCCTCGAGCGCCTGTGCGTAGGCCGCGGCGACGATCTCGTTGGAGTAGTAATCCTGCGAGCCGACCACGATGGCGTCAGAGTCGCCGGAACCTTCCAGGTTCTCCGAGCTGCCGCAGCCCGCGAGCGTGACCGCAGAGGCGGTAAGCAAAGCGATAAGCGATTTCTTCATTATTTCTTTCTTCCTGTAAAAACTGCAGAGATTTCAAAAAATACTTCGAGGATGAGCGCTAGCGCGATGACCACGAGCGAACCGCCAATCATCTCCCCATAATCGCTGGCTTTCAGCCCATGGAGGATAAAGCGGCCAAGGCCCACGTCCGCAACGTAGGCCGCGAGCGTTGCTGTCGCCACGACCTGGATGACGGCGGTGCGCAGCGCGCCAAAGAAAACGGGCCAGCCGAGAGGAATCTCAACCAGACTCAGCACCTGCCGCGTGGTCATGCCTTGCGAATACGCAGAGCGGACCACGAGGGGATCGACAGAAGAGATCGCCGAGTAGCTGCCAGCAAGCAGCGGCGGTATAGCCACAATGACCAGCGCGACCACCGGCGCCTTCAGTCCAATGCCCAGGCCCAAGCCCAGGAGGGTGACAAGGCCCAGCGTGGGCAATGAACGGCCCAGGTTTCCCACGGCGGCAACGGCGGCCTCGCCACGGCGCGCGTGTCCGACCCACAGGCCTATGGGCACGGCGATGATAGCCGCAATGAGCAAGACCAGTGTGCTCAGCCCCAGGTGCTCAAGGAGCCGCCGTGCAATCGGCGCGCCGGAGGAAAACCACTCCATGGTGTCAGCGAAGAGACTCATGCGCGCCTCCACGGAGTTGCTAGCTTGCCGATGCCCACCACTACCGCATCAAGCACGAGGGCCAAGGCCACGCTCAGCGCGATGCCGAGTCCGATCTCCGCCGCGATGCCGCGCTGGAAGCCATCCGTGAAGAGCATGCCCAGGTTCTGGATGCCCACGAGGGTGCCGATAGTCACCAGCCCCACGGTGCTCACCACCATGACACGCACGCCCGCGACAATGACGGGAATGGCGAGCGGAAGTTCCACGCACCAAAAGCTCTGCCATGCGGTCATTCCTTGGGTACGCGCGCTGCGGCGCACGAGCGGATCAACGCTGGTAAAGCCGTCTGCAGCAAAACGTGTGAGCACGGCGACGCCGTAGATACTCAGCACGATGATCATCGTCGCCGCGCTGCGCAGGCCTGTGCCAAACACCGCAGGGACGACGATAAACATCGGCAACGACGGGATGGCGTAGAGCAGCCCAACGAGGATGAGCAAAGCCGGGCCGCCCAGTTTGGCACGGGCGCCAAGGTAGCCCAGCGGCAGGGCTACGACGATGCTGAGCACCACCGCAGCCAGCGTGTAGCTCAAGTGCGCGGCAAGCTGCTCAGACAAATGAGGAGCGAGGGTGGACAGCATTATTCCATAACTCCCAGCACACGCCCATCCGCGTCCACGACGCGGCCGCCCTCGAGACGCAGCCCGCGGTGCTTACCGAGGAAGTCCCGAACGAAATCGTTCGCGGGACGCTCGAGAAGCTCCGCCGGGCTGCCGGCCTGTGCGATGCGCGCGTGCTCCTCGAGAACGATGATGTCATCGGCAAGCAGCAAGGCCTCGTCCACGTCGTGGGTGACGAAGACAATTGTCGTGCCCAGCCGGTCGTGCAGGTCCACAATCTCGTGTTGCAGCGCGCGCCGCTGAATGGGGTCGACGGCGCCGAAGGGCTCATCCATGAGCAAAATATCCGCGCCACCGGAGAGCGCACGGGCCACGCCGACGCGCTGTGCTTGACCACCGGACAGCTGCGCTGGATAGCGCTGAGCAAGGCTTGCATCGAGCCCTACGAGTTCCATCTTCTCCGCGGCTGCGGCCCGCGCCTGCGCCTTCGACGCACCATTGAGCCGCGCCGCCGTCGCGACATTATCGATGACGCGCCGGTGCGGGAAAAGTCCGCCGTTTTGCAGCACCGTCCCGATACGGCGTCGCAACGCCACGGGGTTCTCCCCTGCCACATCGACGCCGTCGATGAGCACCGTGCCCTGCGTTGGCTCGACCATGCGATTGATCATGGACAGCAGCGTCGACTTTCCGGAGCCCGAAGACCCCAACAGCACCGTGAAACTTCCGGTTGCGACGGTATAGCTGAAATTATCCACCGCCACGGACGCTGCCCCTGCATACCTTTTGGTCACTGAGCGCCATTCAATCATGGGAGAAGGTGCCTTTCTTGAGTGCAGGTGTAATGAGGGACCAGCGGGCGCTGGCGCAGCGGGAACACGAACGTGTGCGTTCGAGGGTACGCGCATCCGGTCACTGGGCGGCTGCTTCGACATCATGTTGGACCTGCGCGAGGGCACTGGAAAGCTCCGCCATGTCTACCGTCGTCCCAGCTAACAACTGCGCGAGCCGTGCTTCCACAAGGGCATGCGCCTGCGCATAGATTTCACGCCCGGCATCCGTGATCCGAAGCCGATGTTCGCGCCGGTTATTTTCGGCCACGCGGCGCTCCACCAGCCCAGCGGCGACAAGCTTCTCGGTCAGCCGGCTCATGGAGCTCACACTCGTCGCCATGCGCCGCGCCACCTCGGTAACGGACCATTCCCCTTCGATAAGAAGCCCCAGCGTCATATAGCTTCCCAAGCGCACAGGGCCTGAACGCAGCACCTCATCCACGTGGTTCCACAACCACGCCTCATGGTGCGCCAGGCGGTACAGATATGTTTCGAACACACCCTCACCGTATACTTGCATACGCAACAATTGCAATCGCAAGTAATTGCGTGGCAAGGACTCCTTCTCGCTCACACAAGCGTCCTACTTCCTGCGTGCACGTTCCTGCGGGCACGAGAGTGATGACAGTACCGGGGAGGAAAAGCATCCGCTCCAGTTATCGCCAACGTTCGCCGCTCCGTTGCGACAGCACGCCGCTGCTACCGCACATGAATCTAATACCAAAACAGACCAAGCGGTTCATCTACACTCTGAACCAGACACCCGGACACTCGTTCCGGGTTTCGCCATGAAATCGATTCGCCCCACCGCAGAAAGGATCGCCGCTAGATGTCGTACCCCAAGTTCGCGCTCGAAGGCGAGCTCGCCTTCACCGATATCGGAACCCTGCGGACTGAGGCGGGCGCCGAAATCCCTGCGGCGACCATTGCCTATCAGCACTGGGGTGCTTTCGCCGGCGACCCTGATGGCGCCAATAACGTCCTCCTCGTCGAGCACGCGCTCACTGGCGACTCCGACGCGGCGGACTGGTGGGGCGATCTCATTGGACCTGGCAAGGCGCTCGACACCACGCGCTGGTGCGTTGTATGCACCAACGTCATCGGCGGCTGCAAGGGCTCTACCGGCCCCGCCAGCGAACACCCAGACGGCGGCGCCTGGGGCTCACGCTTCCCGGCAGTCTCCATTCGCGATCAAGTCCAGGCGGAAAAGCAATTCCTCGACGCGCTCGGCATTCACCGCGTCCACGCCGTCATCGGCGGCTCCATGGGCGGCGCCCGCACGCTGGAGTGGACGCTGCTCTATCCCGAAAAGATGGACGCCGCCTGCGTCATCGCCGTGTCCGCGCGTGCCTCCGGCTGGCAGATCGGCATTCAAACCGCACAGATTTCCGCCATCGTGCGCGACCCGGATTGGGCCGGCGGCGATTACTACTCCACCGGCAAAGTCCCCGGCGACGGCCTCGCCGCCGCCCGCCGGATCGCGCACCTGACCTATCGCGGTGAGCAGGAAATCGACGAGCGTTTCGGCGCCCAGCCCCAGCGCGGCGAAAATCCTCTGGGCCCCTACCGCAGCGACGACCAACGCTTCGCCGTGAACTCCTACTTGGACTACCAGGCCGCTCGTCTCATCGATCGCTTCGATGCCGGCAGCTACGTTGCGCTCACGGAATCCCTCAACCGCCACGACATCGGCCGCGGCCGCGGCGGACTGATCAAAGCGCTCGCCCAAAGCGAAGTCCCCACGATGGTCGTCGGCGTGGACACAGATATTCTGTACCCCTACCACCAGCAGGAGCACCTCTCCCGCAACCTCGGCAATCTCCTCGCCATGGCGAAGGTCGTCTCCCCCGTCGGTCACGACGCCTTCCTCACCGAGTCACGCCAGATGGACCGCATCCTGCGCAACTTCCTCACGCTCTCCGCGCCGGATGGTCTGAACTTCGGCCCGGCCTACGTCGGCGACGAATACTACATCTAATCGCCGACGCCGCACTCACACTTCCTGCGGCGTGCGCTGCCGCGATCCTGGAACTTCACGCCGAAACGCGCGAGCGTCTCGCGCACCTGAGGCTGAATCTGGCCCCACTTGCTATCGATAGCCACCACGGCGCGTTCCCAGCACGACTAGCTCCCCAGCGCGTCCACCGACGTCGACAGGAAAAGCATCGCCGCGCCCAAAACTGCGGTAAAGACGGCGTCAAAGCGGCGCGAACGCACCGCGAGAATTCCCACGCGCTCCGAGTCGCAGGTCAGGCGCACGACGGTGAGCCACAGCAGCCCAGTACCCAGCGCAAAGGACGCACGCCGCCAGTGTTCAAACGCAGCAAAGCCTGCCGATGCCGCCACCAACACGACGAAGATCCCAATCATCACCCATTGCACGCTGTTCGGCAGCCGCGAGGCCTTGAGACCGATGTCGTGCGGATTAGCCAGGGACAGCCCCTCCGGAGTCGTCTGCGCAGACGCAGAACGAGCAACCGAGCGGCGCGGGTCGTGCTGGTCGCGCTGTGGCTCCATGCCGTGCACGCTCTTAGGCTTGGGCAGCAAGCTGCTCGGCACGCTCGACGATGTTGTAGACGAGGAACGCGCGCGTGAGCGGGCCCACGCCCCCCGGGTTCGGGGAGACGAAACCGGCCTTCTCCCAGACGTCCTCGGCCACGTCACCAGCGAGCTTGCCGTCGACGCGGGAGACTCCGACGTCGAGCACGGCCGCGCCTTCCTTGACCATGTCCGCGGTGAGCATGTGTGCCTTGCCGGCGGCAGCGATGATGACGTCCGCCTCGCGGGTCTCCGCGGCAAGGTCCTTCGTGCCGGTGTGGCACAGCGTGACGGTGGAATTCTCACTGCGGCGGGTGAGCATGAGGCCGATCGGGCGGCCGACCGTGACGCCACGGCCGATGACGACGACTTTGGCGCCATCAAGCTCCACGCCGTAGCGGCGCAGCAGGTGGATGCAGCCGTTCGGGGTGCACGGCAGCGGGGCCGGCTCATTGAGAACCAGCTTGCCCAGGTTCACCGGGTGGAGACCATCGGCATCCTTGGCCGGATCGATGCGCTCGAGGATTTTGTTTTCGTCAAGGTGCTTGGGCAACGGCAGCTGCACGATGTAGCCCGTGCAGTTCGGATCCGCGTTGAGCTCGTCGATGACAGCTTCGAGTTCTTCCTGTGTGGTTTCCTCCGGCAGATCCTTGCGGATAGAGTTGATGCCCAGCTGCTCGCAGTCACGGTGCTTCATCTTCACGTAGGAATGCGAGCCCGGGTTGTCGCCCACGAGGACCGTCGCCAGGCCCGGGGTCACCCCCTGCTCCTTGAGCTTCGCCACGCGAGTGGCCAGGTCTGCAAAAATCTCGTCGCGGTACAGGGTGCCGTCTAGTTTGGTAGCGCTCATGCCCACCATCCTAGACTGAGCACTATGAGCCAGCTGCACATCGTCTTTGATAACCCCGTCATTCCTACTAATACGGGCAATGCCATTCGCACCGCCGCCGTCACCGGTGCCACGCTCCACCTCATTGAGCCGCTGGGCTTCAACTTCGATGACAAGCACTTAAAACGCGCTGGCCTCGACTACCACGACCTGGCAGATCTGCAGATCCACAAGGACTTCCAGTCCTGCATGGATGCCCTCCCCGGCGCGCGCGTCTTTGCCTTTACCACGCACACCACCACGTGGTTCACCGATGTCGAGTACCGCGACGGCGACGTGCTCCTCTTTGGCACCGAGCCCACCGGCCTGCCCAAGGAACATCTCGAGCACCCGCGCATCACCGAACAGGTCCGCATTCCGATGATGCCCGCGCGTCGCTCGATGAACCTATCGAACGCCGCCTCGACCGCCGTCTTCGAGGCGTGGCGCCAGCTGGGCTTTGAGGGCGCTGTCTAGCCCCACCTCGACGTGCACTGCGCACTCGCACCATTCCAGGCACAATAGATGGTTGTGGTTTCTTTTGTCCTGTGTCGTCAATGAAAGTGGTGCTTGTCCATGAGTGACTCGATGTCCGAACTCCGTTCCCAGCTGCGTCCCTACCTCGCTCACCTCATGGATTCCCTCGAAGAGACCGTGGAGGAATACGCAGACGACATCGCCAAGGTGCACCCCACCCACCAAGCAGGAGCAAAGAACCTGTTGCGCTATGCGCAGTTGCGCAACCACGATGTCGCACATCTCCAAGCTGGCCTTTCATCCCTGGGCGCAACACGCCTGTCCACGGCAGAGCCCGACGTCATCGCGCGTCTCCAGGCCGCGCACAACGTACTCGACGTCTTCAACGGCGATAGTCCTACGTATCCGCTCGAACCCATCAGTGAAGCCTTCGCGAAGGCAGACGACATCCTCGACGACCACGCAACGGAGCTCCTTGGCCCCACACAGGAGAACACTCACGCGCGCATCATGGTGACGCTTCCCTCGGAGGCAGCGGATGATCCGGACCTTGTCCTCAAGTTTGCTGAGGCCGGAATGGATCTTGCGCGCATCAACTGTGCCCACGACGGTGAAGAAGCCTGGGCCAAGATGATCGACAACGTCCACGCCGCAGCTGATGCGGTAGGCCACGACATTCTGGTCTCCATGGATCTCGCCGGTCCCAAGGTGCGTACCGGCGATATCGAGCCAGGCCCCGCCGTCATCCGTGCCCGCGTGACGCGCGATGCAGCCGGAAAGACCGTCGAACCCGCCAAGTTGTACCTCTACGCACGCGATACACCCCAACCTGAGCTTCCCACAACACCCGGCCGAGAGGGTGCACCACTGCAAGTCGACCCCGCCTGGCTCAAGGGACTCGCCGTCGGCTCCACCATTACGCTCGAAGACAATCGCGGCAAGCACCGCTCCTACCGCGTGGAGCACATTCGCTCCGATGGGCTGGCTATTGCGCATGGAAAGAAGAGTGCCTTCATCGCCGCGTCCACGCTGCTGCTGCACGAAGGTGAGGTCACCACCGTGAGCGGTATCGCGCACCAGGAACAGAAGATCAAGGTAGTGGCGGGAGACACGCTCATCCTCACCACCAATCCTGCCCCTGCCGTGGTCCACGAGCGCGCCGAAGGCGTGACCACGACCCTCGGCTGCGACGCGCCCGAGGCCATCGAAGCCCTCGAGCCCGGCCACCAGGTTCTCTTTGATGACGGCGCTATCGACGCGACGGTCAAGGAGGTCCGCGAAGTCCCCTGCGGCGACGGCTCCACCGACACCGAAGCGGTGCTCGAAGTGACCCGCGCAGGAATCGGTGGCACGAATCTCAAGGCGCACAAAGGCATCAACCTGCCCGATACCTTCATTCCGCTTCCCAGCCTCACCGAGGAAGACCTCACGGCACTCGAGTTCGTCGCCCGCAACGCCGACATCGTCAACGTGTCCTTCATCCGTACGGCAGGCGACGTCGTCCATGTTCTCGACCAGCTCGCAGACATCGCCGCACGCGCCGACAAAGAAGGCGATAAAGACGCCGCGGCGCACGCCAAGAATCTCGGCGTCGTCCTCAAGATCGAGACCGTACCTGCCTATCACCAATTAGCTGCCGTGTTGCTCGCAGGTATGCGCCACCGCAAGTTTGGCATCATGATTGCGCGCGGCGACCTCGCAGTGGAGCTCGGCTTCGAGCGCATGGTAGACATCCCACGTTTGATGATGCAGATGTCCGAGGCCGCGCATATCCCCGTCATCCTCGCTACCCAGGTGCTCGAGAACCTCGCGAAGAAGGGCCTCCCCTCTCGCGCCGAAATGACTGACGTGGGCTACGCGCTGCGCGCCGAGTGCGTCATGCTCAACAAAGGACCGAATATCACGGAGGCCATTCGCATTCTTGACCGCGTGTCTCGCCGCCTCGGCCGCTCGCAGCTGAAGAACCGCCAGTCACTGCGCAAGATCAGCGCGTGGGAGGACACCCTCAAGCACAAGCCCGAATCCACGCCGGAGTAAAGCTCACCGTCTTAGGCTTCTGGCTCCCCGTCCCCGGCCTCCGGCAAGGCGGCGAGCTCCGGCAGACGCCGGGCGCGCAGGCGCTCCATAAGAAGGGCGGCATCGGCAGGCTCGAGCTCTTCGGCGGCCATCTTGACGGGACCGTTAACGAGCTCGAAACGCACCGTGCCCACCGTGAGCAGCTGCGCGAGCGGCCCCGCCTGGTAGGTGACCTCCTGGATGTGCGGCAACGCGACGGCCATGACGCGTCGCGTGAGCCACCCGCGGTGGACGATGGCCACGCCCTCATGCAGGGTCACCGACTGGCGCGCACGGTCCATGGGCGAGGCCCACCAGGCCCGGCGCGGCGAGGTAAACGTGGGCTGGGTATGGCCTTCTGGCAGGGCTACGGCGTCGATCTCCGCAGGCGAGAGATCCGAGACCACCGCGAACATCGCGAGCGCCTGCTCGCGCGTGCCCACCGGGACGATGCGCGTGGAGCCCGACTGTTTGCCACCTGCCGTGCCATAGCCGGCAACGGAGACGTGCACCTCGTACCAGCCAAAAGGCCGCCACGTCCACGGCTGGGACACGCGCACGCCATGGATGCGAGAAAGTCGAATGGCCTGCCGGCGCCTATCCGCTAGACCATAGTTCACGTTGAGGACGCCACGGTCCGCGTCGAGGCGCGCACTAAAACGCCACGAGGTGTCGACGAGGTTCCACACAGACGGTACGAAACCAATGATGATGGGGATAACCGAGGCATTCGCCACCGGTAACGCGAGCAGGCCGAAAGTCACGGCGACCATCACGAGGGTGCCGGGTCGCAGGGCCTCTGCGAGAAGCGTGCGGCCAATGGGAATGTCCGGCAGGACCGCCGAGTGCTCCGCGTCCTCCGGCTCTGCCACCGCACCGCCGTCCGCCATGGGGCGCGCATGCACGTGGGACAAGACCTCGCGGCGCACCTCCTCCGCCTCGGGCTTGGGCAGGTACCCAATCTGGATGACCGACGCGGTGCCGCCCGCTGTTTCCACGCGCACCTGCGCCAGTCCGAAGATGCGGGCAATGACAGATTCCACGACGTCGACGGCCTGGATGCGGTCATAGCGCGCCGAACGGAAGGATTTAGACAGCACGCCGTGGCGCAGCGATACCTCTTCCTCGTCGATTTTGAAGCCCAGCTTGCGCCACCACAGCTCACTCACGAACCAGATGACGACGCACACCACGACAAAGCCTGCGAGGGTGAGTAGCGAGTCGCGCCCCATGTCCCGCCAGTGGCCTTCGCGCAGGTAGGTCACGAAGTCCGCGACCATCTCTAGGTTGAAGTTGAGGATAAAGATCGCGACGATGGCCAGGATAAGCGACCAGAACCGCAGCAACGGCGTGAGGCGATGGACGCGGCGGAAACCCTCCTCGTCGACCGGCATGCGGCCACGCGCGTGACGGCTCACAGCCCGCTCATCCTCTCGCGTGCTTGGACTGCCAGCCGCTCGCGCAAGGCGTCGGCTTCTTCTGCCGGCAATCCCTTAATTGTCGCATCCGTGCCTGCCGATGCCGTGTGCAGCTTCACCGTCTTCATTCCATAGGCCCGCGCCACGGGCCCCGCGGTCACATCCACGAACTGGATGCGGCCATAAGGCACGACCGTGAACGTATGCCACAGCTTTCCCTTCGTAATGAGCAGCTCATTCTCGGTCTCCAGCCATCCCATGTTGCGCACCTGCGCCGGGATGAGCCACAGCAGCCATACAAAGAGCACTGCAAAGAAAGCCGTGCCGATATGCCACCACTTTCCCCAGAAGTACGCCGCTACCACGCACGCCACCGCACAGAGGACAGTCCACGTGAGGTTGACGATGTAGCGCACCTTCACCAAGGCAGGCGAGACCGCATTCATATTCGGCGGGACAACAGGGTTCATGATGGTCACACTAGCAAAAGGCCAGTGTTGTCTTCGCGCTACTTCTGGTTGCCAGGGTCGTCCTCCGCGACGTTGTCAGTCGCGGCGGTGTCCTCTCCCATCGCACCCACAACGTCCTGGATATCCGCGTGCCCGCGCTCGCGTGCCTCTTCTTCGGAGATGTACTCACCCTCCTCGTAGTCGTACGGGATGGGCGTGCCTTCTTCGTCCGTGCGCACGTACCACTCGGTGGCTTCTTCCGAAGTGGAGTCGAAATCGGCGCCGGCCGCGTACTCCGAGTCGGGCTCGGTGGGCTCGACGGCGAGCGCGAAGTCGTCGCCGTGCTCGCGCACTCCTTGAACCACGGCGTTGGCAAGTGCGTGTTCCTCGTAAGACTGGCGAATGACGGCTGGATCAAAGCGCAGCTCGCGAATGAGGGCGACGACCATGAGCACGATGATGAACGCGAACGGCAACGCCGTGACGGTGATGAAGTTCTGCAGTCCCTGCAGCGCCTGCTGGCCACCGGCGACGAGGATAACGACGGCGATGCCTGCCATACACGCCACCCAGAAGATGGTCACCCATTTCTTGGGATGTGGGTTGCCCCGCTGCGAAAGCTGGGAGTTCACCAGGGACGCGGAGTCCGCCGTCGTAATAAAGAAGACGGCGAGCATGACGACGACCACCGGTGCGATGAACTGCGCGCCCGGCAGGTGGTCGAGCACGATAAAGAAGATCTCCGGTGCAGCCGGCATGGAGTCCGCCGTGCCATCCGGTGCGATGGTGCCCTGCGTGCGCTGCATCCACACGGTCGTACCGCCCAGGATGGTAAACGCCGCAACGATGATAAACGACGGGATAAACAGCACGCCGAAGACGTACTGACGGATGGTGCGCCCGCGCGAAATCTTCGCTACGAACACGCCCACGAAGGGCGACCAGGACACCCACCAGGCCCAGTAGAAGGTGGTCCAGCTCGACAGGAACTCCTGCATGTCCTCGCCCTGGCCCATATTCGCGGTGAGCATTTCCGGAGACTTGGAGATGTACTCGATGATCGTCGCGGGCAGCACGTTGGCGAGGAACGCGGTAGGGCCGACAATAAAGAAGAACAGAGCGAGGACGAGTGCGAGTGCCAGGTTGATATTAGACAACCAGCGCACGCCGCGAGCCACGCCGGACACGGCGGAGATAATCGTGCCAATGGACAAGACAACGATGATGCCGATGGCGAGCGCGTTGCCCGTCGGTGACCACCCAGAGACGACTGTAACGCCCTGGGAGATCTGCATGGCGCCGATACCCAGGGAGGCCGCGGTGCCGAAGAGCGTGGCGATAATAGCCAGACCATCGATGATGCGGCCCTGCCACGAGTCTGTGGATTTCGCACCGAACAGCGGTATGAGGATGGAGCTCATCAGCGGCACACGCCCGCGCCGATAGGACACGTACGCGACGGCGAGGCCGACCACGGCGTAGATAGCCCACGCATTGATGCCCCAGTGCATGGCAGCTTGGGCGAGCGAACCCATGATTGCTTCTTCCGATGCCGCCTCATAAGCGCCCGGCCGCGGCGAGAGGTACTACGTGAGCGGCTCGAACGGACCGAAGAAGATGATGCCGATGCCGATCCCGGCACCGAAGAGCATCGCCGCCCAGCTCACCGTCGAGTATTCGACCTCCTCGCCGTCGACGCCAAGCGGGATGCGCCCGTACTTCGACACCGCGAGGTAGAGCAGGAAGAACAAGATTCCGGCGGCGAGCGTGGTGAAGATCCACCCGAAGTTGTGCATGACCCAGGTCAGAGCCGTAGACGAGATGTCGAAGACCTGTTGCGGCTTGGTCACACCCCAGACGACGAAGGCGATGATGAGGCCACCCACGACAAAGAGGATGGGTTTATCCACGCCGTAGCGCACCTTCTGCGAGTCGATGGACACGCCAGGCACCAGCGCCGGGTGGATATTGTGCGGATAAATGATGTCTTTGAGAATCCGCTTGGCGGCGCGCGTGCGGCTGCGGTCCGCCACGGTGGGCTCCACCGTGGTCGCTGGTTTCAGCCCGTGGGCATCAGCCTGCGGGCTGGCGTGCGCGCTGCGTTCAAAGTTCGACGCGCGGTCATCGGCTTGGTCGCCGGAGGAATTCGAGACCCCCGAGACGCCGTCAGAATTTTTCTTACTGCTGTCTCTATTCATTGCGTGAAAGCTTTTCCATGTTTGGTCTACTAATTCCTTGCCTATCCAGGCTAACGAAAATCTGCAGCGCACACACCCAAGCGCTGCAGTTGCCCTACATACAGACACATTTTCTCTACCCCGAATGCCCGTCCCTGTGGCTCGCGCCCCGAGGCACTCGACGACTACGAGCTCCAGCGCCTCGCCGAGGCCCGCAACGATGGTCTCCAAGCTGCACTCATGACGAGCATCGGACTCCTCATCGTTACCGGCCTCATCGCGGTCAGCGCCCGCCTCACCGACTTCATGGACGGCATCTTCGTCGCGCAAATCTACTTCAAGCTCATCTGCGCTCAGCTCGCCTTTGTCCCCTTCACCGTCGCCCGCTCCCTCGCCGGAAAAATCAACCGCGACGAGCTCATCTCCTCCGAATAACCTCATCCCGCCTAGTTCAAAGGAAACGACCATGTCACGTCAGAACTTCTTTCACCTTGCACTTGTTTCCCTCGTCCCGCTACTTATTGCAGTCGCGCTCTATTCCCCCGAGATGGAGTGGGCCGTATATCTCTGGGCCTTTGGCATAATCCTCATGTCAGTGGCGATTGGAGGTCTCCACAAGACTATTGGCAAAGACAATGTGGATCCCGGTTTCGCTGACGAATACCAGCGTGCACGTATCGATCGCGCACGCACCCATTCGTTGAGCTTCGCTCTCTTCGCTCTGGGCGGACTCATGGTGGCGCTGCTATTCCTCCCGCTCCTCAATCTCACTGGTTCAGACATCCCGTGGCCAGAAGTACTCCGCTCCGCGGGCATGCTCGCTGGCGTGCTTATGTTTGGAGTCTCGCTAACCCAGCTCGGCACCATCTCGCTGGGCATGAGCGCAGACGAGCGCGCCGACTCTACACCCGCCGCTATCTAAAGTCCCGCGACCCCCTTGAGAGCCACTCGGACAGCTCGAGTGGCTCGAGTTTGTCCGCGGCGACGGTCACCGCGCCGGAGGCGTTCTGCACGATGCCGCGCACGACGAGCGCCCGCGCCGTGCGCGCGAGCGTCTTATGCCGCGCCCACAACCCCGGCGTCACCATGACGTTGAGCAACCCCGTCTCGTCTTCTAGTCCAAAGAAGGTCACGCCGGACGCGGTCTGCGGCCGCTGGCGGTGCGTGACAATGCCGGCGATCCGCACGCGCGAGCCATCCTCCACACGCTTGAGGTCGCGCGCCGTGAGCACGCCGCGCAGTTCTAGGTTCGCGCGCACGAAATCCATGGGCTGATGGTCAGCCGTCACCCCGGTCGCCGCAATGTCCGTGGCCATGAGCTCGAACGCGCTCATCCCCGGCAGCGACGGCGCCTCAATCGCGGAGAGCCCCGGCAGCATCCCGGCGCGCTCCGTCGCAGCCACGCCCGCCTGCCACAGCGCTTGGCGCCGGTCCACGCCGAAGCAATCCAGCGCGCCTGCCGTCGCAAGCGCCTCGACCTGCTCGACATTAAGGTCCGCTCGGCGCGCAAGGTCCGAGATATCCACAAACGCCGCGCTTGCCGATGCCGCCTCTACCCGCTCCGCAGCTTTCTCACCCAAGCCTTTGACCAGGTTGAGGCCCACGCGGATGCCGAAGCCGCCGGCAGAGCCTTCGACCGGCACGACGCGGGCTTCCTTGCCTGACGCGTTGACGTCCACCGGCAGGATCGAGATCCCGTGCCGTCGCGCGTCTTGGATCAGCGATTGCGGCGAGTAGAAGCCCATGGGCTGCGCACGCAGCAGGCCAACGCAGAACTGCGCCGGATAGTAACGCTTAAACCACGCCGAGAAATAGACGAGCGAGGCGAAAGACTGCGAGTGCGACTCCGGGAAGCCATAAGCCGCAAACGCCACAATCTTGTTCCACAGCGTGTCCGCGGTCTGCCCCGTGATGCCGTTGGTCTCGCGCAGGCCGGAGTAGAAGCGGTCGCGTAGCGCCGCCATCTTCGCCGGTGAGCGCTTGGAGCCCATCGCGCGGCGCAGGCTGTCGGCCTCCGCACCGGAAAATCCCGCAGCGTCGACAGCAATCTGCATGAGCTGCTCCTGAAAAAGCGGAATGCCCAGCGTCTTGCCCAGCGACTTCTCGAGCACCGGGTGCTCATAGGTCACCGGCTCAATCCCGTCGCGGCGGCGTAGGTACGGGTGCACCGAACCGCCCTGGATGGGTCCCGGGCGAATGAGCGCGACCTCCACCACGAGGTCAAAGAAGCGCCGCGGTTTCAGGCGCGGCAGCGTGGACAGCTGCGCGCGCGACTCGACCTGGAACACGCCCACCGCGTCCGCGCGGCAGAGCATGTCGTAGACTTCCCCGTCCGCGAGGTCCAGCTCCCAGAGGTTGACCACGCGTCCGGTCGTTTCCTCCACCAGATCGAGCATGTGATGCAGAGCTTCCAGCATGCCCAAGCCCAGCAGGTCGAATTTCACGAGCCCCGCCGCCGCGCAGTCGTCCTTGTCCCATTGCAGAACCGAGCGAGCTTCCATGCGCGCCCACTCCATGGGCACGACGTCCGAAATCGGCCGGTCGCACAGCACCATGCCGCCGGAGTGAATGCCCAGGTGCCGCGGCTGCCCCTTAAATTGTTCTGCAAGCTGCCGCACGTTCTCCGGCGGCTCGCCCTTGCCCTTGGCCCATGCGTCCGCAGTACCCTGCGGGTAGCCCAGCGCGCGGGCCGCGTCACGCATGGCGCCCTTGCGCCGGTACGTAATGACGTTGGCGACCTGCGCCGCGCGCTCGCGCCCGTGTGACTCGTAGACATACTGAATGACTTCTTCGCGCCGCCCTGACTCGATGTCGATATCGATATCCGGCGGGCCGTCGCGGTCCGGCGAGAGAAAGCGCTCGAAGAGCAGGCCCGCGGAAATCGGCTCGGCGTTGGTAATGCCCAGCGCGAAGCACACTGCGGAATTCGCCGCCGAGCCGCGCCCCTGGCACAGGATGTTGGTCTTCTTACAGAAGTCCACGAGGTCACAGACGATGAGGAAGTAGCCCGGGAAGCCGAGCTTGCCGATGACCCCCAGCTCATACTCGATCTGCGTCCACGCCCTCTCCTTAATCTCAGCCTCGCGCGAGGCGTAGCGGACTTCGGCACGTTCCCACGTGAGGTGCTTGAGCCAGGACATCTCCGTGTGCCCCTCCGGCACGTCATAGTCCGGTAGGCGCGGGGCGAGCGAGGTCCATGTAAACGAGCACTCCTCCACGACGCGCAGCGTTTCCGCGAGCAGCTCCGGGCGCTCCGGCAGCAGTTTCGCCATCTGCGCTCCGCTGCGCATCCAGCCCGCCCCCATAGGATGAGCGTTAGGCTCGGCCTCGCCCACGGAGTTACGGCGCGCAAGCGCCCGCTTGGCACCGGCCAGCCGCGCGCGATCGCGGGTCGCCGCCGCAGGCCGCGCCGAGGCGATGGCGCGCAGCCCGGGCCGACGGTCGCGCAGTTCGTCGAGCGCCGCGTGGCGGTCCGCGTCCTCCGGCAGCTGCTCGCAGACATACTCCAAAACCAAGCTGTCTATTTTTATTCTTTCGCTAAAGATATCGAAAGAGTCGATCCACTCGTAGCCCAGAAGATAGAGACATTCCTCCCCCAGCTCGTCCAGAATCGCCTCGAGCGGCGGGTAGGCGACCTCGCCTTTTGCGTGCGCATCCATGTGCGCGCGGGCCACCAACCGACTCAGCCGCCGGTAGCCTTCCGACGTGCGCGCGAGCACCGTGAGCCGCCGGCCTTCCGCCGCCACAATCCCCACCGGCCGCGTGCCGCGCGCCGTGTCGCCAGGCACCCGCTCGACCGACAGCTCCACACCGTAGACCGCAGGCAAGCCTGCCTCCGCCGCGGCTTCCACGAACTTCATCAGCCCATAAAAACCGTCCCTATCCAGGATCGCGAGCCCCGAGAGCCCCAGCTCCAGCGCACGAGCAACCATATCCTCCGGCTCCGAAGCACCATCCAGGAAAGAATAGGACGAGGTGGCATGGAGCTCCGCGAACGCGGGACCCTGCGCGCGCCCCCGCGCGGCGGCATCGGAAGCCTCAGCGATGGCCACCTCGACAGACGAGGGGACATCAGCAGGCACGGGCGTAGGCCCAGGGCGACCGGACAGGATGCGCTCCACGCGCGACCACGGCAGTGCCTCGCCTCCATTGAACCTCATGCGCCACATGATATTTCGAAAACTCGTTCCAATCAAAACTTTCCGCTCATTCGCCCCGGGATAGACAAAGCGGTTCGTTCGTTGCTACGTTGAGCAACAGCGAATTACCCCAAGTAAAGAAAGTCTCCATCATGTTCCTCCGTCGCGTTCTCGCCACCACCGCCGCCGTGGCCCTCTCCGCCACCGGCCTCGCCGCGTGCTCCTCCTCCGATTCTTCAGATTCCGCCTCCGGCGATAACCCCACCATCAAAGTCGGCACGACGGACGCCTCCAAGAAGGCCTGGGCCGCCTTCGAAGACGAAGCCGAGAAGGAAGGCTTCAAGGTCGAAATCCAGAACTTCTCGGATTACACCACCCCGAACCAGGCTCTCGACCAGGGCGCCCTGGATACCAACAACTTCCAGCACCTCAAGTTCCTCTCCGAGTACAACAAGGCCAACGGCACCGACCTCGTGCCGATCGTCGCCACCGAGATCGTTCCGCTCGCCCTGTTCTGGAAGGACCACGACTCCCTCGACGGCATCGAGGGCCAGGAAATCGTTATCCCGAACGACTCCACCAACCAGGGCCGCGCCATCAACGTGCTCGTCCAGGCTGACCTGGTCAAGCTGAAGAAGGAAGGCCTCATTACCCCGGCCATCGCCGACATCGACGAGGGCGCCTCCAAGGTGAAGGTCACCGCCGTCGATGCCGCCCAGACCCCGGCCGCCTACGGCGAGGGCACCCCGGCCATCATCAATAACTCGTTCCTCGACCGCGCCGGCATCGACCCGACGACCTCCGTCTTCCAGGATGACCCGAACTCCGAAGAGGCCGAGCCCTACATCAACGCCTTCGTCGTTCGCGCCGAGGACGCCACCAACGAAAACATCACGAAGCTCGCCGAGGTCTGGCACTCCGATGCCGTCCAGGCCGCCGTCTCCGAAGACTCCAAGGGCACCTCGGTCGAGGTCGAGCGCACCCCGGAGGAGCTCAAGGCCATCGTCGACCGCCTCACCGAGCAGCTCTAGTCCCGCCCCCTCTCCCCTTCCCCTTTCACTCCCGCACCCCCGGCTCCCTGCGCACGCACCGGGGGTCGCGCCCCTTTTCACCACCGCCTGCTTGTTAATTAAGGAACATTGTCCCCCATGCGCATTACTCGCATTCTCACTGCTGCGGTAGCAACCGTTGCTGCCGCCGCCTCACTCACCGCCTGCTCCTCTGGCTCGAGCAGCGACAGCGACACGATTACCGTCGGCACGACGGACGCCTCTCTGCCGGAGTGGGGCGTGCTCACAGACCTCGCCGCCAAGGAAGGCATTGACGTCGAGATGGTCAACTTCGCTGAGTACAACACGCCCAACCAGGCGCTCAACGAGGGCCAGACCGTCACCAATAAGTTCCAGCATCTCAAGTTCCTCGCGGACTACAACGTGGGCAACGGCACGGACCTCGTCCCCGTCGCGGCGACGCAGGTCTACCCCATGCCGCTGTTCTGGAAAGACCACGACTCGCTCGACGGTATCGAGGGCCAGGAAATTGCCATCCCCAATGACGCGACGAACCAAGGCCGCGCGCTGAACCTGCTCGCGTCCAAGGGCCTCATCAAGCTCACGGCCGAGAAGACGACGCCGGACCTCGCAGACATCGACGAGGGCGCGTCCAAGGTGAAGGTCGTCGCCGTCGACGCCTCGCAGACCCCGTCCGCCTACGGCGAGGGCCAGCCGGCGATTATCACGAACTCCTTCTTCGAGCGCGCGAATATCGACCCAACCACGTCCATCCTCTCCGACGACCCGGACGCGGACCCGGAGCTCACCTTCGACCCATACATCAACGTGTGGGCTGTGCGCGCCGAGGACAAGGACAATGCGAAGGTCCAGCGCCTAGCCGAGCTCTATCACTCCGAGGAAGTCAAGGCCGCCGTCCAGAAGACCACGGGCGGCACCACCATCTTCGTCGACACTCCGCAGGACAAGCTCCAGGAAATTCTGGACCGTCTCGAAGAGGAAGAGCGCGCCGAGCAGTAATCGGCTGCCTTCGCACCGCGGCCGCAGGCGCCCTTGCAGCAAACGCTGTAGTGACGCTGCAGTCGACATTGTCGGCCGCGTCGGGCACACTCAAAGCCCGATAAGAACACCCATAGTTTGAACCCATAAAGGACCCCACTCGTGACCACACCTTCGTCGCAACGCCACGGCACGCGCGTCGAGTTTCGCAACTTGAGCAAGGTTTTCAAGAACAAGAAGACCGAAACCGCCGCGTTGCAGGACGTCAGCTTTGCCATCGAGCCTGGACAGATCGTTGGCATCATCGGCTACTCCGGTGCCGGCAAATCCACGCTCGTGCGCATGATCAACGCGCTCGATACGCCCACCTCCGGCGACGTGCTGCTTGACGGCCAGTCCATCGTGGGACTGCCGGAGAAGAAGCTGCGCACCATCCGCCGCGACATCGGCATGATCTTTCAGCAGTTCAACCTGCTGACCTCCCGCACCGCGGCAGGCAATATCGAATACCCGCTGCAGCTGGCGGGCATGCCCAAGGCCGAGCGCACCAAGCGCGTCAAGGAACTTCTCGAGTTCGTCGGCCTAGCCGATAAAGGCGGCAACTACCCGGAGCAGCTCTCCGGCGGCCAGAAGCAGCGCGTGGGCATCGCTCGTGCGCTTGCGGTCAACCCCTCCCTGCTGCTCGCAGACGAGGCGACGAGCGCCCTCGACCCCACCACGACGCACGAGGTCCTCGAACTCCTGCGCCGCGTCAACAAGGAACTGGGCATCACCATCGTCGTCATCACTCACGAGATGGAGGTCGTGCGTTCCATCGCTGACCACGTCGTGGTCATGGAAAACGGCCGCGTCGTCGAAAACGGCTCGGTCTACGAGGTTTTCTCGCACCCGCAGACGGACACCGCCGCGAAGTTCGTGGCGACCTCGCTGCGCAATACCCCGGACCTCGTCGAGGCCGATGACCTACTCGCCCACGAGGGACGCCTGTTTACCATCAACCTCACCGAGCACTCCGGATTCTTTACCGCCGCGGCGAAGCTCGCCGAAGCCGGCGTGGCCATCGCCATCGTCCACGGCGGCATCACGACGCTGCAGCGTCATTCCTTTGGCAAGGTGACGGTCCGCCTCACCGGCCCCGACGCCGCCATCGAGGAGTTCTACGCCACGCTTGCCCGCACCACCGACATTGAGGAGATTCAGCGATGACCGTCACCACTCTCGCCGCAGACTGGGATCGCCTAGGCGATACCCTCGTCACCGCCATCGTCGACACGCTCATCATGGTCTCCGTCACGCTTCTCGTGGCGGGCATCCTGGGCCTGGCGTTGGGCGTCCTGCTCTATACCACCCGCCCCGGCGGGATCCTGCAGAACAAGTTCATCTACTTCCTCATCAACGTCGCGGTGAACTTCGTCCGCCCTATCCCGTTCATCATTTTGCTGGCCTTCGTCCAGCCGCTCACCGTTGCCGTCATGGGCGGGTCTATCGGCCGTAACCCCGCAACCTTCGTCATGGTCATCGCTGCGACCTTCGCCGTGGCACGCATCGTCGAGCAAAACCTCATGGCTATTGACCCGGGCGTTATTGAGGCCGCCCGCGCCATGGGGGCGAGCCCCTGGAAGATCATCACTTCCGTCATCGTCCCCGAGGCCCTCGGCCCGCTGGTCCTCGGCTACGCCTTCCTCTTCATCGGCATCATCGACATGTCCGCGATGGCCGGTTACGTGGGCGGCGGCGGCCTGGGTGACTTCGCCATCGTCTACGGTTACCGCTCCTTCGACTGGGAAGTCACCGTCGTCGCGACGCTCATCATCATCGTCATGGTCCAAGCAGCCCAGTTCTTCGGCAACTGGCTTTCCGCCAAGATCATGCGCCGCTAAGTCCCCGCGCAGACACACGGCCCTGCCCTCACACGAGGACGGGGCCGCGCTTCGTTCTAGAGCGTCTCTACGGAATCCGCGACCCACGCCTGCGACGTCTTCGGCTCGTCCCCACACGAGGAGACAATCCCGTGCACCTCGCGCTGGGTAAGCGTCACACGCCACGCACGCCCATCCGGGTGGCGCACGGTGACGGCACCCTCGCCGGGGTCTACCACCTCGAGTTCGCCGTAGTGCAGCCCCGTGAGCATGGCCGCGACAGCCAGCTCCGCCACCTGTCCGCGCGGGGGCAGCAGGCCGGAGCCGCGATTGGCAGGAACAAACATCTCGCCGCGCAGCGCCGCACGCGTCATCTGGCGCGCCGCCTCCTCATTGAGCCGGCCAAAAGAGTACGCCCACGGCATAAGCAGCAGCGTCGGCGCGAAACGGTGACCCTTCATGTGCGAGGCTTCCCAGACCATCTTGCCGGGGAATTCCTCGTTGAGCGCCGCGGCGAGCGGACGGCCCTTGATCGCGCAGCACTGGTCGCGCTTGGCGTGCGTGCATACCAGCACCAAGGGGGTATCGACAGGCTCGCCGCCATTGCGGCCCGGACCGGTGAGATCCAAGTCGAGCATGTCTTCCGGCTTGTCCAGCAAGAGCAGCTCCATCACCTGCTCCTTCGCCCACACGAGGTAGCAACGGTTCAGCTTACCCACGTCACGCCCCTCACGACCTGGCAGGCGAATGAGCTGCAGGCCGGCCTGGCCCTTCATCTTCGCCTTGAGTTGCGCCGTAAGCTCCTCGCCAAACGTGTGGCCGTCCATAATATCGTGCGACCACCGGCCTGGCTGTTCAAAGAGGACATAGACGGACTCTTGCTTCGCGGTGCCGGGCAGTGGCTCCGGATCGCCGTGCAGGTACGCGTCGGAGCACAAGTTGTGCGTGGAAGTCATGTCCCCCAGCATAGCTTTGACAACAATCCGGTTAAGAAATTTTCTTTTTCACGATAGTAATTTTCGCTTTCTCCAGTGAACCTTTACGGTGGAGGAATGCATCCCTCTCAGGCCACTCCGTCCGCCGCACTCGCGTGTGCTCTCGGCGCCGCCTGCGCCCTGGCTCTCACCGCATGCTCTGCTGCTCCCACCAGCACTCAGGCCGCACACGATGCCTCGTCTGCCAGCACCACACTGAAGACGATGGCCGCGTCCGCCCAGTCAGGGAATACCGGCGCCGGACTTACTCCCGTGGGAGACGCCAACACCGCCCTCAAGACGGAGCGCCCTGGCGCGCCTAGTCAGCTGCTCGTCACCAATATCCGCACGGGCAAGCACGAGGGCTTCGAGCGCGTCGTCTTTGACCTCGAAGGCACCGGCACGCCGGGCTGGTTCATCGACTTTACGGACCGCCCCACGCAGCAAGGCTCCGGCAACACCGTCAAGGTCGACGGCGACGCCGCCCTCAACGTCAACATCGACGGCACCGTCCTCCCCTTCGAGGTAGGCCACAACGACCCCGGCCTGAAGGCCACGGACGGCCACGGCGGTTTTGTCACCCAAGTCGTCCCCGTCGGCACTTTTGAGGGCCGCTCCCAATTCTTCATCGGACTCAAGGGCCAGCACGCCTACGCCGTGCAGGTCCTCGAAGAACCCACGCGCCTGGTCATCGACATTCTGTCCTAAAAATAGGCCGCCTCCACACGCCAAGCCCCGCGCGCGAAGTACAGCAGCCACGCCCGCTGTACCTCCTCGCCGTCGGCTTGGCCCACGAGCTGCAGCCGCGCCACGCGGCTTCCCGGCTCCGCCGTCCACCATTGTGCATCCACGGGCCAGGGCCCTGCCCAGCCCGCCACGCGGTAGACGTACGCGCCCCACTTCGCGGCATAGGGCTCGGCGTTGAGCTCCGCCTCCGCCGTAACGATAACCGGCTCGCCTTCCGCGCTCACCAGGTAAAAACGCGAAGCAGGATGGTTCATGCCGCCACCCAGCCGCGCCGGCAGCGGCCCCGGAATCCGGCCCGGCCACGTGCCCCGTGGCGCCGGGTCGCGTGCCTCGCCATAGGGCACGAATTCCACGCGCTCGGCCACACCGCGCCCGCCCGCTGGCCGCGGGACCAGCACTTTATCCACGCCCAGCTGCGACTGTACGCGCGCCACCGCGCGCCGCACCTGTTCATCACTCGTCCGCGAGCCAAAGAGCTCACCCGCCTCCGGCGGCGCTACTTCCACCGGCACGAGCTCCAGCCTTCCGATGCCCCCAGCCTCCGCCGCCCGCGCCGTGCTCAGCCACCCATCAAGCTGCCAGCGCACTCGGTTGGCCGTCGCTTCCTCATCCAAAGCCTCGCGCGTGCGCCACACGCGTTCCAGGCGCTGGCCACTCGTGAGCTCCGCGACGACCTCGAGGCGCACGCAGACGAGTCCCGCCGCGTCGAGCTTGCCATGCAACAAGCTGGCGAGTTGGCGCGCGGCGAACGCGGCGGCATCGACACGCTCGATGGGGTCTTCCGGGGTAAGCCCCACGCGCAGCTCCGTGACCGCCAGCTCCGGCGCGACACGGCGGTCGGGCGTTGCCTGCGCGATAGACTGGGCCCTCGCGCCCGCCTGTCCAAAGCGCGTGACAACCTGCCCGCGCGGCAGCCCGGCGAGCTCGCCCAAGCGCCGCACACCAAGCTTGCCCAGTTGTTCCACGAGCCGCGCATCCACGCCCAGCGCTGCTTCCGCGATGAGCACGCCCACCGGCTCACCCGCGAGAAACTCCTGCGACTCGCCCGCCGCGACAACCGCGCCGCGCCCGGCATGCCGAGCCGCGATGAGCGCCGTGGCAATCTCGTCCGCCGCGCCCACAAGACAATCCACGCCCACGCGTGCGGTGGCGTCGATGAGCATCTCCAACGCGCGGTCTTCCCCACCATGGAACGCACCCGCCGCCGCGAGGTCCACGATCACCAGCCCCGGCCGCAGGATCTCCACCGAGGACGCCACGTCATCGAGCGAGTCCGCAATCGCCCCAAAGACCGCGCCGTCACGCTCCGGGTTCGCGTCGAGGACGACCAGCTCCGGGCACACCGCCTGTGCCTGGCGCACGCGCATGCCGCGCCGCACGCCGGCCCCGCGCGCCGGTCCGTTGCACACCTCGACGTGATGGTTCGCCGCCACCGCCACCGGCCCCGCAACCACGCCCGGCGCCAGCTCCTCGTCCAAGTCCGCGGCCTGCACCGGCCAATCCGGAAACCACAGCGCCGCAACACGCATGCCCGCCGCGCGCGAGCCATGCCGCTTTCTGCGCGCTGCTGGCGCGCTCATACGAGCTCCAAACGGCGCCGCTGCCCGGCGGTTACGGTGCCGCGCTGCTCGCCCCGCTTCGTCCGCGCCGTCACCGCAAGGTCCACACCGCGAATGCGTCCCGCCCCGCGGCCGATGCCCCGGTAGGTCGTCACCTCACCGCGCAACGCCAACCGCGCGCCCGGCAGGTGCGGGCCTACCGTGACGAGCGCCGCATGCCCCGCACGCAGCTTCGCTAAGATGGGGCGCGCCCGCGTAGGACTGAGCTCCGCGGCCGCGCCGTGATGGATGACAAGATCGAGCCCCTCAACGAGCACGCTCGTGGCCTCCCACGGCTGCGCACCCGGGTCCGGCACCGCGATGATCCGCGCCGCTTCCCCCTCGTCGATCACCTGTGCGAGAGAGAGTTCGGGCCACCCCACAACAGCAGCGAACCCACCCGCCCGCGTAACCCGCGCCAGCAGCTCCACGGCAAGCGCCGGACAGTCGTTCAACTCCGTGACCGCACGGCGCTCCAGCCCGCCACCCGGCAACAGGCGCGCCAAATCGCCGCCCACTTCCAGCATGTCAGCGCCCTCAACCGGCGGTTCCGCGTCGGGCGCGGCGCGCAGCACGCGGGCCGCCGCACCGCTCCCCGCCAGCGCCGATCCAGACTCCACGGCCGCAACCTGGGCACGCAAAGCCGCGACGCGGGAGGCTTTGTCCCCGCCGAGCTTTCGAACACCTGATCCAGTCACGCAACACAGTCTATTCACCCACCCGACATGTGCAAACTGCTGTTCGAAAAGCATGCTCAGCGCCATGCGGTTACCGCCACACCGACACCGCACAGGCGTACGGCAACGAGGCAGGCGTAGGCCGCGGCATCGCCCGCGCGAAGAACTTTTTGTCACCACCAAGATCCAGGGCGAGATCAAAGACCACAGCGCCGCCCTCGCGTCGATTACCGAGCCCCTGAATAAGCTGGGTCTCGACTACCTCGACCTCGTCATCATCCACTCCCCGCAGTCATGGGCCGAGTTCCGCGCGGACTCCAACTTTGATAAGGAGAACCTCGAGGTCTGGCGCGCACTCGAGCAAGCCCAGGCGGTGGGCCGCGTTCGCTCCATCGGCGTCTCCAACTTCTTAAAGTCCGACCTGCACAACATCCTCGACCACGGTTCCGCGCCGCCGGCGGTCAACTAGGTGCTCGCGCACGTCACCAATATCCCCACGGATCTCATCGACTTCGCCAAGTCCCACCACATCACGACAGAGGCCTACTCCCCCATCGCCCACGGCGCGGCGCTGAATATCCCGGAGCTCAAGGAGATAGCAGAGCGCTACGGCGTCACTGTGCCGCAGCTGTGCATCCGCTACACCCTACAGCTGGGGCTTATCGCCCTGCCCAAGTCCGCGACCAACGAGCACATCGACTCCAACGCCGACGTCGAGTTCGAGATTTCGGACGCCGACATGGAAACCCTCAACAACCTGCCACCGCTCGAGGACTACGGCGAGGACGGCTTCTTCCCCGTCTTCGACAAGGCCGCCGCTAACCGCAAGGCCTAGTCCACACACGCAAAAGGCGCGCTTCCGGCAATGGGAAGCGCGCCTTTCGCATGCGGTTTTAGAGCGCGTCGTACTCCGCATCCGTGACCGGTTCGAGCCATTCGTTGGTCGCGCCCTCGGCCGGATCGGGAAACGCAATATGGCTGAACCACGAGTCCTTCGCAGCGCCGTGCCAGTGCTTGACCTCCGGCGGGAAGTACAGGGTCGTGCCAGCCGTGAGACGCACGGGTTCCTCGCCCTCGATCTGCGCCCAGCCCTCGCCGGCGGTGCAGATAATCGTCTGGCCCGCCTTGTGATGGATATGCCAGTTATTGCGGCAGTCGGACTCGAGCGGCTTTAAGTAGGACTGCCCCACGAAGTACTGGGCGTAAGCGTCGTTGGGAGCTCCGATGCCGAAGCGGTCAGCAGTTTCAAATTCGGTACGGGATGCGTATTTCATATCAAATCTCTTTCATGCAGCGTTGACGTATATAGGGGTGTGGATTTAAGAATTCCGCGACTCGGCCGCGTTCTTGATGGCGGCCAGCGCGGCCAGCGAGCGCGGATAGCCCACGAGCGGCACCATGACGAGCACGCACCGCTCCAAGAACTCGCGCGTGGCACCCAGGTTCATATTCGCCGCCGCGTGCGCGGTGGCGGGCCCGTCCACCCCGCCCTGTGCGACGAGGTAGAAGAAGGTGGCGAACTCGCGGGCGGCATCGGAAAGTCCGACGCGCGTGTAGTAATCGCCGAAGCAATTGGCAGCGAGCAGATAGTTGATATCGCTGACCTGCCAGAAGTCCGCCATCTGCTCCCCAAAGTAGGCGACTTGTTTGGCGGTGCCAGCCGCGCGGCGGGTCGACGTCCGGCACTGGGTCACTACAGGCAAGGCGATGCCTCTGCCCAGGCTGCTGGAGCTGTCTGGCCAGTTGCTCGAACATGGTGCTGCGGCGGTCGCGCGCCGCTAGGGTTGTACACATGGATAAAATCGCAGTAGTAACCGGAGCCACCGGCGGCATGGGCCGCGAAATCATTGCAGACCTAGCGCGCACCCACCACGTCTACGCGCTGGGCCGCCGCGCGGAGGCGCTCGAGGGGCTCGACAACATCACGCCCGTCGCCATCGACGTGGTCGCCGATATCGAGGACCTCCCGCTGCCGGAGCTCGAGCGCGTCGACGTCCTCGTCCACGCCGCCGCCCGCGCCGAGCACTTCTCGGTCGACTCGGCCCGCCCCGCGGACTGGCGCGCGCAGATGGATCTCAACGTTCACGCACCTGCCGAGATCACCCGCCTGCTCCTGCCTGCCCTGCGCGCCGCGGGCGGTACCGTAGTCTTCATCAACTCGGGCGCGGGCCGTCACTCCTATGCGGACAACGTCATCTATGCCGCAACGAAGCACGCGCTCTACGCCCTCGCGGACGGCCTGCGCCTCGCCGAGCCCGATATTCGCGTCTCCACCGTGGCGCCCGGCCCCACGGACACACCCATGTTG
The DNA here is from genome assembly GCF_039822565.1 of Corynebacterium sp. SA-MJD20WY100. NCBI lineage: Bacteria > Bacillati > Actinomycetota > Actinomycetes > Mycobacteriales > Corynebacteriaceae > Corynebacterium > Corynebacterium sp. SA-MJD20WY100. Next base: position 16,842 of record NZ_JBCJKS010000008.1, on the reverse strand, counting down.
CAGGGCCTGCAGGATTACAACCCGGAACACGTCATCGCGCCGGTCGAGGTCGCCCGCGCCATCCGCGCCGTCGTCGACGCCGGCCCCACGACCCAACTCACCGAGGTCCAGGTCCGCCCGCGCCTCGAGCTCGCGCAGCGCGCCGCCCTCGGCCGCGACTAAATAAGCGCGAGCAGGTCCGCCGCGGTGCGGTCGGTTTCCTGCAGCATGAGCGGGTCCGTGCCCGGCATTGGCGAAATCGTCGTATCCGGCCACTGCGCGTACGTCGGAATGCCCACGACATGCAGGCGCTCGTCCACCGCGCCGTCCGCGTGCACGGTCCGGCGCTCGTGCGTCGTCTCCGGCGAACCGGTCTCCTGCCCGTCATCCACGAACGGTCGCACGCGCTCCCCCAGCGACAGCGTGAGCGGGTCCGCGCGGTGCCGCACGTCCGGGCTGTGCATCCACGCATCAATAAGCACGCTTGCCGATGCCGCCCTCGTACCCGCCGTGAGCGTCACCTCACCGTCGGCGAGCGCCAAGGCTGGGCGTGCGCCGAGAAACGTGACCAGCCCGGCATCGACGAGCGCGAGGAGCTCACGCGTACGGAACAGCGGCGGGCCCGAGCCCACCATCTGCCCTAGCGCCATGAACTGGTTGAAGGATCCCGAGCGCGAGTCCCAGCAGAACCGTCCATTCGAGCCTGCGATGGACGAGGGCTTGCGGCCCGCAGAGATCGCCCACAGGCCCGCCTTGAGCGGCGAGCGACGCGCGGCGACGGCCTCCGCGATGTCGCGTTCCATGCCCGTTGCAATATGTGCGGTGAGCTCCTCGCGCGTCATGCCTTCGGTGCCGGCGAGCGGGTAGAACCAGTCGGTAAGAACAAAGGGCTCGGAGGTGGCACGGCCAAGCTTGGTCTCGAGCGCGGCCGGGGTTACCGTCGCGTCGAACTGGTCGACGGGCAGGTCCTCGTCAATGGTCGCGAGAATCTCGGCGAGCGGGACGGTGAGCGCCTCGGGGCGTACCTCGGCGAGCGTGCGGTAGTACTCCGCAAACGCATCGCGCACGAGCGCCGGCCACAGCACTCGGCCAAAGTTGAGCGAGTTGGAGCCCGCCTCCACCTGGTTATCCGCGATGGTCGTACGCAGGCGCTCAAGGTTCGCCTTGGGCGGCAGCGAGTGATACTCGCTCTTCGGCAAGTACGGGTAGCCGCGGCCCGAGGAGACGATAAGGCGCGGCTCACGGCCGGATGCGATGTAGCGCAGCCCGGAGCGCGCCGATTCGTCCTCAATGAAGCGGCCGCCGCGGTCTATGGTGAGGCGCGCCATGACGTCGAAGAAGCCCATGCCCAAGCCACGCACGAGCACATCCTCGCCCGCAGGCACGGCACTCAGGTCCTGCTCCACCGGGTTGGCCGGCGCGACCCACTCAATCTCCGCAGCCGCGAGCGCGCGCTCCTCCGCGTTGAGCGCAGGCGTCGTCCAGCCCGAGGCCAAGACGGTTGTCGCGGCTTCAATGCGCGTGCCGTCGGAGAGCTCGATGACGTCCACGCCGTCGCTTTCAGTCAGGCGCACCGCGCGGGCCGCGTGGCGCTCCACTGTCGCCGTCTCCGGCAGCTCGCCCAGCGCGACCTCGAAGACCCACGCGATGTACTCGCCGTAGAGCGCGCGCGACGGGTTCGACTCCGGCACAGTGGCATCCATCTCGGCTTTAAATTCATCCGGTACGTGCGCGGGGTAACGCTCCACGAGCGCGGCCTTCGCGGCCGGAATTTCTTCGCCGCGCAGCGCCTGAATCCACTCGAACATCGTAGGGCCTTCAAGCACCGGCGCGCCCACCGTGGAGCCCGGCTCGGTAAACAGCGTCACGGCGCCAGCCAGCGTATTCATGCACAGCGTACGGGTCTGTTCCGTGTTCCAGATGCGGCCGGAGCCGACCTGAGCGTCATCGATGATGTGGAGCACCACCGCGCGTCCCGCGAAGGCGGGCTCGCGCAGGTAAGCACCCAGGCGCTCGACGAGCGAGACGCCGCGGGGACCCGCGCCCACGATCGCAATCGCCGGAGCGGCGGAAGGAATTTTATTATCAATCACCTCGTTGACAGTACTACTAGACAGATCAGTATGTAAAGATGAGACAAATTCGTCCACTGTGGTGTACTGTTCACTCTCGTTAAACTTCAACGCTAAAGGAAAACTGTGAAATCTCCCTTCCGTGCGACGCTCGCCGCCGCGCTGGCTCTCGCCCTCGCCGGGGCGGTGACGAGCTGCGCGTCTCCATCCTCCTCGTCTGCATCCTCGTCGTCGCCAGACGACGATTGGATTACCTACCTCGAGCCCCAAATGTTTAGGACGCTTTATCCGCCGGCCGCAGGCTTTTACCCCAACGGCGGCGTGGTCAACCAGATCACCGACCGCCTGCTCTACCAAGATCCGGAAACGCTCCAGCTCTCCCCATGGATCGCCACCGACCTGCCTAAGGTCAACGCGGACGCCACGGAGTACACCTTCGACATCCGCACCGATGTTACGTACTCTGACGGCACGCCGCTCACGGCCGAGAACGTCGTCGCGAACTTCGACCTCTATGGCAAGGGCGATAAGTCGCGCACGCTCAGCTCCTCGGAGCAGATTACGAACTACGACCACGGCGAGGTCGTCGATGACGACACCGTGAAGTTCTACTTCTCGGCGCCCTCGCCCGGCTTCGCCCAGGCCACCGCCGGTTACAACGCGGGCCTCGTCGCCGACTCCACGCTGCAGCTCGACAACGAGGGTTTTGCCCCCGGCAACGCCGAGGCCGTCATCGGCTCCGGTCCCTTCGTCATCACGGGCGAGACGCTCAACACCGCCCTCGACCTCACCGCGCGCGACGATTACAACTGGGCCCCGCCCGCCGCCCGCCACCAGGGCCCCGCTCGTCTCGATGGCATCCACTACCGCCTCGCCGCAGAGGAATCCACCCGCGCCGGCGCGCTCGTCTCCGACCAGGCACAGATCGCCCGCCAGGTCTCCGCACCCGTGGAAAAGCAGCTCGAGGCCCAGGGCATCAACATCATCGCCCGCGGCACGAACTCGATGAATAACCAGCTCGCCTTCCGCTTCAACCACCCCATCCTCAAGGACAAGCGGGTGCGCGACGCGATCATGAATGGCATCAACCGCGAAGAGATCATGCGCATCCTCTTCTCGCCCACCTACCCGCTGGCCACGTCCACCGTCGCCGCGACCGGCCTGGGCTACAAGGACCAGTCCGCCGCCTACTCCTACGACCCCGAACGCGCCAAGGCGCTCCTCGACGAGGCCGGTTGGGTCCCCGGCGAAGACGGCATCCGCGTCAAGGACGGCCAACGCCTCACCCTGCGCGTCAACACCGCCCTGCCGCAACCGCGCTCCAAGGAGGTCCAGACCATGGTCCAGGAAGACATGCGCGAGCTCGGCATCGAATGGCTCATCAACGCCGGCGACCAAGCCACGCAGAACGCGGACGCCAAGGACATCGACAAAATCCAGGTCTATCACTCCATGGTCGGCCGGGCGGATTACGACGCCATCCACTCGCTGTACTCGGTCACCAACCGCGACGCCTTCCTCAACCAGGACGCCGACGGCAACCCCATCGACCAGCACCTCGAGGACTTGCTCACCACGGTCATCTCCTCGCCCTCCGACGCCGAGCGTCAACAGGCCACCGAGGACGTCCAGGACTACATCACCGAGCAGTCCTACTCCCTGCCGCTCTTCGAAGAACCCGTCGTCTACGCCGTCGCGCCCTACCTCAAGGGCTTTAGCCCCGAGGCCGTCGCGCGTCCCTGGTTCTACGAGGCCTACATCGACCACGCCGCCAAGGAGGCCCAGTAATGGCCCACATCGCACGCCGCATCGGACAGGCCGTCCTCGTCCTGTTCATCACCTTCACCGTCGCTTTCCTCCTGCTCTCGGCCCTGCCCTCTGACGGCGTCATGGCCCGCTTCGGCGATCCGGCCCTGGGCCTCTCCCAGGCCGAGATTGACGGCATCCGCGAGGAAATGGGCATCGACAAGCCCCTGCTCACGCAGTACCTCACCTCGCTCGCCGGCTTCGTCACGGGCAACTTCGGCATCTCCACGCAGACCGGCACCGCCGTGAGCTCCATGGTCGCCACCGCGCTGCCGCACACGCTCGCGCTCGCCGCGAGCTCTATCGCCCTGGCCATCGTCGTCGCACTCGCCTTCGCGTTCCTCGCCACGACGGTCCCCGCCGTGGGCGGCTTCTTCCGCGCCCTGCCGTCGTTTATGGTCTCCCTGCCGGGCTTCTGGATCGCCATCCTCCTGCTGCAATTCTTCTCCTTCAAGCTCGGCTGGGTCCGCGTCATCGACCCGAGCCCCTTCGAGGGCCTCATCCTGCCCACGCTCACCCTCGCCGTGCCCATGGCCGCACCCCTTACCCAGGTGCTCATCCGGTCCATCGACGACACCCGCGCCATGCCCTTCGTCCAGGTCGTCCGCGCCCGCGGCGCCTCCGAGTCCTGGGTCTTCTGGCGCAATATCCTGCGCAACTCGCTCCTCCCCGCGCTCACCATGGTGGGCCTCCTCTTCGGTGAGCTCGTGGGCGGTGCCGTCGTCACCGAGACCGTCTTCGGCCGCCCCGGTCTGGGCTACCTCACCGTCCAGGCGGTCTCCAACCGCGACACTCCGGTCCTGCTCGCCATCGTCATCATCGCCGCCACGGCCTACGTGCTCATCAACCTCGTCGTCGACTTGCTTTACCCCGTCCTCGACGTCCGCCTGCGCGAGCGCCCGCTTTCCGATGCCCCCTCCACCTCCGCCCAGCTTGAAAGGACCGCCTAATGCGTCGCTTTACCACCACTGTCCCCGTGGTCCTCTCCGCGATCATCCTCGTGGTCGCCTTCGCCTGGGCGCTCTTCCCCGGCGTGTTCACCTCCGCGGATCCGTACTCCGGCACAGATGTCGCCCTCCAGGCCCCGAACTCCGCGCACTGGTTCGGCACGGACGCCGTGGGCCGCGACGTGCTCGCCCGTGTTATCTTCGGCGCCCGCCAGTCGCTCCTCGGCGCGCTCATCGCCGTCGCCGTGGGCCTCGTCCTCGGCACGCTGCTCGGCCTTCTCGCCGGCACGCTGCGCGGCTGGGTCGACACCGTGCTCATGCGCGTCGTCGACGTCCTGCTGTCCATCCCCGGCATCCTGCTGTCGCTGTCAATCATCATCCTGCTCGGCTTCGGCTCACTGCAGGCCGCCTTCGCCGTCGGTATGACCACCGTCGCCGCCTTCGCCCGCCTCGCGCGTTCGCAGGTCATGACGGTCGCCAACTCCGAGTTCGTCGAGGCCGCCTACGGCTCCGGCGCCACCACCGCGCAGGTGCTCGCCCGCCACGTGCTGCCCAACTCGCTCACGCCCGTCCTGGCCCTGGCCACCCTGCAGTTCGGCACCGCCATCCTCCAGCTGTCCATCTTGGGCTTCCTCGGCTACGGCGCCCCGCCGCCCACGCCGGAGTGGGGCCTCATCATCGCCGAGGGACGCGACTTCATGGCCACCTCCTGGTGGCTCATCATCCTCCCCGGCCTGGCCATCGTTGCCGTCGTGATGAGCGCCAACTACCTGTCCCAACGCCTCCAGAACCGCGAAGGAGCCCGCGCATGACGCTGCTCAATATCGAAGACCTCTCGGTCTCCTACGGCGATAAACCCGCCGTCCAGGGCATTAGCCTGCACGTCGAACCCGGCGAGATGACCGCCATCGTCGGCGAGTCCGGCTCCGGCAAGACCACCACCGCCATGTCCGCGCTCGGCCTCAACTCGGCCAACGCACGCATCGACTCCGGCCGCATCACCTTCGACGGCCAGGACGTCACGCACTTCACGCACAAGCAGTGGCGCGCCCTGCGCGGCGCCCGCGTCGGGCTCATCCCCCAGGATCCCAACAACTCACTCAATCCGCTCAAGACCATCGGCCACTCCATCGAGGAAGGCCTGCGCATTCACGGCCGCACGCAGAACCTGCGCGCCACCGCCCTCGACTGGCTCGCCCGCGTCGGCATCGACGATCCCGAGCGCCGCTACGGCCACTACCCGCACGAGCTCTCCGGCGGCATGAAGCAGCGCGTGCTCATCGCCGCCGCGCTCGCCCTTGAGCCCGACCTCATCGTCGCTGACGAGCCCACCTCTGCCCTTGACGTCACGGTCCAAAAGACCATCCTCGATCTCCTCGACGACATGCGCCGCGAGCTCGGCCTGGGCATCCTCTTCATCACGCACGACCTGTCCGTGGCCGGCGACCGCGCCAACCGCATCGTCGTCATGGAAAAGGGCGAGGTCCGCGAAGAAGGCCTAGCCGCGCGCGTCTTCGCCGACCCGCAGCACCCCTACTCGCGCCGCCTGCTTGCCGATGCCCCCTCCCTCACCGTCGCCGACGTCGACCGCCACCCCGAGTCCTTTACGTCGCCGCGCAAGATGGCGGCATCGGAAAGCTTGGTGCAGGTCCGCGACCTCACCCGCGCCTTCGGCGACTTCACGGCCGTCGACCACGTGAGCTTCGACGTCGCCCGCGGCACGACCCACGCCATCGTGGGCGAATCCGGCTCCGGCAAGACAACCACCGGCCGCATCATCTCCATGTTCGAGCACGCCAGCTCCGGCACCGTGACCGTCGGCGGCCACGAGGTCACGGCGAAGCACTCGAAGGCCGAGCTCAAGGAGCTGCGCCGTGGTATCCAGCTCGTCTACCAGAATCCGTACTCCTCACTGAACCCGCGCATGTCCATCGGCGATATCATTGCCGAGCCGCTGCGTAACTTCACAGGAGCCTCGAAATCCGCCGCCCGCGCGAAGGCCCGCGAGTTCCTCGACCTCGTCGCCCTCGACCCGCAGTTCGCCGAGCGCCGTCCCCGTGAGCTCTCCGGCGGCCAGCGCCAGCGCGTCGCCATCGCCCGCGCCATGATCGTCGAGCCGGAACTCGTCATCCTCGACGAGGCCGTCTCCGCCCTCGACGTCACAGTCCAGGCCCAGATCCTGCGCCTGCTCGACCGCCTGCAACGCGAGCTCGACCTCACGTATATTTTCATCTCGCACGACCTTGCCGTCGTCTCGCAGATTTCGGACACCGTCTCCGTCCTGCGCCACGGCGAGCAACTCGAGTCCGGCACCACCCGCGACGTCTTCGCCCACCCGACCAGCCCGTTTACCCGCGAGCTCATCGACGCCATCCCGGGCCAGCGCTACCGCGCCGGCGACCTCAATTTGGGGCTCTAAGAAAGGACCAGACATGTCAGATATCATCAACCTCCTCGCCGGTCTCGAATCCGAGTCCGACACCGCGACCGGCGCTGCCGCCGCTATCACGACCGCCCGCGCCGCGCGCCCCGACGCCGTCGCCAACGCCCAGGCCAGCTTCGAGGCCCTCCTCGAGCCCGCCGAGCCCGGCGCGTTCACCTATGCCGAGCGCTACGCCGTCGCCGCCTTCGTCGCGGGCCTCACGCAAGCCGGCGGCAGCTTCTACCTCGATCTGCTGGCCGACGAGTCCGAAGAGCTCGTCGCCCCCGTCGAGGCCGCCATCGCCGCCGGCCGCACGCAAGGCCCCTATATCGCCGGCCCCGCCGCGCCCGCTTTCGCACTTCACAACGCCGCTGCGCTCGGCACGCGCCTTACCGCCGCGTTCGACTACGCGCACCTGCTCACCTTCCATCCCAAGGACGCCTCACCCGCCGCGCTCGGCCATCTCTACGCCGCGGGCTGGGACGCCGACACCGTCGTCTCGCTGTCCCAGCTCGTCGCCTTCGAAGCCTTCCAGCTGCGCGTCGCCCACGGCGCCGCGGTCCTCGCCGGCCTAGCGCCGGCCGCACCCGCCGCACCGAACCCGCGCCCCACGTCCGCCCCGGACTGGCAGCCCGTCGCGGGCATCAACACGGCCGAGGACGTCGTGCGCCCACACAGCTTCGTCAACCACGCCCTCGGCTGGGTCCCCTGGATCGCCGCGCTCGACGAGGACGAGCTCACCGCAGAGCAGCGCGACGCGCTCATCAAGCCCGAGCGCGCCAAGTCCGCCTACTTCCGCCTGCTCGCCCGCGACGCCGCCGCGCTCAAGGCCCGCACACTCACCGACTTCGACATCTTCTACAACGTCGAAGGCGGCCTCCCCCGGGCCGAGCGCGAGCTCGCCGCCACCGTCGTCTCGCGCTTCAACGGCTGCGAGTACTGCGCCTCGGTCCACCAGGGCCGCACCGTCGAGGAAGGCGGCGACCGCGCCGCCGTCGACCGCCTCCTCTTCGAGGGCATCGAGGCCGACCTCGGCTCCGAGCTCTGGGACGCCATCCGCCGCGCCGCCCTCGCGCTCACCGCGACGCCTCTTGCCTTCGGACAGTCACACGTCGACGCCCTGCGCGCCGCCGGCCTCAACGATATCGCCATCCTCGACGTCGTCAACGCCGCGTCCTTCTTCAACTGGGCCAACCGCCTCATGCTCACCCTTGGCACGGCGGAGCTGCCCGCGCGCTTCCGTTAAGCGCACACCTCACATCTCATTCCCTTTTATCCCGCCTGAGCAGGAGGTATATGAACACCTCCACGCTCAGCCGGATGTGAGCCACCCGCCCGTCGCGCATACCGAACGCTGAGGGCTCCCCAGGCGTAACGCAAAAATCGCAGGCATCGCGCTGCGCTACGATCTCGATCCCACCGTGGCGCGCGTGTGCTTCATGGCGGCGGCCGCGGCACCGGCTTCTAGCACGGCCTGGGCATCGCGTTCATCCTCGTGGTGAGCCCGGCCCCCTCGCAAGCATCTTTGAGGACGCCTCGCTCACGATCCTCCTGCTCGTGGGTCATGGACGTCGGCGGCATCACGCTCGACCTGCGCACCGTGCACATCCGCTAGGCCAAGTCGCGGTCCGCGGCCCAGCGCGTGAGCTGATAGCGGTTCGACTGCTGCGTCTTGCGCAAAATATTCGACGCGTGCGTCTCCACCGTCTTTACCGAGATAAAGAGACGCTCGCCGATTTCGCGATACGTGTAGCCGCGCGCGAGCAGCCGTAGCACCTCGAGCTCGCGCCGCGTTAGTGCATCGACCGCCGGGTCCACGGATTCGTCCGGCGCGCCGGGCTTCGACTCGGCAGGCGCACCCGAGGCGAACGCATCGAGCACGAACCCCGCCAGCCGCGGCGAGAAATACGCATCCCCCTCATGCACCCGGCGCACGGCCGCGGCCAGCTCCGGGCCTGAAATATTCTTCGTCACGTAGCCCCGAGCGCCAGCACGGATGAGCGCGATGACGTCCTCCGCCGCGTCCGAGACACTCAGCGCCAGGTACACCGGGCCCGAAGCACCACGCAGCACGGCCAACCCGCCGCCATCCGGCATATGCACGTCGAGCAGCACCACGTCCGGGTGCGCCGACTCAATCCCCGCGACCGCCTCGGCGACCGTGCCCGCCTCGCCCACAACCTCGATATCCCCCACGGCGGCCAACTCCGCACGCACACCGGCGCGGAAGACAGAATGATCATCGACGAGGAAAACAGCAACCATAACTACAAAGCTACCGTGAGCTCCACCTCTGTGCCCTCTCCCGGACGCGAGTGCACCCGCGCGGTGCCACCAGCGGCCTCCATGCGCGCGCAGACGGAATCCCGAATCCCATGCCGGTCCTCCGCTACCGCGTCCATGTCGAAGCCCACGCCGCGGTCGCGCACAAAAATCGCGAGCTCACCAGCCAGATTTTCTGCATACACGTCCACAGTGTCCACCCCCGCGTGCTTGCCCGCGTTGACCATCGCCTCGCGCGCGGCCTGTACCGCAAGCTTCGTCGCCTCGGTGAGCTCCACGTCCTCGCCGACCGTCACCGGCGCAATCCGCACCGGGAAGAGGTCCTCGACCTCGCCGCACGCCACGGCGAGCGCGCCGAAGACGGTCGCCGGCTCCGCCGACGGCGAGTCAAAGAGCCACGCGCGCAGCTCGCGCTCCTGCCCGCGCGCCAAGCGCGCGACCTCCTCCGGATCCTCCGCCCGTTTTTGAATGAGCGCCAAGGTCTGCAACACCGAGTCATGCAGCTGCGCCGCCATGTCCGCCCGTGCTTCCGATGCCGCCTTCTCCGCGCCCTCGTCCGCCACCTGCCGCCACAGCTTAAGCACGAGCGGCACGACGAGCGCACCGAAGCCCACCACCGTGAGCAGCACCGCGGCCAACGCTAGCCCAAAGTCCGTCCCGCCGTTCCACCGCACGACGGTAATGACCACGCCGGCCAGCACGAGCACGCCGCCCGCCCCCACGCTGACCTTATTCGTCACGGAGCCTAGGCCGCGGTCGTAGGCCTGCCAGGTAATCAGCGCGCCGGCACCGACGATGACCAGCGGAATGAGCAGGCCTCCCGCGCTCATGCCGAGCCCGGCGGCCACGACGGCGGCAAGGACCAGCAGCCAATTGGCGCGGAAGTCAAAGCGCGAGGTGGGAACGGGGGCATCGGCAGGCTTGGTGGCTACCCAGACGCCGGCGTAGAGGAACGCGCCCAGTCCACCCAGGGCGCACAGCGCAGTAAACACCAGGCGCACAAAGAGCACATCGACGCCGAGGTGCCCCGCGAGCCCCGCAGCCACGCCCGCCACGACGCGGCCGTCCTGCGGGCGGAACAGGCGCGGGTAGGCGGGCTGGACCTCGCGCGGCGCATAGGGAGAAGTCATGCGTTTTATCTTCGCACGCACCTCCCTGGCGCGGATCGGGGTACACCCTGAACTTGAAAAATCAGGGCGTTCCCCGATAGCTCTTTCACAGACCGTGGGCGACGCTAAAGGCATGAACACCGCGACTCTCAACGAGATGTGGGCAACGCGCCCGCCCCGCATCCCGAGCTCTCAGGGCGGCAATGCCAAGATCGCCGGCGTCTGCGAAGGCATCGGCGTGCGCTACCAAGTAGACCCCACCCTCGTGCGCGTGGCCTTCGTCGTCACCGCGCTCATCCTCGGCGGCGGTCTCGCCCTCTACGCGCTGGCGTGGGCGTGCATGCCGCTCTACGGCAAGTCCACCGCGCCTATCCAGGACCTCTTTGGTAAACAGGATGGCCCCAAGTCCGAGTCCGGCCTGGGAATTTCACTGCTCATCCTGTTCTTCATCACTGCTGGCATCGGCCCCTTCTTTGGCGACCGGCAGGCGGTGTCCACCCTGGTCATTGTCGCCCTCGCGGCCGCCGCGTGGTACGGCCTGCACCGCCATCAGCCCGTCCCGCCAGCGGGTCTGCTCGCCACCGCGCGGGAGACCGCGCCGGGCCCTGACATGTCGGTCTTTACGCCGGTCGAGGGCTACCCCTTCCCGCCTGACCGCCAGACCCCGCCGGCGTGGGACCCGCTCGGCACCGTGCCCGAGGCCTGGGACCTGCCGGACCCCGCGCCCGCGCCCGCACCCAAGAAGAAATCCCACGAGGGTCTCATCGCGACGGTCGCCGTGAGCGCCGCTTTCGTCGTGGGCATCTCATTTATATTGACAATGGCCGCGTCCGAAGACAACACGAAGAACCACGCGGGCTCGGTCGCCTATACCGTGCGCGACGCCGCGGACCTGCCGGACACCTACTCCAACGGCGTGGGATCCATGACCGTCGACCTGCGCGAGCTCACGCTCGATAAGCCCCGCACGCTCACCATCGATAACGGCGTGGGCAGTATCGATGTCTACCTTCCGGAGAATACGCCCATCGCCCTTGAGTGTGATACCGGACTTGGCACGAGCAATTGCACGCCGCGCGAAGACGCGGGTGCTATGTTGACTGTGATTATCGACAACGGAATTGGCACTACAACTATCCACGAGTAATGAAAAAGAAGACTATCGCACTCACCGCCACCGCCCTCGCCGTCCTCGCTGCGGGCGGTGGCGGTGCCTACTACCTCACCTCCAGCCCCGACGGCGTGGTGCTCACCGCCGCCGATGTCACGACCGTCGCGGCGAAGGACATCACGCAGTCCGTGCCCGCCACGGGCTCGATCGCACCCGCCCGCGAGGTCTCGCTCGCCACGACGCAGTCCGGGCCCATCGTCACGCTCGACGCGAAGGTCGGCCAGCGCGTCACGGCCAACCAGCTCCTCGCCTCCTTCGACACGTCCGCCGCCGAACGCGAGCTCCACAGTCAGCGTGCCGCTCAGGCCGCGGAAGAAATCGGCGCGTTCAATCAGGTCGAGGCCGCGCAGCTCCAGCTCACCCAGCTCCAGGACGCGCTGGGGCAAGGCCTCAACGGCGAGGTCAACGCCGCCCGTGCGTCCGTGGACACCGCGCAGCACAGCTTCGACGACGCGCAGCAGGCCGTCGCCGAGTCCCGCGCCGCCGCAGATCCTTCCGTCGCCGAAGCCGCCGCCGCGGTAGACACGGCCCGCGCCGGGCTGCGCACCGCGAATAACGCATCGCTCCAGGCCGCGCTCGCCTCGCTCGGCGCGACGAACGAGGGCGAGGTCCCCGGCACGACCATGGCCACCGCACTCGTCCAGTGGACCGAGGCCGACCACGCGGTGAGCGACGCGCAGACCCAGCTCGACCACGCCGAGGAGTCCTACGCCCGCGCGCTCGAGGCCGTCGACCGCGAGGTCGGTGCCAAACAGCGCGCCGCCAACGCCGCCTACGCCCAGCTTTCCGATGCCCAGCTCGCCCAGCGCGCCGCCGAGCTCGGCGCCCAACAGCAAGTCGACGCGCAGTCCCAGGCCGTCGACCACGCCCTGAAGTCCGCCGCGGGCGCCCGCGTCGCCGCCGAGGAAGCCAACGCGAAGCTCGAGTTCGACATCTCCGGTGCCCAGCTCCTCTCGCCAATGAACGGCGTCGTCACCACGGTCAGCGCGCAGCAGGGCCGCCCCGCCGAGGGGCCGCTGCTCACCGTCGCGGACGACTCGATGTTGCTCGTCAAGGCCACGGTCAAGGAGGCCGACATCGCAGACATCAAGGTCGGCGACCACGTGACGTTTACCTCCCCCAGCCAGCCGCACAAGGACTTTGCGGGCACAGTCACCTTCATCTCGCCCGTCGCCGCCGCCCCCGCAGCACCTGCCGATGCCGCCTCCTCCGGCGCCGCAGCCGCCGGCTCCGGCTCCGGCTCTGCGAAAGCCGAGTTCCCCATCGAGGTCCGCGTGGACGGCAACCGCGAGGGCCTACGCTTGGGCTCCACCGCGAAGGTCAAGGTCGTCACGCACGAGGACAAAGGCGCGCTCACGGTGCCGCTCAGCGCGCTCATCGACGGCGACAAAGCCGTGCTCGTCGTTTCCGACTCCGGCACCATCGAGCGCCGCGACGTGAAATTGGGCACCCGCACCGATTTCGAGGTCGCCGTGACCGAAGGCCTGCGCCGCGGCGACCGCGTGCTTACCCAGGGCGCGGCCCACGAAGGACACGTGGGCCAACAGGCATACCTGCCCGAGGCAGCGAGCGAAACGAAATGAGCCTCATCGACATGCGGGGCATCGTCAAGCGCTTTAACGAAGGCACCGATGCCGAAATCACCGTCCTGCCCGGCTGCGATTTTCAGATGGAGCCCGGCGAGTTCGTCGCCGTCATCGGCCAGTCCGGCTCCGGCAAATCCACGCTCATGAATATCATTGGGCTGCTCGACCGCCCCACCGCAGGCGAGTACTTCCTCGACGGCGAGGACGTTTCCGCCTACAACGATGATGCGCTCGCCCGCCTGCGCGCCGACAAGCTCGGCTTCGTCTTCCAGAACTTCAACCTCATCGGCCGCATCACCGCGCTCGCGAACGTGGAGATGCCCATGGTCTACGCCGGCGTGCCCCGCCGCGAGCGCGCCCGCCGCGCTGCCGAGCTCCTCGACCTCGTCGGCATGTCCGAGCGCGCCAGTCACCTGCCCAACGAACTCTCCGGCGGCCAGAAGCAACGCGTCGCGATTGCCCGCGCGCTCGCCAACAACCCGGAGGTCATCCTCGCCGACGAGCCCACCGGTGCCCTTGACTCCCAGACCGGCCGCCTCGTCATGGATCTCTTCCACGAGCTCAACCGCGAGCGCTCCACCTCCATCGTCTTTATCACCCACAACCAGGAGCTTGCCGCCGAGTGCTCGCGCCCCGTAACCATGACGGACGGGGTGCTCGCATGAATCTCACCGAATCCCTGCGCATGGCGCTCACCTCGCTGCGCACCAACAAGATGCGCTCGCTGCTCACGCTGCTGGGCGTCATCATCGGCATCGCCGCCGTCATCGCGATCCTCACCCTCGGCTCCGCGCTCAAGGGCCAGTTCACCTCTGACCTCGACAAGGTCGGCGCCAATAACTTCCAGGTCCAGGTCAAGGAACGCACCGACGAAGGCGAGACCGACTATTACGTCGAGTCCTCCGTCGACGACCCCGACTCCCTGCTCACCCCCGAACAGCTCGAGCAGGTGCGCACGGCACTCGCGCCCGACGTCGAGGGCGTCATCATCGGCGAATACGACACGTATCCGGGCGACCTGGCGGTGGAGGGGGCATCGGAAAGCTCAGCGGTGATGGTGCAACCCACCAACCCGGACTACGTGACGGCCTCGCAGTTCACCGTCCGCACCGGCCGCGCACTCACAGACGACGACATCGCGGCCGACCGCGCCGTGACCATGCTCTCCGCCGCAACCGCCACCGAGCTCTTCGGCGACGCCGACCCGGTGGGCCAGACGCTGAGTTTTGCCCCGCTCGACGGCACGGATCTGGAACTCACGGTCATCGGCGTCTACGACAGCCCCGCCACCGGCGCGCTCATCGGTGGCGGCGGGCCCGAACACGCGCTCGTGCCCTATCCCCTCGCTGCCCAGCTTTCCGATGCCCCCTTAGCCGGCGAGGCCTTTTCCTCCGTGTCCATCCGCGCGGCGGCCGGCACAGACAAGGCCGCGCTCGGCGCACGGCTCCAAGCGGCCTTCGACTCGATGTACGCCGACAACGAGGACTACCGCGTCGAGGTCACCGACTTTAGCAAGGACCTGGCGAGCCTCAACCAGCTGCTCACGGCGTTGTCCGCGGCGATTGCGGCTATCGGCGGGATCTCGCTGCTCGTCGGCGGCATCGGCGTTATGAACATCATGCTGATTACCGTCACGGAGCGCACGCGCGAGATTGGCGTGCGCAAGGCGCTCGGCGCGCGGCGGCGTGACATCCGCCTGCAGTTCGTGACGGAGGCCATTATCGTGTGTCTCATCGGCGGGCTCATCGGCGTGGTGCTCGGCTCTGTGGCGGGCATGATCGGCTCGTCACTCATGGGCTACTTCGTGTTCCCGCCGCTCGGCGCGATTGTGCTCTCGCTGCTCTTCGCGCTCGCCATCGGGCTCTTCTTCGGCTACTATCCCGCCGGCAAGGCGGCAAAACTCGACCCGATTGAGGCGCTGCGCTACGAGTAGCCTGGCTGCATGATTCATTTCGGCAACGACTACAACGAAACTGCCCATCCCGCCGTCCTCTCTGCGCTCGCGGTGCCCGGATCACATGTGGGCTACGGCCTCGACGCGCACTCCTCCCGCGCCGCGTCGCTCATCCGTAACGCGTGTGCCGCGCCCGCCGCAGACGTGCACTTCATGGTGGGCGGCACGCAGGTCAACACCACGGCCATCGCCTCGCTCCTGCGCCCCTGGCAGGGCGTTATCTCCGCCGATACCGGCCACATCAATACCCACGAGACCGGTTCCGTCGAGCACGCGGGCCACAAGATCCTGGCGCTGCCCTCCGCGCTGGGCAAGATCACGGCCGCACAGGTCGCTGCGCTCGTCGAGGAGTACCGCGGCTCCGGCGTCCTCGAGCACGCCGTCGAGCCCGCGATGGTCTATATCTCGCAACCCACCGAATACGGCACCGTGTACTCACGTTCTGAGCTCGCCGCGGTGCGCTCCGTGTGCGATGAGTTCGGGCTCACGCTCTTCGTCGACGGGGCGCGCCTGGGCTACGGGCTCGCCGCCTCGGACGTCACGCTGCCGGACCTCGCGCGTCTCGCTCACGTGTTTACCATCGGCGGCACCAAGTGCGGCGCCGCCTTCGGCGAGGCCATCGTCTTCGCCACCCCGCACCCGTACTTCCGCAACGCGATGAAGCAGAACTCCGGGCTGCTCGCCAAGGGCTGGCTGCTCGGCGCGCAGTTCGAGGCGCTCTTCACCGACGGTCTCTACGAGTCGATCACGGCTCACGCCAACGAGCAGGCCGCCCGCATCGCCGCCGCCTTCGCCTCCGCCGGCATTCGGATGCTCTTCGACTCGCCCACCAACCAACAATTCGCACTCCTCACGCCCGATCAGGAGGCCGCGCTGTCCGAGGACTACGTCTGCCAGTTCTTCGAGGAACACGACGGCCTACGCGCCGTGCGTTTCTGCACGTCCTGGTCCACGCGCGACGAGGACGTCGATGCGCTCTGCACCTCCATCGCCCAACTCTAGGTCTACCCCTGTTCGAATACCCCTGTTCGACAAATGCATTGGGCAATCGGTTGCAGGCTTTCCGATGCCTCCTTAATCTCCGTGGCATGACCGTCTCGATCTTCGATGCTCTTGCTCTCGGCGTCGATTCTCTCAAGGAAGCTGCTGGCCTTACCGTGGCTGAGCTCCGCGACCGCGGCCTAACACTCGCTGACGCGAAGTTCATCTCCCCTTTGGCCGCTGTTTATTGGCGCACTAAGCCTAAAGGCATTGCCGAGGCCCGCAAGGCCGCCCGCGCTGCCGGCCATTCCCTGCGTGTGCTTGCCCGGATTGAGGTGCTTGCTGCGCGCTGCGCCGATCCCAACGCCGCCCGCGTGACTTTGTGTGGCACGGCGGAGACCAAGCTTGATGAGGTTGGCGCGAGGCTTGCCAAGCCGAAGACCCGCGTGGAGTCTGCCCGCCATACCTATGGCAAAGACGGCTGGCACCGTTTGGTGATTAACACCCAGGACCCGTGGCTGATGGATATGCT
>NZ_JBCJKS010000007.1:0-125356 GCF_039822565.1 Corynebacterium sp. SA-MJD20WY100 | reverse complement strand
AGTGTGGGAACAGTCGGCGATTCTTATGACAATGCTCTAGCCGAAACAGTCAATGGTCTCTACAAGGCTGAACTGATTCATGCCCGGGGCCCGTGGACGTCGGTCGGAGAAGTCGAATTGGCCACCTTGCGGTGGGTGCATTGGTGGAACACCAAGCGGCTTCATGAAGCTTTGGACTACGCTACCCCACAGGAAGTAGAAACCGAGTACTATCTCACCCAGCCCATCAACACAGGGCCGTAAAAGAAGCGGAACTAAACCCAGGACGCTTCACTCTTCGGTTTGTAGACGACTCATTCACACTTCAACGCACGTAGCGGGCGTGACCATTAGGCGGCGCAGACATACTGCTGCCGTGGGGTGTCTCGCAGCGTGTCTATCGACGGAAGAACTCAGGGGAGAGCGGGGTCGCGGTGGTGTCGCCGTGCATGCGCTTGAGGACGTTCTCGGCGGAGATGAGGCACATCGGCACGCCTACGCCGGGGACGGTGGTCGCACCGGCGTAGTAGAGATTCTCGAGCTTCGAGGACACGTTCTTCCCGCGGAAGAAGGCGGATTGGCGCAGCGTGTGGGCGGGGCCTATGGCGCCGCCGTGCCACGCGTTGTAGCGTTCCGTGAAGTCGGCGGGGCCGAGCGTGTGACGGGAGACGACGCGGTCCGCGAGGTCAGGGATTTGCGCCCAGCTCGCTATCTGTTCGATGGCGGCGTCCGCAATGGCGTCGACGCGGGTGCTGGCCTGGGGGTGGTAGGCATCGCCGTGGCCGAGGGAGGCATCGGCAGGCACGGGCACGAGAACAAAGAGGTTCTCGTGCCCGGCGGGAGCGACGGTGTCGTCCGAGGCGGAGGGCTTGGAGATGTATATGGAGTGGGATGCGTCGAGGGGACGTGTGGGTTCCGGACCGTGGTAGACCGCGCGGAAGTCGGGGTCCCAGTCCTCGCTGAAGAGCAGCGTGTGATGTGCGAGTTCAGGTAAAGAACCGCGCACGCCCAGGAAGATAAGGACTGTGCCGAGTCCGGGGTCGCGGCGCGCAAAGTACGAGGAAGGGTAGGTACGCAGTTCGGGTGGCAGGAGCGCGGTCTCGGTGTGGTGGAGGTCCGCGGCGGAGACGACGGCATCGGCGGCAATGTGGCGGCCGGCGAGCATCACGCCGGTGGCGCGGCGGCCCTCGTGCGTAATCGCGGTGACGGGCTCGCCAAGGAGAAACTCGGCGCCCGAGGCGGTGTCCGCGATGGCTTGCACGAGGCCATGGAAGCCACCCACCGGGTACTTGGGTCCCTGGACCAAGTCGGTGTGGCTCATGAGCGCGTAGAGCGCCGGCGCGGCGGCAGGCTCGGAGGAGAGGAAGACCGCGGGGTAGGTGAGAATTTGGCGTAGGCGCGGGTCGCGGAAAGAACCCGCGGCGTGGCGCGCGAGGGACTGGGAGAGCAGGCGCGCGAGGAGTCCAAGTTGTGAAAGGACGTCGGGGACGAGCAACGTGCGCGGGTCAGAGAATGTCGTGTAGAGGAAGTGGGCTAGCGCAATATCGTAGGTTTTAGAAGCCTGGGCGAGGTAGGCACGAATGCGGTCGCCGGCACCGGGCTCGATGGCCTCGAAGAGGGCTGCGACATGGTCTATGCCGGGGTGGACGTCGAGGGCTTCGGAGGAAGAGAGGACGCGGTAGGCGGGCTGGATATCGCGCAGCTGCGGGCGGGGCGCGCCACAGAGGTCGAAGAAGTGGTCATAGGCCTCGGGCATGAGGTACCACGACGGGCCGGTGTCCCAACGGAAGCCGTCTGCCTCAAAGGAACCGGCGCGGCCGCCCACGGACTCGTTCTGGTCGATGACGGTGACGCGCTTGCCGTCGCGTACGAGGAGGGCAGCGGTGGCAAGGCCGGCGACACCGGCGCCAATAACGATGACGTGGTCAGCGCGGTCAGACACGAAGGCTCCTTAAAGATCGAACGAGGAGGGCTGCCTTGCGTGGGGCGGAGACGCGCACCCGGGTCGTGGCGATGGCGTCTGCGGGGGTGGCGGCGAGCTCGTCGGTGAGCTGGGAAAAGAAGTCGGTCGCGGCAGTGACGCCCAGGCGTGCGGAGGCGGGAAGCTCCGGGATGACGGCGCGGGCGGCAGTAAGGTCCGCGCGGATATCGGCGATGATGTCGTTTTTCGCAGCGTCGTTGAGAGGGCGGTCCGCGAGCATGGGGAAATAGGTGCGGCCGAGGGTGGTCGTGTCTGCGGCGAGATCGCGCAGGAAGTTGACCTTCTGGAAAGCGGCGCCGAGACGGCGGGCGCCGTCCTCGAGGACCGGGCGGCGGCTGGGTGCGGCGGGGTGGTCGGCGAGGAAGCAGTCGAGGCAGAGCAGACCGATGACCTCGGCGGAGCCATAGATGTAGGAGTCAAAGTCCGCGGGGGTGTAGCTGGTCTGTGTGAGATCGCGGCGCATGGAGGCGAAGAAGGCTCGGATATGCGCCGGGTCGAAGTCGCAGTGGCGGGCGGTGGCGGCGTAGGCGTGGAGGACGGGATCCGTGTGGAAGCGTTGGCTGGGGGCGGCGAGGACGGCAGCCTCGTAGGCGTCGAGAGCGGCGGCGAGCTCGGTGGGAGAAAGGCCAGCTTGTGAGCCGGCGGCATCGACAAGCTCATCGGCAATGCGGACCACGGCGTAGAGATTGCGGATATCGGTGCGCACGCGGCCGCGCAGGAGGTGCGCGGCGAGAGAGAAACTCGTGGAGTAGGAGGCGATGACCTGCGCAGAGGCGCGTGCGGCGGCCGCGTCATAGGCGGCGAGCGGTGAGCGAGGCACGGGCCGTAGTCCTCCTTAAAGCACACGAATTCAGGGTGGATCTTATTGTAGCGGCGAGGGCTGCGGCGGGAATCAGTAGAGTAGTACGGGCACTAGAACCTAAAACAAGAGGAGTATCCCGCATGACCGAAGCAGCAGCCCGCGCTGTGGAGCTTTTCAAGCAGTACGGCGACGGTGAGACTGCCGTGACGGCGCTTGACCACGTCAACGTCGAGTTTGCGCGCAACCAGTTCACCGCGATCATGGGGCCGTCTGGCTCCGGCAAGTCGACGCTCATGCACACCATGGCGGGCTTGGATGCAGCGACGAGCGGCTCGGCGTTTATTGGTGAGACGGATATGTCCCACTTGAACGACAAACAGATTACGGCGCTGCGCCGCGATCGTCTGGGCTTTATCTTTCAGTCCTTCAACCTCGTGCCCACGCTCACGGCAGCGGAGAACATCACGCTGCCTACGGATATCGCGGGCAAGGACATCGACAAGGCCTGGTTTGATGAGGTGACCACGCGCCTGGGCCTGGCGGAGCGCCTTACGCACCGTCCGGCGGAGCTCTCCGGTGGACAGCAGCAGCGCGTCGCGTGTGCGCGTGCTCTCGTCTCGCGTCCGGAGATCATCTTTGGCGATGAGCCGACGGGCAACCTGGACTCGAACTCCTCGGCGGAGGTGCTCTCCATCCTGCGCCACGCGGTGGACGAGGATAACCAGACCGTCGTCATCGTTACGCACGACGCGAAGGCGGCGAGCTACGCGGATCGCGTCATCTTCTTGGCGGACGGCCGGTTGGTCAACGAAATCCAGAATCCGACCATGGAAGCCATCCACGCCGTGATGGCGGAAATCGAGGGCTAGATTCTCTATGGCTAGAAAAAACACCATGCGCACGGTCTCGTTGCGCAACATCCTGGCGCATAAGCTGCGCCTGGCTCTCACACTGCTCGCGGTCGTGCTCGGCACGGCGTTTATCGCGGGTTCGTTCATGTTCACCAATACGCTCTCGGACACGTTCGATGAGGCGGTGTCGTCGACGTACGACGACGTGGACGCGGCGGTCAACGGCGAGGGCTTCAACGGGAAGACGATCGAGACGCTGGAGAAGGACCCGCACGTAGAGCGCGTCAATCTCAAGTCGAATCAGACGGTCGTCGTAGCGAACTCGGATGCCGTCGCCTTCCAGACGGGCGGCGGGACGTCCTCGCTCGTGCCGTACTACCCGGCCGATAAGGTCGTGGGCCAGGCCTACGAGGTGACCGAGGGCGCCGAGCCGCAGGGCAAGGGCGAGGTCGTTGTCACTAGCGATGCCGCAGACAAGTATGGCATTGCGGTCGGCGACCAGCTGCTCGTCGTGCACCCGGACCACCGCGACGAAGTGAAGGTCGCGGGTCTCGTCACGCCGGAAGGCAAGGGAGGCGCCACAGGTTCGTCGCTCACGCTCATGATGGCCGAGGACGCGTTCACGGAAGTCTACGGCAACGCGTCGACGCTCGCCGTGGCCGCGGCCGAAGGCACGACGGCGGACCAGCTTGTCGAGCACATTAACGCCGAATATGGCGAGGGCGGCCCACAGGACCTGGGCATGAGCGCCGAGTCAGGTGCGAAGCTCGCGGAAGAAGCCACAGAGACGATGGCTTCGGCCCTGAAGTTCATCAACTACTTTCTCATCGCGTTCGGTCTCATCGCGTTGCTCGTGGGTACGTTCATCATCGCGAATACGTTCTCGATGATCGTCGCGCAGCGTACGAAGGAATTCGCGCTGCTGCGCGCGCTGGGCGCCTCGCGGGGTCAGGTCACGCGCTCGGTCATCTTTGAATCCGTCATCGTGGGCCTTATCGGCTCCGCGGTGGGCGTCGTCGCGGGCATGGGGCTCGTGGCGATTATCAAGGCCGTGATGAATGCGCAGGGCATGGAGATGGGCTCCTCGCTGGGCCTGTCCGCGAGCGCGATTGTTGTGCCTATCATCCTGGGCACCATCGTCACGGTCGTCTCCGCGTGGGCGCCGGCACAGCGTGCGGGCGCGGTGCAGCCGGTGGAGGCCATGCGTTCCTCCGAGGCATCCACGAGCCAGCCGCTCACCGTGCGCACGTGGATCGGTGTGCCGCTCATCCTCATCGGTGTCGCGCTGGCCGCGTGGGGAATGGCATCGGATGCTGGAACGGGTGTGCGCGCGAGCCTTATCGGTGGCGCCGCGCTCGCGATCATCGTGGGCTTCTTCCTGGCTTCGCCGGCGATCTCGCTGTTTATCGTCCCGCCGCTGGGCCGCGTTGTGGGCGCGCCGTGTGGCGCTGTGGGCCGTCTTGCGGCGACGAACTCGAAGCGTAACCCGCGTCGCACGGCGGCCACGGCGTTCGCGCTCATGCTCGGCGTCGCGCTCGTCACGGCGATTGGCATGCTCGGCGCGACGATGAAGTCCTCGGTCTCGGACACAGTTGAAAATAACATTACGGCGGACTACCTGCTCTCCGGGCCGCAGTCTGGAAACTTCCCCACGCCGACGGAGACAGGCCAGCGTGCTGCCGATACCCCCGGCGTCGAGGAGGTCATTTCGCTCTCCATGGCACCGGTCACCGTTGATGGCCAGGCCTCGCTTAACTACGGCCCGCAGTACACGCAGTCGATGATGCTCGACGGCAAGCCCGCGGACATGATCAAATTTGAGATGGCCGAGGGCACGGCGGACTTCGAGGGCGATGGCTTCATCGCGTCCACGGACTTCGCGCAGAAGAACGGTTGGAAGGTCGGCGAGTCGTACCCGCTCGCGGAGGCAGACCCGGCGGCTGCAGTGGCGGGCAAGCCGGCCAAGGAAATCGGACAGGTCGAGCTCAAGGGCACCTTCGATAAGAGCCAGATCGTGCAGAACATGGTCGTCGTCTCCGAGGCGGTGCCGGCAGCGGCTCGCACCGTCAACGTCGTGGGCGTGCGCGGCGAGGATCAGTCGCCGGAGGCCCTGGAGACGTTACGCAGCGACCTCGAGGAGTCCGTCAAGGACCTGGTCGTCGTGCAGGTCATGTCCGGTGAGGATTATGCGGGCCAGGCGGCGACGATGATCGACCAGATGCTCTCCATCCTTTACGGACTGTTGGCGCTTGCGGTCATCATCGCCATCCTGGGCATCGTCAACACGCTCACGCTGGGAGTTATCGAGCGCCGCCAAGAGATTGGCATGCTGCGCGCTGTGGGATCGCAGCGCGGCCAGATTCGCACGATGATCATCCTCGAGGCTGTCCAGATCGCGTTCTACGGTGCGCTGAGCGGTGTGGTCATCGGCCTGGGCCTGGGCTGGGCCTTCCTCAAGGTGCTCGCCAGCCAGGGGCTTGACGCGATGACCATTCCGTGGGGCATGATTGCGCTCATGCTCGTGGGCTCCGGCCTCGTGGGCGTTATCGCTGCGCTGTGGCCGGCGGGCCGTGCGGCGAAGACGCCGCCGCTCGATGCCATCGCAGAATAGAGCAGCATAGAAGCCCCGCAGAAGCAGCGTAGACAAGCGCAGAAGCGGCGCCGTAGGAAACGTCCGGGTAGCAACCGCGCCGAGGGTCTTTGTAACCGGACACAGTGATGTAAAATTAAGCGCCCTGTCCCCAGTCGAGGGGGCAGGGCGCTTTCTCTATTTCCTGAAACGAAGGTTTTATGTCAACGTATTCTCCGGTGCGCCGTCGCGCCTGGGCCGCCGTCATCATCCTTGCCCTCGCCGTGGCAGGACTCGTGGCGTTTATCGTCATGGACCGCGCAGGGCGCGCCCAGGTGACGGGCGAGACGCTCAAGTCCTCCTTTGAAGAGGTCGCGGAGTTCGCGGTCGAGGATTACAGCTACAGCTCGATTGGCAAGTACGACGGAGAAAAGATGCATCTCCTCGGCGTCGATGTGCCGTGGACGGGAAAGTCTTTCATCGTGACGTACCGCGGCGCGGTGAAGGCGGGCATCAAGGACATGGAGGCAGTGGAATTCGACGTCGATGAGGACGCGCACACCGTGAAGGTCACGGCGCCGAAGGTGGAGGTACTCTCCTCGACTATTGATCAGAGCAGCGTTGAGCAGTATGACCAGTCCATCAACCCGTTCAACCAGGTGCAGGTGGGCGACGTCTCTGAGTTCATGAAGGGCCGCGAAGACGACGGACAGAAAGAGGCTGTCAAGGCCGGCCTGCTCGACCGCGCGGAGAAGCGCGCCGAGGATCTGCTCGTCTCGCAGGTCAAGGCCACGCTGGGCGCGGCCGGCGCGGGGGACTACGACGTCACCGTCGACTGGAAGTAATTACCAGCCCTGCACAATGCGCGTGGCCCAGATGGTGCCGCGCCAGGCGGTCACGAGTCCCACGGCGAGCGTGAAGAACGCGTAGGTGAGGAGCCTCCGGTACTGCTTGGATGCAAGCATGTCGCCGAGCTCACGTGCGAGCGTCGACCAAGTTGAGAGGCCTCCGGCGAAGCCGACGGCGAGGAAGGCATAGGCGGGGGAGGAGGCATCGGCAAGCCAGGCGTGCTCGCGGAAGAAGCCGACGGTGAGCCCCAAGGCGAGGGCGCCGAGCATATTGGCCACGAAGGTGCACACGGGGGAGGGGAGCACGCGGGTCAGGCCGTAGCGGCCTGCGCCGCCGAGGAAGCCGCCGGCGGCGACGGCGAGGATGCTGACAATCATGCGCGCGCCCTGCTTCCCAGTAGATAGGCGCCCACGCAGCCCACGAGCGTGGCCGCGACATACGCGGCGGCACGTGCCGGGCTCATCTCGCCGGTGAGGAACGCGAACGTCGCAAATGACGTGAATCCGCCCAGCACGCCCGTGCCCCAAAACGGTGCGGGCTTGAAGTAGCCCATGAGCGCCGAGCCCATGATGTTGATTGCGAGGAGGATGGCGGCGCCGGGGAGGAGGGCGGACAAGAGAAAACGGGCCACGGCGCCGAGGGCGGCGCCGGACCCGACGAGTGCTGCTTCACGCATGCAGCGGAGTCTACTACTTCCAGTCCATGTGCTGGGAGCGGACGAACTCCTGGACCTCCTCGACCGGTTTGGACAGCTTCGGGTCGAACTTGAGGTAGGCGCGCGTCTCGCGAGCAACGAGACCCGAGAGGATGAGCAAGCCCACGAGGTTCGGCAGCGCCATGAGGCCGTTGGCCATATCGGAGAAGGACCACACGACGTCGAGCTCCGTGACGGCGCCGAGGAAGACGACGATGGTGAAGATCATGCGGTAGGGGACGGTGCCGTGGCGGCCGACGAGGGACTCGAGCGAGCGCTCACCGTAGTAGGACCAGCCGATGATGGTGGAGAACGCGAAGAAGATGATGGACACGGAGACCACCGTGCCGCCCCAGTGGCCCGGCAGCGCTGCGGCGAAGGCATCTGCAGTCATGGTGCCGGCGTTCTCGCGGCCCTGGTCCCACACGCCGGAAACGACGATCACGAGGCCCGTGATGGTGACAACGACGATGGTGTCGATGAAGGTCTGCGTCATGGAGACCAAGCCCTGGCGCGCCGGGTGCGGGGTCTTCGCCGCGGCGGCGGCGATGGCGGCGGAACCCATGCCGGACTCGTTGGAGAAGATGCCGCGGGCGACACCGAACTGGATGACCTGGATGATGGCGGAGCCGGTGAAGCCACCCACGGCTGCGGTGCCAGTGAAGGCGTCGGTGAAGATGAGCGACAAGGCATCCGGAATCTGCGCCACGTCGACGATGAGCACGGTGATGCCGCCCAGGATGTAGACGACGATCATGAGCGGCACGAACGCTGAGGTGATTTTGCCGATGGCCTGGATGCCACCGAGGAGCACCGCGCCCAGCGCGATGAACATGATGACACCGGAGAGCACCGGAGAAACACCGAAGGCGGATTCCATGTTGGTGGCCACCGCGTTAGCCTGCGTGAGGTTACCAATGCCGAAGGAGGCGAAGACCGCGAAGATGGCGAAGAGGAAGGCAAGGATCGTGCCCAGCGGGCCCGGGATGCCGCGCTTCAGGTAGTACTGCGGGCCGCCGGACTGCTCGCCCTTGGCGTCCGTCGTACGGAAGCGCACACCGAGATAGGCCTCCGTGTACTTAGAGGCCATGCCGACGAGGCCGGTGACCCAGATCCAAAACAGCGAGCCGGGGCCGCCCACGGAGATAGCGGTGGCCACGCCCACGATGTTGCCCACACCGACCGTCGCGGCAAGCGCCGTGGTGAGAGCCTGATAGTTAGAAATGTCGCCTTCGGTCGAGTCTGAGTCGGAGTTTCCGTCGATGAAGGCATGGCGCATCGCGCGGCCCAGGGTGCGGAACTGAATGCCGCCCAGTCGAATGGTGAGCCACAGGCCCGTACCCAGCAATAGCGGGATAAGGACGAAGGGGCCCCAGACGACGCCGCCGATGGTGTCGAAGAGAGTCTGCAGCGAATCCATGGCAAAGAAACTACCGGGCGACAGGTAGTCGCGTTGTCGTTTCGCGGACTGACCCTTAAACGGGGGTAGATTTTCCCTGCAATGTCCAGCGCGACGGGGGAGGATGGAGGAGACAACCTCATTCGCCTTTCCCATGAAAAGGAGTCCTCACTCATGGCCCACGAGCGCGCCGGGCAGCCGGCTCAGCCTTCTGATCTTATTGACATCGCGTCTGTCGTCACCGCCTACTACTCGCTGCACCCCGATGTTGCGGTCGCCGGCCAGGAAGTCGTGTTTGGCACCTCTGGCCACCGCGGCTCCTCGCTCGACCATGCCTTCAACGAGGACCACATCCTGGCGATCACCCAGGCCATCGTCGACTACCGCACTCAGGAGCGCGTCACTGGACCGCTTTTTATCGGCCGTGACACGCACGCGCTCTCCGAGCCAGCCATGGTCTCCGCGCTCGAGGTGCTGCTCGCCAACGGCGTCGAGGTCATGGTGGATTCCGCCGGCCGCTACACGCCTACCCCGGCCGTGAGCCACGCCATCCTTACCCATCCGGGCTCCGACGGCATTGTCATCACCCCGTCCCACAACCCGCCGCGCGATGGCGGATTCAAGTACAACCCGACCAACGGCGGCCCTGCCGGCGCCGAGGCCACCGATTGGATTGCGGGCCGCGCCAACGACTACCTGCGCGCCGAGCTCGAGGGCGTGCAGCGCACCCCGGTCTCCGGCGTCCTCGATGAGCGCGCTCACGCACATGATTTCCGTGCCGAGTACGTCGCGGATCTCAAGAATGTGGTCGACATGGAGGCCATTGCGAAGGCCGGCGTGCACATCGGCGCGGACCCCATGGGCGGTGCCTCCGTGGATTACTGGCAGGTCATCGCGGATGAGTACGGCATTAACCTCGAGGTCGTCAACCCTGAGGTGGACGGCACTTTCCGCTTCATGACGCTCGACACGGACGGCAAGATCCGTATGGACTGCTCCTCGCCCAACGCCATGGCCTCGCTCGTGGCCAACCGCGACAAGTATGACATTGCGACGGGTAATGACGCAGACTCGGACCGCCACGGCATCGTCACCCCGGACGCGGGCCTGATGAACCCCAACCACTACCTCGCCGTCGCCATCGACTACCTGCTCCAACACCGCCCGGGCTGGGACGAGAACGTCGGAATCGGCAAGACGCTCGTCTCCTCCTCCATGATCGACCGCGTGGTCGAATCCCACGGCCGCCGCCTCGTTGAGGTCCCCGTGGGCTTCAAGTGGTTCGTGGACGGCCTTATCTCTGGCGAGATTGGCTTCGGCGGCGAGGAGTCCGCTGGCGCGTCCTTCCTTCGCTTCGATGGTTCCGTGTGGTCCACGGATAAGGACGGCCTCATCCTCGACCTGCTGGCCGCTGAAATCATCGCCGTGACCGGCAAGACGCCCTCCCAGCGCTACGCCGAATTGGCCGCCGAGTTTGGTGCGCCCGCCTACGCGCGTACCGATGCCCCCGCGAACCGCGAGCAGAAGGCCGTGCTCAAATCCCTGAGCCCCGAGCAGGTCACGGCGAGCGAACTCGCCGGCGAGCCGATTACCGCCAAGCTCACGGAGGCCCCTGGCAACGGTGCCGCCATCGGTGGGCTCAAGGTTGTGACGGAGAACGCATGGTTTGCTGCGCGCCCGTCTGGTACCGAAGATAAGTACAAGATTTACGCGGAGTCCTTCCTTGGAGAAGAGCACCTCGCGCGGGTTCAAGAGGAGGCCCAAGCTGTGGTTTCCCAAGTTTTAGGAGTTTAGGCGTAAAGTGAACAGGGTGAAATCTAAGTTAAATAAAACGCTGGCGTTAGACATCATCAGCTTCGTGGCCCGCTTCTATATGGCGTTCGTGTGGATCAAGGCTGGACTCCATAAGGTCAACACGTACATGGACACGAGCCAGTCGATCACCGCGTACAAGATTTTCACCCCGGAGTTTTCGGGCTATCTTGCGACCATCATCGGCCCTCTGGAGATTGCCGGCGGCGTCCTGTTGCTGCTGGGCATCTTCCTCAAGCAGTCTTCGAAGGTCGCAACCATCGTGCTCATCCTCTTTATCATTGGTATGGGGCAGGCGTGGGCGCGCGGTCTCAATATCGAGTGCGGATGCTTCGGCGTGCAGCCCAGCTCCAATCCCACGGCGGCGCACTTCGCGACCTCCATTGCCCGTGACTTCCTCTTTGTATTCCTCACGGTGTGGACCATCTACCGCCCGTTTAAGAAGTGGGCTATCCACGCATAATCTCTCGTCTGGCTGCGTGCTGTGCGTTACACAACCTGCACAAACGCGGCCCTTCATAGTACCCTGACAGACGTTTGCAACGACCTCGTCGTCATCAGACCCAACTAATAAGGAAATTTCGTGAGTACCAAAGTCACTGACCCGAACGCCAAGGGCTCCTCGGGCTTTATCTGGGCCATCGCTGCCCTGCTCGTTATCGTTGCCGCCGTCATCGGCTACATCGTGTGGAACGGCCAGGGTGCCAAGACGGCCAGCCTAGCCGAGCGCGAGCAGCAGGACGTGAACATGACCGTTGAGTACGCCGACGGCGCCATCACCCTGTCCTCGGAGAAGGCCACGAAGGACACTCCGACGGTCGAGCTCTTCGAGGACTTCTCGTGCCCACACTGCGCTGATCTGGCTGTCGCCACCGATGGCGACATGAAGACCGCCATCGAGGATGGCTCCCTCAATGTGGCTATCCGCCCGCTCAACTTCCTCGACGTCTCGGGCTCCCTCGACGAGGCCACCCTCGCCGGTGCTACCGGCCACTCCACCAAGGGCGTTGCCGCGACCATCGAGCTCGCCAAGTCCGGCAATGCTGCTGCCTACTGGAACCTGCGTAACACGCTCATGGTCGACCAGCAGGTCGTGTACAACAAGTGGGAGATGAAGGACTTTGCTGACGCCGCCAAGCAGTTCGGCGCAGACGACGCCACCGTCGACGCCATCAAGGACGCCGACCTCAAGGCAGACGGCGGCGACATCGCTGCGTCCAACGCCATGGAGCTGAAGGAGGAGACCGGCCAGGTCTCGTCCCCACGCGTCATCCACGACGGCAAGGACCTCATTGGCGACAATGAGGACATCACCACCTGGGTCGAAAAGGCTCAGGGTCTCAAGGATTAATACCTCGCAGGCGGTGCCTGCGTGCAGGCGATTTGGTAGCCTGCACGCACCGCGTGTACATTAATGCGAGTTGCGACTAGTGGAGATTCCTCCGGTAGTTCGCACCTCGTATGAGGGGCTATGGCGCAGCTGGTAGCGCACCACACTGGCAGTGTGGGGGTCACGGGTTCGAATCCCGTTAGCTCCACTTATATAATTTCATACCACTCAAGGGGCTATGGCGCAGCTGGTAGCGCACCACACTGGCAGTGTGGGGGTCACGGGTTCGAATCCCGTTAGCTCCACGTCACATGAAAGCCGCCACGCACTCGCGTGGCGGCTTTTGTACTCTTAAAGGTATGAGCAACCGCGACGACGTCTTTATCAAGCGCACCCAGGTGCCTGCCCAGGCTGGCTATGAGGCCGCGGGATTGGCCTGGCTTGCCGATGCCGTCCCAGGCTCCGTCGTGCCCGTCCTCAGCGTCGGCGGGACGGAGCTCACTATCGAAAGGCTCGCCGGGGTGCGGGCCACTCCACGCGCGGCGCACGAGTTCGGTGCGGCACTCCGTCGCCTCCACCAAGCCGGTGCGCCCGCCTTCGGCGCCCCTCCCGCGGGCTGGGCCGGACGAACGTACATTGGCAGCATCGAGCAGCCTTGCGAGCCGACGGATAACTGGGGCGAGTTCTACGCAGAGCAACGCGTGCGCCCCTTCGCCCGCGCCGCCGCACGGGTGGGCAACCTCACCGCGCAGGCCCTCGCCCTCGTGGAGCGCGCCTGCGACGCCATCGCTGCCCGTGACTGGGACGTCGCCCCCGCGCGCCTCCACGGCGACTTGTGGTCCGGCAACCTCATCTTCACCCCGACCCCGGGCGGGCGAGTGCGCGGCGTCATGATTGACCCCGCCGCGCACGGTGGTCACCCCTACACCGACTTGGGCATGCTCGCGCTGTTCGATGCCCCCTTGCTCGACGAGATCTTTGGCGGCTATGACGCACCGGAGGATATCTGGGAGCAGCTCCCGCTCCACCAGCTTCATCCGCTCGCAGTGCACGCGCAGACACATGGCCCCGCCTACGCCCAGCCACTGACGCGCGCGGCACAGGCGACGCTCGAGCTCTTGCGCTAGCGCCGCCTGCGGCGGAGTGTCCGCCTCATTGGTGACGCTTAATTAGTGACCGGACCGCCTGGCATGCGGCGCTTGTGTGCGCCGCGGCGCCACAGCTCTTCGATGCGCTCCTGCGCAGCGGGTGAGACCTCCTTGCCTTCCAGGAAATCATCGATGTCGGTATACGTCACGCCGAGCGCCTGCTCGTCCGGCAGCTGTGGCCTGTCCTCCTCGAGGTCGGCCGTGGGGACCTTTTTCCACGTGGAGTCCGGCGCGCCGAGAGCCTGGAGGAGCGCTGCACCCTGGCGCTTATTGAGTCCCTCAAGCGGCAGCAGATCCGCTGCGCCGTCGCCCCACTTGGTGAAGAATCCTGTGACATTTTCTGCGGCGTGATCCGTTCCGAGCACGAGCGCGCCCACCTCGCCGGCGAGCGCGTACTGCGCCGTCATGCGTAGGCGAGCCTTCACGTTGCCACGGTTGAAGTCGCCAAGGTCGGCCTTACCCAGCTGCTCTGCGACTGCGTCATCAAGCGCCGTCGTTGCGTCCTTGATATTGACCGTGAGGGAGTGATCCGGCTCAATAAACCGCAACGCCATCTGCGCGTCCTCCTCGTCCGCCTGCACGCCGTGGGGCAGGCGCACGGCGTAGAACTCCGCGCCGTCGACGCGGTCGCACGCCAGCTGGGCGAGCTTGCCGGCGAGAGCGGAATCCTGGCCGCCGGAAATGCCAAGGACAAAGCCCTTCGCGCCGGTCGTGCGCAGGTAGTCCACGAGGTAGGTGACGCGGGTCTCAATCTCTCGGTCTGGATCGATAAAGGGCTTAACACCCAGCTCTTTTATGATGGTGGACTGGAGATTTCCGTTGGTAGTAGACATGCAGCCCATTGTAGTGGGCTGGAACAATAGCTGCTCGTGAATGAACGCACTTACATTCGCCTTGTCGCGGGCATAGCCGCGCTCGGCGGAGTACTTTTCGGCTATGACACAGGCGTCATGTCCGGGGCCCTCCTTTTTATTGCGCCGGAGTTTGGCATGACTGCTCACCAGGAAGGGCTGGTGACCTCCACGCTGCTCATCGGCGCGGCCCTGGGCGCGCTCGCGGCCGGCCGCGTCGCAGACCTCCTCGGCCGCCGCATCACCCTCATCCTCGGCGGCATTGTCTTCGTCCTGGGCTCAGTGTGGTGTGCCCTGTCGGTATCCATAGCGGGGCTTGCCTGCGCCCGCGCCTTCCTCGGCGTCGCCGTCGGCACCGTGTCCATCGTGTCGCCCATGTATATCGCGGAGATGGTTCCCGCCCGCGTGCGCGGACGCATGGTCTCGCTCAACACTCTCATGATCGTGGTGGGGCAGCTCGCCGCCTATCTCGTGAACTCCGCCTTGGCCAGCGGCGGCAACTGGCGCCTCATGTTGGGGCTTGCTGCCGTTCCTGGCACCCTGCTCGCCGTGGGCATGGCCTTCCTCCCGGAGACTCCCACGTGGCTCACGCAGCACGGCCACAGCCGCACCGCCGCACGCGTGGCGTGCCGAACCAATATGTCTGTTCCTGACATGGATACGGATGACGCCGCCCCGTCTGTCGGCACGCAGCTACGCGAGCTCCTCAGCAGTCGCTGGATGCGCGTCTCGGTAGGTCTGGCCATGCTCATGGGGCTTACGCAACAGATCACCGGGGTGAACGCCATCGTGTACTTCGCCCCGACGATGATGAACCACGTGGGCATCTCGACGCAGAACTCTGTCTACACCTCCATGCTCATCGGTGTCGTCTCCGTGGTTGCGTGCTGGGCCGGGCTCCACGTCGTCGACCGGATTGGCCGCCGGCGCCTTCTTCTCATCGGCCTCGCGGGTAACACCGTGTCCCTCTTTATCCTCGCCGTGGTCTATTCCTTTGCGGAAGACTCCACGGTCATGGCCATGGTCCCGCTCATCTTCATGGCGGTCTTCATTGCCTCGCAGCAGGCCGCCGTCTCGCCCACGACCTGGCTGCTCATCTCTGAGCTCGTGCCGCTGCGCGTGCGCGGGCTGGGCATGGGTATCGCGGGGCTGACCCTCTGGGCCGCGAACTGGGTCGTGGCACAATTCTTTTTGCCGCTGGTCGAGTGGCTCACCGGTCCCATAGCCTTCGCGATCCTCGGCGTGCTGGGTATCGTGGCCATGGGTTATACGCGTGCGCTCGTACCGGAAACGATGGGCCGCAGTCTTGAAGAGGTGGGCCGCACCCTGCGGCGTCGCTACTCCGAAGACTAAGCGTTTTGGTGTATGGGCAGGGCGTGGGGTAACATTTCACCTCGTGTCATGACGCGTATGTGTCATGCTATATTATTCACCCGCTGTTTATTTATAGCGCATAACGAAAGGAGCGCCCGATGAAGGTCCGCAAGTCGCTTCGGTCGCTGAAGAACAAGCCGGGCGCTCAGGTTGTGCGCCGTCACGGCAAGGTCTTCGTGATCAACAAGAAGGATCCGCGCTTCAAGGCTCGCCAGGGCTAAGAACTGCACATCTTTCACTGCGCCCCGCGCCACGGTTTTGTGGCCGCGGGGCGCAGTGCGTTTTGTCTTAGCCTTGGGGTGGCTGGGGAAATGGACGAAAGTCGAATCGACGGAGTGTGAGGGTCACGCTAGGGTCGGCTGGGTTGTGGCTCCGGGGCGTAGTCATCCCTGTGGGAGTGCGGGCTGTCGTGCGGGCCGTTCTGGCCGCGAGGGGCCTGGCAGTGTGCGCCTAACGCGAAGGCAGGGGAGAAGGGGCGATGGCACGAGTTCGGCGGCGTTGAGCGACGTCACAGGCTATCGGGGAACGTCCGGCAGGGGATGGCGGTTGCACAAAAAATGTGACGTTGCTCACATGCCCTGTGAATTTCCCAGGGACGGGTTGTGGATAAGTCTGGGGAATTCCATGTGTGTAACTTCGTGGGTGTGAAGCGGCTACCAACATGTAGGGCTGGGGGCAGTGCCCAGCTGGGAATTCCACCCCTGTAACTACTATATCTAGTATCGGTTGCGGCATATGGCCACAAAGTATAGTGTCATTCATGTTGAAGCGGTCGAGCTAAGGCGCTCGCTTGTGGCGGTCAGCAGTCCTCCGGGGAAGGAGGAAATGGGCCCGCTGCGACGCAATCGCACACGCCTTCAACGACCGAGAAACTCAGCTTTATCTTAAGGGAATCGCCGCTATGTCTATCACCGTTTACACCAAGCCCGCTTGCGTCCAGTGCAACGCTACGAAGAAGGCTCTCGACCGCGCAGGTCTTGAGTACAACATCATCGATGTCTCCATGGATGACGAGGCTCGTGACTACATCATGGCTCTCGGCTACGTCGCCGCACCGGTCGTCGAGGTCGACGGTGAGCACTGGTCTGGCTTCCGTCCGGACCGCATCAAGTCCCTGGCGAAGGCTGCTGCCTAGTTCTGGCTAGCTCCGGCAGCGTGGTCTCCTCGTGAGCCGCGCAGCACTATTTCATACCGCACAAACAAAGGAGGTCGCACCATGTTGGTCGTGTATTACTCCTCCGCCACGGAAAATACGCGCCGCTTCGTAGACAAACTTGGTCTGCCCAGCGCCCGCATTCCCCTCCGCAAGTCGGAAGAGCCGCTCCTCGTTGATGAGCCGTATGTGCTGGTGTGTCCCACCTATGGTGGCGGCGCGAGCATCTCGCACCAGAACTCGCGTCCTGTGCCGCCACAGGTCATTCGTTTCCTTAATGACGAACACAACCGTTCGCTTATCCGCGCGGTGATTGCCGGCGGAAACTCGAACTTCGGTGCAGACTTTGGCAAGGCGGGCGATGTTATCGCTGCCAAGTGCAAGGTTCCCTATGTCTATCGCTTCGAGCTCCTGGGTACGGACGAGGATGTTCGTCTGTGCCGCGAGGGTCTCCTGGGAGCGGCCCAGGATCTGGGCCTCGAGGCGGCGTAAAACTTCATATTTCCATCCCTCGGCCAGGCGCCGTCTGCGCCTGCCGGGGGTTTATCAGTTCAGTGCTGTGACCACGTGCCCTGCGGCCGTGGCCAAGCAAAACTAAAGTGGGCGTACGCAGTCGTTATACCCCACGAATTTTAGGAAGGGCTCATACGTGTCGAATCTTGTAGGAAAGACCGTTCCGGAACCGGTCACCCAGGAGCAGCAACTCGATTACCACGCGCTCAACGCGCTTCTTAACCTCTATGACGAGAACGGTCGCATCCAGTTCGACAAGGACCGTGAGGCGGCAAACCAGTACTTCCTTCAGCACGTCAACCAGAACACGGTCTACTTCCACGATCTGGAAGAAAAGATCGACTACCTCATCACGAACAACTACTACGACAAGGCCGTCATCGACGCCTATGACTTCGCCTTCATCAAGTCGCTGTTCAAGCGTGCGTACTCGTACAAGTTCCGCTTCCAGTCCTTCCTCGGTGCGTTCAAGTACTACACGTCCTACACGCTGAAGACCTTCGATGGCCGCCGTTACCTCGAGCGCTTCGAGGATCGTGTGTCCATGACGGCGCTCTTCCTCGCTGATGGTGATACGGCTCTCGCTGAGAACCTCGTGGATGAAATCATGACCGGCCGCTTCCAGCCGGCCACCCCGACCTTCCTCAATGCAGGTAAGGCGCAGCGCGGCGAGCTCGTGTCCTGCTTCCTCCTGCGTATTGAGGACAACATGGAATCCATCGGTCGCTCCATCAACTCCGCTCTGCAGCTGTCCAAGCGCGGCGGCGGCGTGGCTCTGCTCCTGTCGAATATCCGCGAGTCCGGCGCGCCCATCAAGCATATCGAGAACCAGTCCTCCGGTGTCATCCCGGTCATGAAGCTGCTCGAGGATTCCTTCTCCTACGCCAACCAGCTCGGTGCTCGCCAGGGCGCCGGCGCGGTGTACCTCAACGCCCACCACCCGGACATCCTGAGCTTCCTCGACACCAAGCGCGAGAACGCGGACGAGAAGATCCGTATTAAGACCCTCTCGCTCGGCGTCGTCATCCCGGATATCACGTTTGAGCTGGCTCGCAAGAACGACGATATGTACCTGTTTAGCCCGTACGACGTGGAGCGCGTCTACGGCAAGGCCTTCGGCGATATCTCCATTACCGAGCACTACGCCGAGATGGTCGAGGATCCGCGCATCCACAAGAAGAAGATCAACGCGCGCCACTTCTTCCAGACCATTGCGGAAATCCAGTTTGAATCCGGCTACCCGTACATCATGTTCGAGGACACCGTGAACCGTGCGACCCCGGTGAAGACCGGCTGGATTAACATGTCCAACCTCTGCTCCGAGATCATGCAGATCAACGAGCCCTCTGAGTTCAATGACGATCTCTCTTACGAGAAGATGGGCTCCGATATCTCGTGCAACCTCGGATCGCTCAATATCGCGATGACCATGGATTCCCCGGACTTCGCCAAGACCGTGGAGACTGCCGTGCGTGGACTGACCTCCGTCTCGGATAACACGGCAATTAACTCTGTGCCGTCCATCCGCAAGGGCAACGATGACGCGCACGCTATTGGCTTGGGCCAGATGAACCTGCACGGCTACCTCGGCCGCGAGCACATCTACTACGGCTCGGAGGAAGGCTTGGACTTCACCAACGCCTACTTCGCGGCGGTGCTGTACGCTGCGCTGCGCGCCTCCAACGCCATTGCGAAGGAGCGCGGCGTGCGCTTCGCCGACTTCGAGAAGTCCGAGTACGCCTCTGGCGCGTACTTCGACAACTTCGATCCGGAGGAGTTCAAGCCGCGCACCCCGCGCGTCCAGGAGCTTTTCGACTCTTCCTCGATCCACACCCCGACCGCGGACGAGTGGGCGCAGCTTAAGGCAGACGTCATGGAGCACGGCCTCTACAACCGCTACCTCCAGGCCGTCCCGCCGACGGGTTCGATTTCCTACATCAACAACTCGACCTCGTCCATCCACCCGATTGCCTCCAAGATCGAGATCCGTAAGGAAGGCAAGATCGGCCGCGTCTATTACCCGGCTCCGCACATGGATAACGACAACCTCGAGTACTTCCAGGATGCGTACGAGGTGGGCTACGAGAAGATCATCGACACCTACGCTGAGGCCACAAAATACGTGGACCAGTCGCTGTCGCTCACGCTCTTCTTTAAGGACACCGTGACCACTCGCGACATCAACAAGGCGCAGATTTACGCATGGCGCAAGGGCATCAAGTCCCTGTACTACATCCGCCTGCGTCAGATGGCGCTCGAGGGCACCGAGGTCGAAGGCTGCGTGTCCTGCATGCTCTAAGCAGCACGCGATATGACGAATGCCCCGTCGCTCCGTTCACACTGAATGGAGCGACGGGGCATTCGCCGGTGAGGGGGCGCTGTGCCGAGGGTAGGGGGCATCGGCAAGCGCGGCGCTGGTGGAGCCTGTGGCTAGATGCTGGTGGAGCTGGTCTCGTCCAGAATCTCGCGGGCGAGATGTTCGGCCTGAGCGGCCTTGCCATCGCGGATGGCCTCTGCCAGCTCGATGTGGAGATCCACAGTGCCGGAGATGGGGTCACGCTTGCGGGAACCGTAGACGGACTTGCCCTTGAGCATGGCCAGCAGAGACGGCGCCAAGGCCGCGAACATCTCATTGCCGGAGGCGTAGAGAATGGACGCGTGGAAGCGGAGATCGATAGCCAGCTCCTCGCCGACACGGTGGCTGGGGGAGACCTCTAGCTCGTGCAGGCGCAGTGCCAGATCGAGGATCTCTCCACGCTGCTCCTCGCTGGCGGTGCTGGCGGCGAGACGCGCGGCGATGGGCTCAATGGCCAGACGCACCTGGTTGAGGGAGTGCAGCTGGGCGCCGCGGGACTTCTCGCCGGCCAAGCGCCAGTTGATGACTTGCTGGTCGAAGACGTTCCATTCGGACATGGGGAGGACGGTAAGTCCCACTCGGCGTGAGGACATGACCAGGCCCATCTGCTCGAGGGCGCGCATGGCCTCGCGCGCGACGGTGCGTGAAATGCCGAAACGCACGGAAATGTCCTGCAGCGTGAAGCGTTGATCGGTCTTGATCACGCCGGTGACGATTTCTGCACCGATTTCATCGAGAACG
This sequence comes from Corynebacterium sp. SA-MJD20WY100, assembly GCF_039822565.1. Lineage (NCBI taxonomy): Bacteria > Bacillati > Actinomycetota > Actinomycetes > Mycobacteriales > Corynebacteriaceae > Corynebacterium > Corynebacterium sp. SA-MJD20WY100. The sequence continues at coordinate 104,954 of NZ_JBCJKS010000007.1, read as the reverse complement.
TGCGACAAGAGGGGGACTGCCGCCTCTGCGCGGGTTGAGGTGGTCATTGTGCGCTCCTTTGGGGAAGGTAGGGGGAATAATATGAAGTTTGTGGAAACTAGACCTTGGCCTCTCCATCATTAAGATAAATCGTAAGTCGTATCAAAGCTAGACTTGAAGCGAAAGGCCATGTAAAAAATGTGAAATATGACCTGCACACAAGGTTTTGTGCGGTATCGATCGCAGAATAAAAATCTTACCTGATCCCAGTGACCTGCGGCTGTGCTGGAGGGTTCGCGGGCGGGTAGACTTGCACAAGTTATATACATCCTTTTCCGACAGAGTAAGGGGAGTCCGCAGTGACGCAGGATTACGAGGCGTACGTCAATAGCCATGAGAAGCCCATCAAGGCGATCAACTGGAACACCGTTCCGGATGAAAAGGACGCGGAAGTCTGGGATCGCCTGACCGGCAACTTCTGGCTGCCAGAAAAGATTCCGGTGTCCAATGACATCCCGTCCTGGAAGACGCTCAATGACAAGGAAAAGGAAACCACCATGCGTGTGTTTACCGGCCTGACCTTGCTTGACACCATCCAGGGCACCGTGGGCGCTATCTCGCTGTTGCCGGATTCCCAGACGCTGCACGAGGAGGCCGTCTATACCAATATCGCGTTCATGGAGTCCGTCCACGCGAAGTCGTACTCCAATATCTTTATGACGTTGGCCAGTACGCCGGAGATCAACGACGCATTCCGTTGGTCTGAGGAGAATGAAAACCTGCAGAAGAAGGCGAAGATCGTCCTGTCGTACTACGAGGGCGAGGATCCGCTGAAGAAGAAGGTCGCCTCGACGCTGCTCGAGTCCTTCCTTTTCTACTCCGGCTTCTACCTGCCCATGTACTTCTCCTCGCGCGCGAAGCTGACCAACACGGCGGATATCATCCGCCTCATCATTCGCGACGAGGCCGTGCACGGTTACTACATCGGCTACAAGTACCAGCAGGGTGTGAAGAAGCTTGGCGAGGCCGAGCAGGAAGAGCTCAAGGCCTACACCTTCGATCTTCTCTACGATCTCTACGACAACGAGATCGACTACACCGAGGATCTGTACGACGACCTGGGCTGGACTGAGGACGTCAAGCGCTTCCTGCGTTACAACGCGAACAAGGCGCTCAACAACCTGGGCTACGAGGGTCTCTTCCCGGCGGATGAGACGCGCGTATCGCCGGCCATCCTCTCCTCGCTGTCGCCGAACGCGGACGAGAACCATGACTTCTTCTCGGGCTCTGGTTCGTCCTACGTCATCGGCAAGGCCGAGGACACCACGGATGACGACTGGGACTTCTAGTCTCAGGGCCAGCGCGCCGCGGGGGAGCGCGCAGCGCGCCTATATATAAGGAAAGCGTCGGTGTCGTGCCGGCGCTTTCGTCGTGTCTTGGGGGCGTAGCCCAATGGGTAGGGGGCTGAAGCCTCAGGGGCGATCAACCGATCGGTTGATACCTACCGGGGGTACAGTTCGTAGGTTTTTCCCAGGCACGTCCCAGCGTTTCTGTGGGGTACACCACTTAAAAACCTTGGGTGGATATGGAACTATTTCGACGGATGGTGCACGTCCTGCAGGAATGTGAGTCACATGTGTCACATGCGCAGGTGAGCGGAATGTTCAACATTGGGAAGGGCTGGAAAAACGCCCGCCGACTCGCCTATTATTAACGCCTGTAAACCAACGGCGCGCGCGGACTGCAGTCCCACGCGTCTTACATTCAGGAGGATTTTATGACCGCTGTGGCGCCAAGGCTGGAAAATTATGTCCAGCCCACCCGCCCGGAGCCTCAAGGAAACGGCAAGAACGGTTCCAAGGCTTGGGTGTTTTTGACCACCACCGACCACAAGCAGCTCGGCATCATGTATTTGATCATGGCCTTCAGCTTCTTCTTCCTCGGTGGCCTCATGGCACTGCTCATCCGCGCCGAGCTTTTCAGCCCGGGTCTGCAGTTCCTCTCTAACGAGCAGTTCAACCAGCTGTTTACCATGCACGGCACCGTCATGCTGCTGCTGTTTGCTACCCCGGTTGTCTGGGGCTTCGGTAACTACGTCCTGCCGCTGCAGATCGGCGCACCGGACGTGGCTTTCCCGCGTTTGAACTCTTTCGGTTTCTGGATCACCTTGCTCGGCGGCATCGTCATGCTCCTCGGTTTCGCTACCCCTGGTGGCGCTGCTGACTTCGGCTGGACGATGTACATGCCGCTGGCAGACTCCGTCCACACGCCGGGTATCGGCGCTGACATGTGGATCGTCGGCGTCGGTGCTACCGGTGTCGGTACCATTGCTTCCGCTATCAACATGGTCACCACCATTTTGACCATGCGCGCACCGGGCATGACCATGTTCCGTATGCCGGTCTTCACCTGGGCCATCTTCACGGCGTCTGTTATCGCCCTGATGATCTTCCCGCTGCTGACCGCTGGCGCTCTGGGCGTCCTCTACGACCGCAAGCTTGGCGGCCACATCTACGACTCCGCTAACGGCGGCGCCATCCTGTGGCAGCACCTCTTCTGGTTCTTCGGTCACCCGGAGGTCTACGTCCTGGCCCTTCCGTTCTTCGGCGTTATCTCCGAGATCGTCCCGGTCTTCTCCCGTAAGCCGGTCTTCGGCTACATCGGCCTTGTCTTCGCCGTCCTGGCGATTGGCTCCCTGTCCATGGCTGTGTGGGCACACCACATGTTCGTCACGGGCGCCATCCTGCTGCCGTTCTTCTCCTTCATGACGTTCCTTATCGCGGTCCCGACCGGCGTGAAGTTCTTCAACTGGGTCGGCACCATGTGGAAGGGTCACATCACCTGGGAGACCCCGATGATGTGGGCCATGGGCTTCCTGGCAACGTTCCTCTTCGGTGGTATGACCGGCGTTATGCTGGCTTCCCCGGCACTGGACTTCCACCTCGCTGAGTCTTACTTCCTCATCGCGCACTTCCACTACACGCTGTTCGGTACCGTCGTGTTCTCCGCCTTCGGTGGTCTGTACTTCTGGTTCCCGAAGATGACCGGCCGTATGCTGGACGAGCGCCTGGGCAAGATCCACTTCTGGCTGACCTTCATCGGCTTCCACGGCACCTTCCTGGTTCAGCACTGGGTCGGCAACATGGGTATGCCGCGCCGTTACGCCGACTACCTCGAGTCTGACGGCTTCACGGTCTACAACCAGATCTCCACCGTCTTCTCCTTCGTCCTCGGTGCTTCCGTTATCCCGTGTGTCTGGAACGTCTTCAAGTCCTGGCGTTACGGCGAGATCGTCACCGTCGATGACCCGTGGGGCTACGGCAACTCCCTCGAGTGGGCTACCTCCTGCCCGCCGCCGCGCCACAACTTCGTGTCCCTGCCGCGCATCCGTTCGGAGCGCCCGGCCTTCGAGCTGCACTACCCGCACATGGTGAAGCGCATGCGCGTCGAGGCGCACGCCGGCCACAAGCCGGACGCGCGCGAGGGCGTTGCACGCACGAACCCGTCCGGTAAGGGCATCACCGCTTAATTCGGTACTCTCCTGAAGCTCTCGCCGCCGCCCGTTACGGGCGGCGGCTTTTGCCGTTTTTCCTATAGAGGGTCATAATCCTATCTATGACTAATGCTGTGATTACCACCACGGGCCCGGATAAACCTGGCGTCTCCGCCGCCTTCTTCCGCGTTCTCGGCTCCTACAACGTGGAGCTCGTGGACGTTGAGCAGGCCCTGTTCTCGGGCCGCATTTCATTGTCTGCCTTTGTCGACGTGGAGCCCAACCGCCTCGAGGATATCGAGCAGGGGCTGCGCAATACCTTGAGCATTTACCAGCAGCAGATTTCCGCGGAGCTTTCCGATGCCCTGCCGCGCCCGCGTTCCACTCACGCCGTGGTCGTCATGGGTCGCCCCGTCACGGCATCTCACCTGTCTTCTGTTGCGCAGGAACTGGCCAACTTCAATGTCAACATCGATCGTATTCGCGGCCTGTCGCAGGAGCCCGTCACCGCTCTCGACCTGTCTGTGACGGTGCCGGGCGAGGAGGAGCCGCTGCGCAAGGCGCTGGCGGCACTCTCGGCACAGCTGGGTATCGACATCGCGGTGGAGTCCGCTGGCCTGTCCCGTCGTTCGCGTCGTCTTATCTGCTTCGACTGCGACTCCACGTTGATCACAGGTGAGGTCATCGAAATGCTCGCGGGCCACGCCGGTAAAGAGGCCGAGGTTGCCGCGGTCACGGAGCGCGCCATGCGCGGCGAGCTTGATTTTGAGCATTCCCTGCGTGAGCGCGTTGCGACGCTCGCGGGTCTGCCGGCTAGTGTCATCGACGAGACCGCCGCGTCGCTCACGCTTACCCCGGGCGTGCGCACAACGATTCGCACGCTGAAGAACCTGGGCTACCGCGTGGCGGTGGTCTCGGGCGGCTTCATCCAGGTGCTGGAGGGGCTGGCCAAGGAGCTGGACCTCGACTACGTGCGTGCTAACACCCTGGAGATCGAGGACGGCAAGCTCACGGGCCGCGTCATTGGCAAGGTAGTCGACCGCCAGGCGAAGGAAGCCTTCTTGCGCGAGTTCGCTGCGGATGCGGGCATTTCCATGTCGCGCACGATTGCGGTGGGCGATGGCGCAAACGATATCGACATGATTACCGCCGCCGGACTGGGTATCGCGTTTAACGCCAAGCCGGCCTTGCGCGAGGTGGCCGACGCCCAGGTCAACCACCCGTACATGGACGAAATCCTTCAGATCCTCGGCATCCCGTCTGATGACGTCGTGCGGGCTGAGGACGCCGAATGAGCCTCCACGTAGCGCATGCGCGTCTCGCCGCGGCGTGCAACGACCGGTCCTGGCGCGATGACCCGGAGGATCCGGACTGTCCGGAGACCATCCAAGCCATGCAGATTGTCCTCAACCTGCCCAAGCAGGACACGCCCACACGCACGGAGGTCCTCGAGGCCGCTGCACGTGCCGTCGTCGCGGCGTGCCTTGACCCGCGTGCCGGCGACGACACCGCTTATGCCGAGGCTTTCGCGGCGTGGTACGGCCACCGCATTCGCAAGGTGGCCCGCCGCGCCCGCAACAAGGCATGGCGCGACGTCCAGAACCTGCCCGGCGTAACAGTCGCTGACCGTGCTCGGGCGTTTGCGCCCTCGGCGGTGTCAGACGTGGACCCGCTCATCTCCAAGCTGCAGATCGGCCACACCGAGCTCGAGCACGATATGCCCGGGCCCGCAACGCCGGGCGAGCCCGTCATCTACATCGACGAGGGACTTGCGATGACCGCCGGCAAGGCCGCCGCCCAGGTCGGCCACGGTTCTATGCTGCTCGCCGCGGCACAGCCTTATGCCTGGGTCGAGGACTGGGCCGAGCGTGGTTTCCCGCTGTCCGTACGCGAGCTGCCCACGGCTGAGTTCCAGGCCGCCTGCGCACGCCCCGGTGCTGTGATTGTTCGCGACGCGGGCTACACCGAGGTTGCGCCGGACTCGGCGACGGTGGTCGCGCTTCGTGCGGCCTAGGCTCGCCGCTGACACCTGGTGCTGGAGTCTGCAACGACGGAGCCGGAATATTACGACATCGAAGGCCCAGATTTTCGAAAAATCTAGGCCTTCGTTGTTCTGAAATCCGGCGCGTGGCCGGCGCGAGCGCGAGCTAGAGCTGCTGCACGAGCCGTGTGAGTGCGCCGCGGACGGTCTCCGGGTTCGTGGTTTGCCAGAAGCGCGGCATCGAGGCCTTGAGGAAGCCGCCGTAACGCTTGGTCTCCAAGCGCGGGTCGAGGACGGCCACGACGCCACGGTCGCCGACGTGGCGCAGCAGCCGGCCGGCGCCCTGTGCCATGAGGAGTGCTGCGTGCGTCGCCGAGACTTCCATGAAACCGTTGCGGCCCGCGGCCTTGGCGGCATCGGCGCGTGCCTGCATGAGGGGATCATCGGGGCGGGGGAACGGAATGCGGTCGATGAGGACGAGCGAGCAGGCCGGTCCGGGGACGTCGACGCCCTGCCACAGCGTGAGCGTGCCGAAGAGGCAGGAATTCTCGTTCTTCGCGAATTTATCGACGAGCGCGCCGATCGTGTCGTCTCCTTGGACGTAGAGGTCGAAGGGGAGGCGGGCACGGAGGGCATCGGCAGCCTGGATCGCGGCGCGGCGGGAGGAGAAGAGGCCGAGGGTGCGCCCGCCGGCGGCCATGATGAGCTCATAGATTTCCTCGAGGGTGTCCGGGGACAATCCGTCGCGGCCGGGCTGCGGCAGGTGTGCTGCGGTGTAGAGGATGCCGGACTTCGCGGGATCGAAGGGCGTGCCGGCGTCGAGTGAATCCCACGTGCCGGTGGGCAGGCCCCATTGCGCAGCCATGACGTCGAAGCGGCCGCCGAGGGCCAGCGTGGCTGAGGTGAGCACGACGGTCTGTTCACCAAAGAGAGTAGAGCGCAGCAGGTCCGCGACAGATAGCGGCGCGACCGCGAGAGTGGCGGGGCCGTCCCCATTGCGGCGCGAGAGCCATACGACGTCCTCGTGCTCAGCCGGGTTGCCTTGGGCAAAGACGGCGCGCATGCGGGCGACCGCCTCGGCGAGATCGGAGAGGTGATTGGTGAGGTTCTGGCGCTCCGCGAACTTCTCTGGGTCGTCCTTCTGCTCGCCTTCGGGCGCACGGGCGATCTTTTCACGCATGCGCCGAAGGGTGTCCTCCAAGCCGGTGAGGTGCTGGGAGACGGGCTCGGGCATGTCCGTCCAGCGGCCCTCAGGGCACTCCGCGGTGACGATGGTGAATTCCTCTGCGAGGTCCGTCAAACCAGAGTCCGAGGCGAGTGCCTTGACGCGGTTGCCCGCCATGGAGATGACGCGGGCGGTAATCTCCGCGGTCGTGACGGAGGTAATTCGGTCATCGAGTTCGTGCGCCTCGTCGATGACCACGGCATCGTGGTCGGGCAGGATATTGGCCTCGGAGAGCGCGTCGATGGCGAGCAGCGCGTGGTTGGTGACGATGACGTCTGCGTCCGCGGCCTCGCGGCGAGCGAGCTCTGCAAAGCAGTCCTCGCCGTGCGGGCAGCGCGAGGCCCCTAGGCACTCGCGGGAGGTGACGGAAAACGCCTTCCACACGTCGTCTGGGACGCCCGGCTCGAGGTCGTCACGGTCCCCCGTCTCCGTTTCCTGGGCCCATTCCGTGACGCGTGTGGCGGCGCGCTCGCGCCATGAGCCACCATCGAGCCCCTCGCCGTCATCGAGCATGGCTTCCGGCGACTCCGGTTGCGCCAGCTTATTGAGGCAGAGGTAGTTCGCGCGGCCTTTCATAATGGCGAAGGTGGGCTCGCGGTCCATCTCCTCGGCCAGCGCCTCGGTGAGCCGCGGGAGGTCGCGGTGGACGAGCTGGCGCTGCAGCGCGAGCGTCGCCGTTGAGACGATGACCGAGGTCTCCGCGCCTTGGGCGTGACGCAGGGAGGGGACGAGGTAGGCCAGCGACTTACCTGTACCGGTGCCCGCCTGGACGGCGAGGTGGCGCTGGGTCTCGAAGGCCTTGGTCACGGCCTTGGCCATGCGGACCTGGCCTTCGCGGCGGGCACCACCCAAGGCGGCGACGGCGGACTCTAGAAGCTCTTCGGTCGATTTCTCCACCCGGCCAGTCTAGCCTGCTGCCCCAACGTGCTGAAGGCAGCTAAACATGCGGAAGGGCGACGAGGCGTGGACGCGTCAGGCGATCACCGTGCGGGAAAGAAAGCCGATGGACTACTTGGCTGGCGGGAAGCCCACCATGCGCGTTGACACCGGCACATCGCCCTTGGACAGAGCCAGGCCCTCCCACGGCAGGGTGCCGCGGATTTCAGCGAGGAAGGCTCGGGATTCCTCGAGCGTGGGCAGGCCCTCGACCACATGTCCGTCGCGCATGAGCGGCACGGTGAGCTCGCGCACCGTGAGGTGCGAGGGAACTTCCGGCTGCTCCGCGTCGAAGGGGAAGACGATTTCCTCGAGTGCGACGCCAGTCGAGCGGTGCGTGCGAATGGCGCGCTTGGCTCCGCCCACGGAGCGCTTGGAGGAGGAACGCTTGGCCACGGGGTGGCCCTCGACCTCAACAACCTTGTAGACCATGGACGCGGTCGGCTCGCCGGAGCCTGTGACCACGGAAGTGCCCACGCCGTAGCCGTCGACCGGGTCGCCGCGCAGACCTGCAATGGAGAACTCATCCAAGTCGGAGGAAACAACAATGCGCGTGTTGTGCGCGCCCAGGTCATCGAGTTGCTTGCGCACGCGGCGCGTCACGGCTCCCAAGTCGCCGGAGTCGATGCGTACGCCGCCGAGATCCGTGCCCGCGACCTTGATGGCCGTCTCCACACCCTTCGTAATGTCGTAGGTGTCGACGAGCAGGGTGGTTTCCACGCCGTCCGTTTCAATCTGGGAACGGAAAGCGGCCTCCTCGTTCGGCGTGCCGTCATCGTTGACGTGGGCGAGCGTCCACGCATGCGCCGCCGTGCCAGAAGCCGGAATGCCGTAGCGGTACGCTGCCTCAAGGTTCGACGTGGAGGTAAAGCCCGCGAGGTACGCGGCGCGGGTCGCGGTGACCGCAGCGTACTCGTGCGTGCGGCGCGAACCCATCTCGATGATCGGGCGGCCGTCTGCGGCCACCACCATGCGGGAGGCTGCCGATGCCACCGCGGAGTCCGCGTTCATGATGGACAGGATGACCGTTTCAAGGATGACGCATTCGCCAAACGTGCCGCGCACGGTAAGCAGCGGCGAATTAGGGAAGTAGAGCTCGCCTTCGCGGTAGCCGTCCACCTGGCCGGAGAAACGGTAATGACGCAGATACTCAATCGTCTGCTCGTCGAGGAAGTCGAGGTCCGCGAGCTGCTCCTCGGTGAAGCGGAAGTCCTCAATGGCTTTGAGCACGCGCGGGATGCCCGCGACCACGCCGTAGCGGCGCTCGCCCGGCAAGCGGCGGGCGAAAACTTCGAAAGCGGCCTTACGGTGCGCGGTGCCGTCACGCAGCCCTGCCTGAAGCATGGTGAGCTCGTACTTATCGGTCAACAAGCCCGTCGAGCGGCTGGCAGGGGAGGAAACGGCGGAAGCAGAGTCATTCATGCCGCTTAATCATACGCGGCGCACGATATTTGTGAGGCCTTTAACCAGCCCCAGTCCAGATCACCACGGCAACGCAGGGGGCTCGCGAACTTACTCCATCGTCACAACGGTGTCGACGTAGCCGCTGTTGTAGTCGTACGCTACGCCGATCGTGGTGAGCGAGGGGTTGGGCAGCATCTCACGTCGTCCATCGGTGGAATCACCCGCCGGGGTCGAGGAGCCGTCCTTCGCGGCACCGACGAAGATGAAGAGAGTGCCAATGAGGGCTGCGACCGTCCACGCAGTTGTGACCAGATTGACCAGACTCTACAGACTCAGATTGCCGTTGCGAAGCTCGGCACAGAGCTGGGGGACGTTGATGGGTTCGTTCACAGAGGGAGGGGAGAGAATGCAGCTCTCGAAATAGGAAATAAACAGTTTCTGAGATTAATTTACGCCCTTGGCAAGGCAATTGCGCTCTTTCTCACGCGCCGGTGGGGCGGACTGTGGTCGAAAGAGGGACAGATTGATTAGGCTAAGTACCATGAATCTCTCCCTTAACCCGACCCTCGGTTCGCCGATGGCCACCCCGGAGCTGGATGAAGACATTCAGATTGATGTCGCCACGAGCGAAAACCTACCGTGGATGTGCATCGTGTGGGACGACCCGGTCAACCTCATGTCCTATGTCTCCTATGTCTTCCAGACCGTGCTGGGTTATGACAAGAAGCGCGCGAACGAGCTCATGATGCAGGTCCATACCGAAGGCAAGGCCGCAGTGAGCACGGGCGAGCGCGACAAGATTGAGGCCGACGTAAAGAAGCTGCAGATTGCTGGTCTGTGGGCCACCATGCAGCAGGCCGGCTAAAGCAGACAGGACTGAATACATGCAGGCATGGAAGAAGAAAAAGTCGCTCATGCGTCCGGCGCGGTACGTCACGCGCTTTGAACCCATCGAGCGCGAGGTCATAGGCGATCTCACGGCGACGGTTTCCGAGGCGATCATCAAGCGCGCCCAGTCCGCGCCCAAGGACGACTTGGCGGAGATGATGGGCATTGCCTCCGGCCATAAGGAGGCCCCGGAGGATCCGTCGCTCGCGCGTCTCTTCCCGGACTTTGAGAAGGAAGGAGACGAGGAATTCGAAGGCGATAATGCGCTGCTGCGATCACTCCACGAAAACGACATCGCGCGCGCAAAGCTACAGAACCTCCAGGTCATCAACGAGGCACTCGGCCCCACCGGCGGCGTCGAGGTCTCCATCGAAGAATCCGAGGCCCCCGCGTTTGTCGCAGGCCTGAACGACCTGCGCCTCTACGTTGCCGCGGGCGATATGCGCGGCGAGGGAGCCCTTGCGGATCAGGAAGCCATCATCGAGTGGCTCGCCTTTGCGCAGGACTCGCTGCTCCAGGCCATGATGAACTAGGCGGTCGGGCTCATGGTTTCCATCGGCCACGCCACGCTCGGAGACACGGGCGTCACCGTCCTCTACGCCGGCCCGCAGGGCGCCGTCGCGTCCGTCGATGTCCGCGGCGGCGGTCCCGGCACCCGTGAGACAGATCTTCTCGAGCCGCATAATACGGTAGAGCGCGTCCACGCCATTGTTCTCTCCGGTGGGTCCGCCTTTGGCCTCGCTGCGGCGGACGGCGCCATGCGCGAGCTCGCCACGCACGATATTGGCTTCCCTGTATTCGGCGAGGACCGCCCTGGCCCGCGTGTGCCCATCATCCCTGCGGCCGTCATCTTCGACCTCATCGTCGGCGAGGTCCACTATCCCACCGCCTCCGATGGCGCCGCCGCCCTGCGTGCCGCGCTTTCCGATGCCGCCTTCGCACCACTGCTGGAGGTTTCCGGCACCGTCGGCGCCGGGACGGGCGCCACGGCTGGCCGCCTGCGCGGCGGCTTTGGCAGCGCGAGCGTCACCGCACATGCGCCGTCTCACAACTATCAGGTCACCGCTTATATGGTCGCGAACCCGGCGGGTGAGGTCGTCGACGCCGAGACCGGAGAGCTCTTCGGCGCCCGCGCTTACGAGCGCGCGACGGGGGAGAGCCTCGAGGCGCTCGACCCGGAGGCCTACGCCGCGGTGCCGGACCCCAAGCAGTCGAAGCTCAACACGACCATTGGCGTGGTCGTCACCGACGCCCCAGTGACCAAGGCCCAAGCCAAGCGCTTGGCGCTTACAGCGCACGACGGCATCGCCCGAGCCGTGCGTCCGGCGCACTCGCCGCTCGATGGCGACACCATCTTCGCCCTCTCTGCTCCCCCTGCCGACGCGACAGCGGCGGCACCGACAGCGGCGGCAGGCGTGGACACGCCGACCATGATGGCGCTCGGCGCTGCGGCAGCTGACGCGGTCGAGGCCGCCATCGTCGACGCCGTCGTGCATGCCGCGCCGGGATTTGGGCTTGCGACGTACGCGACGCTGCCGAAACGCGCCTGATGTCGCCCGCCGCGCTAAAGTAGGTCGCATTATGACTTATGGCGGAATGCAGAATTACCAGTACCGGCCCGGCGGCGCGCCCGCCCCGCGCCGGAATTCTGGTGATTCGAAGAATTACACGGGCAGCGGACGCATCCGTGCAGGCCTGACGTTTGCTATTGGCTACCTCGTCATCGAGTGGGGCGTGCACATCATCAACGCCTTCATCTTCGGCGGAAACCTGGGCTACTTCGGCATCCGCCCGCTCGACTTTTCCGGTATCTGGGGCATCTTCTTCGCGCCCTTCCTTCACGCCAACTTCGAGCACCTCATGGGTAATTCCATTCCGGGCGCCATCTTCTGTTTCATCGTGGGCTTGTCCGGACGCCGCGCGTTCTGGGAGGTTTCCGCTATCGTTCTGCTCGTCGCTGGCGTGGGTACGTGGCTCTTTGGCGGGCCGGGTACCTTGCACATTGGCGCCTCAGGCATGGTCTATGGTTGGCTCGCGTACCTCATCGTGCGCGGTGTGTTTAACCGTTCGCTCGTGCAGTTCTTCACCGGCGTTGTGTTGGCCTTCGCCTACTCCGGTCTTATCTGGGGCGTGCTGCCTGTCTACGAGGGCGTGAGCTGGCAGGGCCACCTCTTCGGCGCCATCGGCGGCATTCTCGCCGGCATGACCATTACCTCCGATGATCCGGTCAGGGCTCTGTCTGGTTCGCGAAAGCAGGAACTGCGTTGAGTTCTCCTGCTGCAGACGCTCCCATCGGCGTCTTTGATTCTGGTTTGGGTGGGCTCACCGTGGCCCGCACGATCATGGACCAGCTGCCTCACGAGTCCATCCACTACATCGGCGATACTCTTCACGGTCCGTACGGCCCACGCCCCATTGCCGAGGTGCGCCAGTTCTCTCAGAACATCGCGGACGAGCTCGTGGAGCGCGGCTGCAAGATGATCGTCATTGCATGTAATACGGCAACGGCGGCGTTCCTGCACGACGCACGCGAGCGCTATGACGTACCCGTTGTCGAGGTCATCCGTCCTGCTGTACGCCGTGCGATGGCGACAACCCGCAACGGCAAGGTGGGTGTGATTGGCACGCAAGGAACCGTGAACTCTGGCGCGTACCAGGACCTCTTCGCGGTCAATCCGGGCATCCAGGCCTTCGCCACCGCGTGCCCGGACTTCGTGCCCTTCGTGGAGCGCGGCATTACCTCCGGCCGCCAGATTCTGGGCGTGGCGGAAAACTATCTCGCGCCGCTGCAGGCCGAGGGCGTCGACACGCTCGTACTCGGCTGCACGCACTACCCGTTGCTCTCCGGTGTCATCCAGCTCGCGATGGGGGACAATGTCACGCTCGTCTCCTCTGCAGAGGAAACCGCGAAGGACGTGCTCAAGGTGCTCACGGAGTCCGATATGCTGCGCGCGAACACCGAGCCACCCACCCGCGTCTTCGAGTCCACTGGTGCACCGGAGCTCTTTGATAAGCTCGCCGTGCGCTTCCTCGGCCGCGGCCCCGGTGAATTCAACCACATTCAGGGATAACCCAGAAGTTTCTCGCAATCGAGTGACGATTGCCTGACTTTTGGGTACTTTCATGCAACGATATACCCATGAAGTTGACCATTCTTGGTTGTTCCGGCTCTGTGCCCACGCCTGCTAATCCGGCGTCAGGCTACCTCGTGTCCTTCGATAACGCCCCGTCCATCGTCATGGACATGGGCCCGGGGACGCTCGCACAGCTGCAGAAACACCAGGATCCGTGTGACGCTCACGTGACCTTTAGCCACCTCCATGCTGACCACTGCATGGATTTCCCGTCGCTCATGGTCTGGCGTCGCTTCCATCCCACGGCCCCGGCCGCCGCGCGCAACCTGTGCTTGGGCCCGGCCGCCACTCCGGTGCACCTCGGCCGCCTGTCCGCAGACGTGCCGGATAAGGTCGACGATTTCTCGGATACCTTCGCTTTCGACAGCTGGCGCCAGGGCGAGCGCCAGCTCGTTGACGAGGTCTACATGACGCCGTACCGCACCATCCACCCCATCGAGACGTTCGCACTGCGCGTGGAGCACGCGAAGTCGGGCCGCGTTATCGCATACTCCGGAGACTCCGCATTTACCGAGGATCTCATTCCGGCCGCCCAGGATGCGGATATCTTCCTCTGCGAGGCGGGCTGGGGCGAAACCTCGGAGGGCATGGCGCCGAATATGCACATGTCTGGTGGCGAGGCAGGGCGTCTCGCGACACTCGCCGGTGTGCAGAAGCTTGTGCTCGTCCACCTCCAGCCGTGGGGCGACCGCGAAGCCACCGTGGCTGCGGCCCACGCCGAGTTCGATGGAGAGATCGTCGTTGGCGCTCCCGACATGGAGTTTGAGCTCTAGTACGCTAGAGCCCATGTCTGACTTCATTCGCTTCGATGGCCGCGCGCTCGATGAGCTGCGCCCTGTTCGCATCACCCGCAATTTCACGACCAACCCGGCAGGCTCCGTCCTCGTCGAGTTCGGCAACACCCGCGTCATGTGCACCGCGTCCGTCGAATTTGGCGTCCCGCGCTTTAAGAAGGACTCCGGCGAAGGCTGGCTTACTGCCGAGTACTCCATGCTGCCGTCCGCAACGCACGAGCGCATGCCGCGCGAGTCCATGAAGGGCAAGGTCAAGGGCCGCACGCATGAAATCTCCCGTCTCGTCGGCCGCTCCCTGCGCGCCGCCGTGGACCTGCGCGAGCTGGGTGAGAACACCATCCAGCTCGACTGCGACGTCCTCCAGGCCGATGGCGGCACCCGCACCGCCTCCATCACCGGCGCCTATGTCGCGCTGGCTGATGCCGTCGCACACCTCAAGGAAGCAGGCGTCGTTCCCGGCGAGCCGCTGCTCGACCCCATTGCCGCGGTCTCCGTGGGCATCATTGACGGTCGCCCGTCACTCGACCTGCCCTACGAAGAGGACTCCCGCGCCGAGGTCGACCTCAACGTCGTCATGGCCTCCTCCGGCAATTTCGTGGAGATTCAGGGCACCGGCGAGCACGGACTTTTCGGCCGCACTGAGCTGAACCAGATGCTCGATCTCGCGGAGAAGGGCTGCTACGAGCTTATCGAGGCCCAGAAGGCAGCGCTCGGCTGGAACTAGGACTGGGACTTCACATGCAGATTCTCGTCGCATCGAATAACAAGAAGAAACTGGGCGAGCTCGAGACCATCCTCGCCGAGGCTGGCATCGTCGGTGTCGAACTCCTCCCGCTGTCCGCGGTGGAGGCGTACGAGGAGCCGGTCGAGGACGGTCGCACCTTCGCCGACAACGCGCTCATCAAGGCACGCGCCGGCGTCACCCACACGGGCTTGGCCACCATTGCAGATGACTCCGGCATCGCCGTCGAAGAGCTCAACGGCATGCCGGGAGTGCTCTCCGCGCGTTGGTCCGGCACCCACGGCAACGACGAGGCGAATAACGACCTTCTGCTCGCACAGATGGCGCACGTGCCGGATGAGCGCCGCGCCGCCGCCTTCGTGTCCACGTGCGCGCTCGTCACGCCGGATGGTCAGGAATTCCTCGCCGAAGGTCGCTGGCCGGGCATGCTCCTGCGCGAGCGCCACGGCGAAAATGGCTTCGGCTACGACCCACTCTTCCAGCCGGAAGGGGAGGAGCGCTCCTCGGCCGAGATGACCCCCGCCGAAAAGAACGCTGTCTCGCACCGCCACCGCGCGCTCGAGCAGCTCGTGCCTCACATCGCGGAGCTCGCCACGTCCGCATAAAAAATCGCCGATCCCGCGTGGGGACCGGCGATTTTTTATGCTTCTTAAAGGCTGAACGCTGCGATGACTTCCTTGCGGCGCTTGGCTTCCATGAAGAAGGAGAAGAAAGGCACAACGCCGGCGAGGGCGGTGCCGAGCATCTTCGGGAAAGGCCACAGTGCCTTGGTGCCCAGGTTGAGCACGGAGAGCAGATAGCAGACGTAGACCCAGCCGTGGGCGATAGCGATCCACGTGGCCCACTCCGGGATGTCGAGCTTCAGAATGTACTGGCACACCATGCGGACAACGAGGGCGAGCAGGAAGACACCGGTGACCCAGGCGAAGACGGAGAAGATGTTCAGGGCGGTCTTCACGCGTGCCTGGCGTTCGGGGTGGTGCTGCGCGGGCTGGTTAGTCATTGCTTTCACTTTCGTTGCGGGTTGAAGGGCGCTCACGGCGCTGGACATTCAAGGCGTTAAATTCCTCGACGTCCATCTGGGGACGGGAGGGCAAAAAGTCCTCGTCGATGGCGGTCATCGTATGTTTCGGCGCTTCGCGCTCGGAGACATACTGGTAGTTCTCGTCGCCGTCGGCGGCCGCCGCGTTCTCGGCGTCGATGCGCTCGTTTTCGTACTTGAGCGCTGTGCGGTAGGCGTAGACCACGAAGACGGCGAACAGTGGCCACTGGAAGGCATAGCCCAGGTTCTGAAACGTGCCGGAGCCGGACTGGAAACGCGTCCACTGCCACCACGCGAGGAACAAGAACGTCACCACGAAGAACGCGATCAAGAGGATGTGCCACCACTTGACCTTGATCTTTTGACGTTTACGCGGTTCCTTGCTGCTCACTCGTCATAGCCTACCCACCCCGTGCCCCAATTTTCTAACCCCGCGCATTAACTCCTCGCCCAGCCCACTTGCTAAGCTTTATCCCGCACGCGCCCGTGGCGGAATTGGCAGACGCGCTAGATTTAGGTTCTAGTGTCTTAGGACGTGGGAGTTCGATTCTCCCCGGGCGCACAATAAAAGGGCCGGCCCCGTATCGAACGAGGCCGGCCCTTCGCGCGTCTGCGGCCAGCTTTGGGTTTATGGCGGTTGGTGGTGCGGTACACGCTTCGAAACGCCATAAACCCAAAGCCAGGCTCGCGGGGCGCGGATGGCGAGCTCGGCGTTGCTAGTCGATTTCCGTGAACTTGCGGTCCCACGCCGAGCGCACGGGGTTGGCGTCGGCGAGCAGCAAATCGAAGCGGTCGTTGGCGATTTCTACGATTTCGCTCAGCGCCACGCGGCGTTCCTGTTCTTCGGAGTTGGCGAGACGGCGCACGCCCGCGTCAAGGACGCGCTCGACCGTGTCGGTGGTGTCGAGATACGCCACGAAGGGCAGCCCAAAGCGCGAGCGATAGGCGGCGGAGAGCTCCTGCAACTTCTCCGACTGGACATCGTCAAGCTCGGCCAAGCCAATGGAGCCGCGGTCGGCCGTGGCGACGTCCTGCGGGCGCAGGAGGAGGTCGTCCATGGCGGGGTAATCGTGGATAAGCGCCTCGCGGCGCTTCGAAGGAGCGGTGAGCACCGCGATCTGGATGGCCGCGCGCAGCTCGTTGATGTCGGCGAAGGGGCGGGCTTCCCAGGCGGTCTCCAGCGGCCACGTCTCGTTGTTGAAGAGGGGGCGCAGGGCTGCGACGAAATCGTCGCGTTCCATGGTGTTGAGCTCGTCGAGAGAAACGCCGGTGCCCGTCGCGCGCGAGACGTCGGAGCCGGACTGGCGGCCGAGGTGGAAGAAGAGGAGATTGAGCACGATGGCCGTGAGCGCGCCGATGGACATGCCGGAGGAGACGAAGGTCTGTGCCCAGTTCGGGAAGGCGGCCGCGATATCCGGCTTGAAGGTGACGAGCATGGCCAGGCCGAGGGCAGTGGTGACGATAGCGGCGTTGCGGCCGTCAGAGAGGTCCGACTTGGCGATGGTCTGCAGGCCGACCCAGGCGACGTTGGCAAACAGCGCGAGCGAGGCGCCGCCGAGGACCGGCGAGGGGATGGCGGCGACGATGGCGCCGGCCTTGGGAAGCAAGCCGAGGAGAATCATGAAGCCTGCGGCGGCGACGGCCACCCAGCGCGACTTGACGCCAGTAAGCCGCACGAGGCCGACGTTTTGGGCGAAGCAGGTGTACGGGAAAGAGTTCATGACACCGCCGAGGACGGTGGATACGCCGTCAGCCCGGATGGCGCGCACGACGTCGTCGCGGCGAATGCGTTTCTTGACGATTTCGCCGGTGGCGAAGACGTCGCCAGTGGTCTCGACCATGGTGATAATCATGACGATGATGAGGGAGAAGATGGCGACGAGGTCGAACTTCGGAATGCCGAAGTAGAAGGGCGTGGTGATGCCAAACGCGTCGGCGGTGGCGACCTCGGCAAAGGAGGCATCGCCCAGCGCGAGGGCGACGGCAGTGCCGAGCACGAGGCCGATGAGAACAGAGAGCGTACCCAGGAAGCCGCGGAAGAAGCGCTGGACAAGGACGATGACGGCGAGGGTGCCGAAGCCGTAGAGGAGGTCGCGGGTGGCCGGCACGCCTTCCGCGTAGTTGATGAAGTCGTTGGCGGAGACCGCGAGCAGCGATGTGCCCATGACGAGGAGCACCGTGCCGGTGACGATAGACGGGAAGAAGCGCAACACCTTGCCAAAGACAGGAGCGGCGAAGAAGGTGAACAGACCCGCGACGATGATGGCGCCATAGATGGTGGGCAGGGAGGCGGTGCCGCCTTCTCCGTTTGTCGCACCCAGGCCAATGGCGATGATGGGGGAGACCGCCGTGGTGGTCACGCCTTGGATGATGGGCAGACGCACACCCACGTGCTTGCCGATGCCCGCCGATTGGATAAGGGTCGCCAGACCACAGGTGAGCAGGTCAGCGTTGATGAGGTGGATGGTCGTCGCGGTGTCGAGATTGAGCGAGCCCGCAATGAGGAGAGGAACGATGACGGCGCCGGCGTAGAACGCGAGGACGTGCTGGAGGCCGAGCGCGGCGAGCTTGGGCGCAGGAGGGACGGCATCGACAGCGTTGGTGGGACGGGAGGTCACAGTTTTCGCCGTGTCTGGGGGAGGAAGCGGAGAAGAAGTCATGCGAATAAAAGTAGCCGGTGCGCAGTGCGGAAGCCTAGTCGCGTGACGTGAGCGAAGTCTGAACATACCAATCTGAACCGCTTCAGCACCGGGGGCGATGGGGGTAATTTGCCCCCGATAGATACGGAACGGCCGTTTTATATGAATTCGCTGAGCAGTAAGCACGGAAAAACTTGTGGTATTGGTCTCTTTGTGACCCAGGACTGAGGTAGGAAACAAGCAGGTGCGCGGGTAAATTCGAGCGTGTCAGGGCACTGCCGGTTGAAGTAAAACGGCGAGCCCTTAAAAACGTCGAAACAGAAGGGAGTCACGCCTCGTGACCACCGCAACCGAGCCGCTGCAGTTTACCGCCTGGGAAGGTTTCAACCCGGGACCGTGGACCGAAGGAATCGACGTCCGCGACTTCGTGCAGCGCAACTACACTCCGTACGATGGCGACGCTTCGTTCCTCGAAGGCCCCACCGAGAAGACCATGCGTACCTTCGATTACTTGGAGAAGAACTACCTCTCCATCGAGCGCAAGAAGCGCATCTTTGATGTCGATACCCACACCGCCAGCGATATTGACGCTTTCCCGGCTGGCTACATCTGTGAAGACGACAACGTCATCGTCGGTCTGCAGACGGATACGCCGCTCAAGCGCGCCATGATGCCGTTCGGCGGCTGGCGCATGGTCGAGCAGGCCATCAAGGAAGCCGGCAAGGAATACGACCCGGCCGTGAAGGAAATCTTCACGCGCTACCGCAAGACCCACAACGACGCAGTCTTCGATATCTACACCCCGCGCATTCGTGCCGCTCGTTCCTCGCACATCATCACCGGCCTGCCGGACGCCTACGGCCGCGGCCGCATCATCGGTGACTACCGCCGCGTCGCCCTCTACGGCGTCGACTACCTCATCGAGGAAAAGCAGCGTTCCAAGGACGCCGTGGCAGACCTGGGCTTCTCTGAGCACTGGGCACGCTACCGTGAGGAGCACGCAGAGCAGATCAAGGCTCTGAAGAAGCTGAAGAAGATGGCTGAGTCCTACGGCTTCGATATCTCCGGCCCGGCTTCCACCGCTCATGAGGCTGTTCAGTGGACCTACTTCGGCTACCTGGCCTCCATTAAGTCCCAGGATGGCGCTGCCATGTCCATCGGCCGCCTGTCTGCATTCTTCGACTCCTACTTCGAGCGCGACTTCGCTCGTGGCATCCTTACCGAGTCCGAGGCCCAGGAGATCATCGACTCCCTCGTCATGAAGCTGCGCATCGTCCGTTTCCTGCGTACCGAGGATTACGACCAGATCTTCTCGGGCGACCCGTACTGGGCAACCTGGTCTGACGCCGGCTTCGGCGACGACGGCCGCCACATGGTCACCAAGACCTCCTTCCGCCTCCTGCAGACTCTGGTCAACCTGGGCCCGTCCCCAGAGCCGAACATCACCATCTTCTGGGACCCGAAGCTGCCTGAGGGCTACAAGAAGTTCTGTGCTCATATCTCGATTGAGACCTCGTCCATCCAGTACGAGTCCGACCGCCAGATTCGTGAGCAGTGGGGCGACGACGCCGCCATCGCGTGCTGCGTGTCCCCGATGCGCGTTGGTAAGCAGATGCAGTTCTTCGGCGCTCGCGTCAACGCTGCAAAGTCCCTCCTCTACGCCATCAACGGTGGCCGCGACGAGGTCACGGGCAAGCAGATCATGACCGGCTACGAGCCCATCCAAGGCGACGGCCCGCTCGACTTCGAAGAGGTCTGGGCAAAGTACGAGGACATGCTCGACTGGGTCATCGGCACCTACGTTGAGGCCCTCAACATCATCCATTACTCGCACGATAAGTACGCGTACGAAGCAGTCGAGATGGCTCTGCACGACTCGGACATCGTCCGCTCCATGGGCTGCGGCATCGCCGGTCTGTCCATCGTGGCCGACTCCCTCTCCGCCATCAAGTACGCCAAGGTCTACCCGGTCCGCGACGAGACCGGCCTGGTTGTCGACTACCGCACCGAGGGCGAGTTCCCGTTCTACGGCAACGACGATGACCGCGCGGATGACATCGCCGCCACCGTGGTCCACACCGTGATGGACAAGATTAAGGCCATCCCGATGTACCGCAACGCCATCCCGACCCAGTCCGTCCTGACCATTACCTCCAACGTGGTCTACGGCAAGGCCACCGGTTCCTTCCCGTCCGGCCACAAGGCTGGTACCCCGTTCGCGCCGGGCGCTAACCCGGAGAACGGTGCCGACTCCCACGGCATGGTCGCCTCCATGCTGTCCGTGGGCAAGCTGGACTACCAGGACGCACTGGACGGCATCTCGCTCACCAACACGATTACCCCGACCGGCCTGGGCCGCACGCCTGAGGAGCGCATCACCAACCTGGTGGGCGTCCTGGACTCCGGCTTCATTATGGACAACGCGGAGTAGTCCGAACCCCCCATCCTTGCCGCGGCCAGCTCGGCCGCGGCACCCCAACCACTCACCACATTTCAGGAGACATACACAATGGCAACCCACACCTTCGAAGAGCGCCTGGCCGACATGAAGGCACAGCGCGACGAGCACAACATGAACTCGGGTCTGTACCATGCCAACATCAACGTGCTGGACAAGTCCACCCTCGAGGATGCTGTGGAACACCCGGAGAAGTACCCGAACCTCACCGTTCGCGTCTCTGGCTACGCCGTGAACTTCGTCAAGCTCACCCGCGAGCAGCAGCTGGATGTTATCTCGCGTACCTTCCACCAGGGCAGCTAGTAACACTCACTTATCCAGTAGCGGTCGTCGGCTCCCACGGAGCCTGCGGCCGCATTGGACTATTCGCAAGGAGCATTGAGCAATGGCAGATGGCGTAACCGGCGTCGTTCACCTCGAGCCGGAAGTCGGCGAGAAAGTCCGCGGCGTCGCGGGCGGCCTCGGCTCTGATAACCACTTGGACGAAATCACGCGCCCGGAGCTTATGGAAGCCCGTCGCACCGGCGATATCGCACTCATTCACTCGTGGGAGCTCGTCACGGCCGTCGACGGCCCTGGCACGCGCATGACCATGTTCATGTCCGGCTGCCCTCTGCGCTGCCTGTATTGCCACAACCCCGACACCATGGAGATGAAGACTGGCGCTCTGGAGACCATCGAAGACGTGGTCAAGCGAATCAAGCGCTACAAGCCCATATTCAACGCCTCCGGCGGCGGACTGACCATCTCCGGCGGCGAGCCGCTGTTCCAGATTGCCTTTACCCGCCGCGTGCTCAAGGAAGTACATGACGCTGGCATTCACACCGCGATCGATACCTCCGGCTTCTTCGGCGCGCGCCTGCGCGACGAGGATATCGACAATATCGATCTCTTCCTCCTCGACGTGAAGTCGGGTGACGAGGAGACCTACAAGAAGGTCACCGCTCGCGAGCTGCAGCCCACCATCGACTTCGGTGACAAGCTGCACCGCATGGGCAAGAAGGTGTGGATCCGCTTCGTCGTCGTGCCGGGTCTGACTGACTCCCCGGAAAACGTCGCCAACGTCGCGAATATCGTGGCCCGCTGGAAGGGCAACGTCGAGCGCGTCGAGGTCCTCCCGTTCCACAACATGGGCAAGGATAAGTGGCACGAGCTGGGCATGGACTACAAGCTCGAGGACGTTAAGCCGCCCGCAGTCGACGAGATGGAGAAGATCCGCGACGTCTTCCGCGAGAAGGGTTTCACGGTCTACTAGCCTGGAGCGCATGAAGCGCTTTGGTCACGAATTCAAAGAACATCACGTCACGGTCCCGTGGGATTACTCCAATCCCGAGAGCGGGACCTTGGACGTTTTCGCCCGCGAGATCATCCCGCCTGGCGGCGAGAATTATCCCGCGCTCGTCTACATGCAGGGCGGCCCAGGCTTTCCGGCCGAGCGCCCCGCCGCCGGTCTCGGCGGGCTGCTTAAGGCGGGGCTCACGCGCTACCGCTGGATTTTGTTCGACCAGCGTGGCACCGGCCGCTCGCATCGCATTGACGAGCTTTCCGATGCCGCCGACTTCAACAAGCTTCATCTCCTGCGCCAAGACAACATCGTGCGCGACGCCGAGCGCGTCCGCGAGCACCTGGGCTTGAAGAAGTGGTCGCTCTACGGCCAGTCCTTCGGCGGTTTTATCATCACCGCCTACCTGTCCATGTTCCCCGAATCCGTTGAGCGCGCCTTCCTCACCGGAGGCCTGCCCACCACGCGCTTGGGCGCCGACGACCTGTACCGCGCGACGTATACGAAGCTGCGTGCCCGCGAGAGCCAGTTCTTCCGCGAAATTCCTTGGGCGCAGCAGCGTATCGAGGAGATTATCGACCATCTCGACAACCACGAGGAGACTGTGCCCACGGGCGAGCGTCTGTCCTCCCGTCGCTTCCGCACCATCGGCATTGAGCTCGGCCGAGGCGCCGGCTTCGATACGCTCGCGTTCCTCCTCGAGGAGCCTTTCCGCACGGTGCGTGGGGAAAAGCGCCTGCGCTCGGATTTCCTGCAGGACGTCGGCCAGCGCGTGTCCTTTCAAGGCGGCCCGCTCTATGCAGCTATTCACGAGTCCATCTACGGCGGCGTCGTCGGCTCCACGCCCACGAACTGGGCGGCGCACCGCGTCCGCGAGGAATTCGACGAGTTCGCCGAAGACGGAACGTGGCTCACCGGCGAGCACATTTACCCCTGGCAGTTCGACGAGGATCCTGCGCTACGCCCGCTCAAGGCTGCTGCAGAACAGCTTGCTCAGCACCCGTGGGAGTCCAGCCCCTACGACCCGGAGGTCCTCAAGGACGCGCCCGCCATTGCTGCGGCGGCCGTCTACCTCGACGACATTTTCGTGCCCTTCGAGGAATCGATGCACACCGCACGCCTCTACCGCGACCTGCGCCCGCACGTGACGAATAAGTACCAGCACAACGGCATCCGCGTGGACGGCGAGGCCATCTTCACCGAGCTCCTGCGGCTGGCGGACGACCACTAAAGACGCGCATTTTTATCGACTGCATCCTATAAAACTGCGAGTTTATCGACCGTAGCCGATAAAACTGCGAGCCGGATGCCGCAGAATCTTCACTGAGTTGTTACGTCTTTCGGACGAGCATGAGGCCCGTAGTTATGGCACCCTATGTAGTGATAACCCCTCTCACTACGAAGGAGCTCTTTCATGTTCGGTGCCATTGTCGGTGTGATCTTTGCTCTGATCATCATCGCCACCATTCTCGACGGCTTCGTGGTCGTGCGCACGCGCGAAGCCGCCATCATTGAGCGCCTGGGTAAATTCCAGCGCGTCGCCCACGCGGGTCTCAATCTCAAGATTCCTTACATCGACCGCGTCCGCGACAAGATCAACTTGAAGGTCCGCCAGCTTGATGTCATGGTGGAGACCAAGACGCAAGACAACGTCTTCGTCCAGATCCCCGTCGCCGTCCAGTACCAGGTCGTCGAGGGCCGCGAGCGCGAGGCGTACTACATGCTCTCCAACCACGAGCAGCAGATCATCGCCTACGTCCAGGACAACGTCCGTTCCTCCGTCGCGAACATGGGGCTCGACGAGTCCTTCTCGTCCAAGGACACCATTGCCCGCAATGTCGCGGTCTCCCTGCGCGATAACATGGCGGCCTACGGCTGGAACTTCGTTAACACCCTGGTCACCGATATCCGCCCGGACTCCCGCGTCCGTGAGTCCATGAACTCCATCAACGCCGCGCAGCGCGAGCGCGAGGCCGCCATCGCCCAGGCAGAAGCCGAGAAGATTCGCGTCGTCAAGGAAGCCGAGGGTGCCGCCGAGGCCCGCAAGCTCCAGGGCCGCGGTGTCGCAGAGCAGCGCAAGGAGATCGTCGAAGGTATTGCTGCCCAGTACGAGCTGCTGCGTGCCGCCGGCGTCGAGGAGAACCCAGAGACCCTTATGCTCGTCTCGCAGTACCTCGACGCGATGGTCGACGTTGCGGACCGCTCCCACACGAACGTCCTGTATATGCCGTCCAACCCGGGCGGTATGACGGAGCTTTTCAGCGGCATGCGCGACGTCCTGCTCTCCACCAATGCGCTCACCCAGGCCGAGCAGGCTGCCGATGCCCCCACCCCCTCGCCGCGCCCCAAGCGCTCGGCGAAGCCCCAGGCACCGTCCCAGCCGCAGACCGCGAGCGAGGTCTACGGTGCCCAGTCCGGCTCTGAGCTCGAGGGCCCCTACGCTGAAATTAAGCGCCAGATCGAGGGCAACATGTAGCTCTGAGGGCTTCTCCGGTGCGATGAGGCACCGCATCATTCCTCCATCCCCGCGTCCGACTCGCTTGGGCGCGGTGGGTGGATTTTTTGTGCGGCTGTGCGGGCGCGGTGGGCGTTGTGCCGCGGCATTCTTCGAGAGCGCGCAGCTGGTGCCCCTCGGCATCGAAGTTGGCAGGGTCGAGCCACTGTTCGAATCCGGCGCGAATCGCGGGCCATTCGGAGTCGATGATGGAAAACCAGGCGGTGTCGCGAGAGCGTCCCTTGTAGACCTGTGCATTGCGGAAGATGCCCTCGAAGGGGAAACCGAGGCGTCCGGTGAGCGCCGACATCGTGGGGCGCTCGCGGGGCCTCTAACGGGGGAGCGCAGGGCCGATGCTCATGGACGAAAGCTTAAGCGCAGCGTGCGAGTTGGCGGGCGAGCGCGTCGCGTTCGGCCTGCGTGACCCATAATCCGTAGGTGGACTTCACGTCGATGATGCGCTGTGCGTAGTCGCAGCGGAACGCCTTATTGGGCGGCAACCACGTTGCGGCGTCGCCCGCGCCCTTCTGCTGGTTGAGGCGTCCGTTCACGGCGAGCAGGTTGCGCGGGTCGTTGGCGAAGTTGCGGCGCTGCTCTGGCGTCCAGGTCTGCGCGCCTTTCTGCCAAGCATCCGCGAGCGGGACGACGTGGTCGATCTGTACTGCCGAGGATGTGGACTTTCCGCGTTGGAATGCGATGTCCGTGCCCGAGTACGGGTCGTGCAATGTGCCGGAGAGCACCACGCACCCGTGCGTATTGTCTTTAATGACAACATTTGTGAGGTCGCGGCGCAGGATGTCGTTGCGGGTATCGCAGCCGTTATGGCCGAACTCGACGGTGACATCGTCCGACCAGCGCTGACCGAACTGCTCGCGTTCGTAGCCGGTCTTCGGCGCGCGACCCTTGACGGTCAGTGCGTCGAGACTGGCGAGTTCGACGGTGGTGTCGGTGGCGGCGTTGGTGTCTTTGGTCTCGGCGGCAGAACCAGAGCTAGAGCCGGGCAGCTCCGGCGTGGGCGCGTGATAGAACTGCGTCACCGCAATGAGAACGGCGGTGAGCGCAGCGACAACGTAGGGGGA
Source organism: Corynebacterium sp. SA-MJD20WY100 (assembly GCF_039822565.1). Lineage (NCBI taxonomy): Bacteria > Bacillati > Actinomycetota > Actinomycetes > Mycobacteriales > Corynebacteriaceae > Corynebacterium > Corynebacterium sp. SA-MJD20WY100. Next base: position 79,384 of record NZ_JBCJKS010000007.1, on the reverse strand, counting down.
CTTGGACATGACCCAGATATCCTAACGCGCGGTAGGATCACGAGCCATGAGCATCGATAAGTTATTCGACGACTACCTCGCGGAGCAGGGCCTTGAGCGCCGAGTCGAAGAGGGCTTGGACTACGACGTGCCGGTCGACGAGGCGCTTAGCCGCGTGCGCGAGGGGCTAGCGCCACGGCCAGACCAAGAATGACGGGTACGGCGCCCACGGCCACGATGTACGCCGTCTCCTGGTCGAGCGAATAGAACGTGGAGATCGTTCCGGTAAGAGCGGTGCCGATGGCCATCGTGAGGAAGTAGAGGGCTGAGAAGCGCGTCGCGAAGGCGCGCGGGGCGTGCGCCGCTGAGGCTGCCATGCCTACCGGTCCGATGAGCATCTCGCCCAGGCTCAGCGTGGCGATGCACCCGGCGAGTGCGATAAACGGCGCGGTGCCGCCGCCCGAGTAGGGCAGCAGCAGGAACATTCCGGCGCCGGCGAGCGCAAGCCCGCCGCCCATGAGCACGCGACGGGCGGGCATGCGGTAGCGCGCCATGATGGCCGCAATGGGCAGCGTGAAGACCAAAATGTAGAACGGGTTGAGCGACTGCGTCCATGCGGCCGGGATCTCAAAGGAACCGATGGTGCGGTCGAGACGCTCGCGCGAATAGACAGCGAGCACGCCGTAGATCTGCGACTGCAGTGCCCAGTAGACCGTGGAGCACGCGAAGAGCGGAATGAAGGCAAGGACGCGGCGGCGCTCGGGTGCGTCAACCTGCGGGGAGCGCAGCATCTGCATGAAAAGCGCGAGTGCTGTGCCCGCCGTGAGAATGAGCAACGTGAGTGCCAAGCGCGAGGGAGGTAGGAGCGCGATGGCACCGAGGACAAGGGCTGCGACAGCAGCGATAGCCAGCACTGCGCGGCGCGGCGCGATGGGCGAGGTGGGGGCGAGGATGAAGGGGGCATCGGCAAGCGAGGCAAGCGCGCGGCGGCGCAGGGAGAGATAAAAGACGCAGCCGATTGCCATGAGTCCGGCCGCCGCGGCAAAACCTGCGTGGTATCCGTGGTACTCGGCGAGCCAGCCGGTGAGCAGGGGGCCTAGGAGCGCGCCGACGTTGATGCCGAGATAGAAGATCTGGAATGCGCCATCGCGCTTGCCTGCCTCAGGCGGGAACGCGGCGCCGAGGATAGTAATCGCTGCGGTTTTGAGCAGACCCGAGCCCAGCGCGAGGGGGACAAGCCCCGCGATGAGTCCGGCGTAACCGGGCACGAGGGAGAGCGAAAGATGCCCGGCCATGAGGAGGGCTGCGCCGGTAAGCAGGGTTTTCTCCGCGCCGAGGAGGCGGTCTGCTACCCAGCCGCCGGCGTAGGTGCACAGGTAGAGCGCGGAACCGTAGGCACCGACGAGCGCGGTGGCCTGCGCTTGATCCATGCCCAGGCCGCCCTCGGCGGCGGTGGAATAGAGGTAGTAGGCGAGCAGTGCCTGCATGCCGTAGAAACTGAAACGTTCCCAGGCTTCCACACCGGCGATGGCTGGCAAAGTAAGCGGAATACGCGTTCTTGAACGCCGTTCAATTATGGTCATGGATATTGAGTATGCACCATTCGGGCGTGTGGTAGACCTATTTTTATGAAAAACTTGAACAGTGTTCAATTTGTCCTTGACGTGGACTCTAAACATATGTGGCACCCCTACGCCGCGCCTGGTGCGCCGGCTCTGCCCGTCGCGCGCACCGAAGGCGTGTACCTGGAACTCATGAATGGGCGGCGGCTCATCGATGCCATGAGCTCGTGGTGGGCCGCGGCCCACGGGCATTCGCATCCGCGGCTCGTTGCGGCGGCGAAAGGCCAGATTGACCGGATGAGCCACGTCATGTTCGGAGGGCTCACGCACGAACCTGCGGCACGGTTGACGGAGGACCTCATGACGCTCACGCGCGGGGACTTCGCGCAGGTCTTCTACTCGGACTCCGGCTCGGTGGGCGTGGAGGTCGCGCTCAAGATGGCGCTGCAATATGCGCGCGGCACGGGACATCCGGAGCGCACACAGTTCTTGACATGGCGCTCGGGCTACCACGGCGACACCTTCGGCGCGATGAGTGTGTGCGACCCGGAAGGTGGCATGCATGCGATGTGGGAGGGCATCCTCGCCCGTCAGATCTTTGCGCCGGCGCCGCCCGTGCGGGGTGCCTCGGCCGAGGAGCGCGCCGCGTACCTGCGGGAGTTCGAGTCCTTTATTGATGGGTCGATCGCGGCCGTCATTATCGAGCCCGTCGTGCAGGGTGCGGGCGGCATGCGCTTCCACGACCACGAGCTCGTCGCGGGAGTGAGGGAAATCTGCGACCGGCGGGGGATTGTGCTCATCGCCGATGAAATCGCCACCGGTTTCGGGCGCGCTGGTGACCTTTTTACCACCCAAACGGCCGGTATCGTGCCCGATATCTTATGCCTGGGCAAGGCGCTCACAGGCGGGTTCATGACGCTTGCAGCGACGCTGGCCACCGCGAAGGTGGCTGAGGGCATGGCGCCGCGCGCGCTCATGCATGGGCCGACGTTTATGGCGAATCCGCTCGCGTGTGCTGTGGCGGCCGAAGCGACGCAGATGATCCTCGACGGGGACTGGCGCACGCAGGCTCCCGCCGTAGAGGAGGGGCTGCGCCGTGGGTTGCACAATGCGTGGGAGATCCCCGGCATCGCGGACGTGCGGGTGCTCGGCGCCATCGGAGTGATTGAGATGGACCGCGACGTCGACATGACACGCGCGACTGCGGCCACGGTGAACGAAGGTGTGTGGCTGCGCCCCTTTGGCCGGCTCATCTACGCCATGCCGCCATTTATCGCGACGTCCGAAGAAGTCCAGGCCATCTGCCGCGGCATGTGTGCCGCGGCGCGGAACTACTAGGAGAAGACATGATTATCTGCGTAACCGGCACGAATACGGACGTCGGGAAAACCATCGCCACGGCGGCGTTGGCGAGTGTTGCGGCGGGCGACGGCGTTGACGTCGTCGTGGCCAAGCCCATCCAGACCGGCGAGCCCGACGGACAGGGGGATGCGAACACCGTTGCCCGGCTCACGGGGCTCGAGACCAAGGAGTTCGTGCGCTACCCCGAGCCGCTCGCGCCGAACCTCTCCGCGCGCCGGGCGGGCATGGCCGAGCCGGACCGGGCGGAGCTCGCTGCCTGGATTCAGGGGCTCGATGCGCCGGGTCGTCTCGTCCTCGTCGAGGGCGCTGGCGGTCTGCTCGTGCGCCTGGGCGATGAGCTCACCCTTGCCGATATCGCGGCTGACCTGGGCGCGCCGCTCGTCGTCGTGACGTCGATGGGGTTGGGCAGCCTCAATGCGGCGGAGCTTACCGTCGAGGCGGCCCGCCGCCGCGGACTATCGGTGAAAGGCCTGGTGGGCGGCTCGCTGCCGGAGGAGCTGGACCTCGCCACGCGCTTGAATCTTGAGGAGATGGAGCAGGTGACGGGGGAGGAGTTCTGGGGTGCGTTGCCTGGGGGCATCGGAAAGCTGGGGAAGGGGGAATTCGCGGCGGTGGCGCGGGAGGTCTTTCCGCATGTCACCCAAAAGATGATGGATCCCTCATGATTTTGTGGCATGCTTAGTCATTGACTTTGTATCACTGACAAAACTGATCGCAGGACAAGAGGAGCACTTTCCATCGTGAGCTCAATCAACACCGAGTCATTTACCCTGCCCGCCGGCGCGCGCCCCCTCATCGAGCGCCTGGCCGAGGAGCCCTTTGCGCTGGAGTTTTCCGGCCAGGGCTATGCGTGGCTGCCCACCCTGCGTGCGCAGACTGTCGCGCACGCCACGGTGGCAGGCTATGTCACGCAGGCGGCTGCCGTGCTCGAACCGCTCGCCGATGAGCTCGCTCCCTTCTTCCCGCACGGCTTCGATCCGCTCACCTGGGCGCGCGAGTCGGCGCCGGGCGACCCGACCGACGCGGCAGTGTCCACGCCGGGTATCCTCGTCACGCAGATCGCCGTGCTGGAGCAGCTTGCGGCGCAGGGCCTGGATATCTCTCGCGCGGTAGCACGACTGGGCCATTCCCAGGGCACCCTTGCCACCTTCGTGGCGGACGGCTCCATGCAGCCGGAGCATGCTATCGCCCTGGCACAGCTCATTGGCGCGGCGCTCACGCGTACCGCGCGCGCCGAGGGACTCCTGCGTACAGCGGACAACGCCCCGATGCTTTCTGTGCAGGGTGCGACCCGCGCGCAGCTCGAGGCCGCTGGCGCGACGATTGGCCTGCGCAATGGCCACAAGAACTTCGTCATCGTGGGCGCGGACAACACTGCCGTGCGCGCACGGCTGGAGAAGGCCGCGGCGCGCTCTGCCCAGGCGCATGAGAATAAGGAACGCGGTGGCGCCGCGTTCGCGCCGAAGTTCACTGAGCTCGATATTCAGACGGCCTACCACCACGCGTCGCTGGAGGCCGCGGTCACGCAGGTCGTGGCCTGGGCATCTGATCTTGGTCTGGATGCGCAGCTTGCCGAGCGCGGTGCGCGTGCTGTGCTCACCGACACGGTGGACTGGATTGCAGAAGTTTCCAGCGCCGTCGAGGCCGGTGCAAAGTGGATCCTCGAGTGCGGGCCCGCCGGTGGCGTCGCATCGCTGACCCGCGAGCTTGTCGCGGGCCGCGGCGTAGGCGTCCTCGCCGTCGACTCCGCCGCAGGCCAGGCCGCGCTCTTCGACGCGGGTCGCGCGCCGGAGCTGCCGTCCTCGTGGGAGCGCTTCGCGCCTCGTATTCTTCCGGGGACCGAAGGTCCCCGCGTGTCGACGCGTTTTACCGAGGTCACCGGCTACTCGCCGGTCATGCTCCCGGGCATGACCCCGTCCACCGTGGACCCGGCCATCGTCGCCGCGGCCGCGAACGCTGGCCACTGGGCTGAGCTCGCTGGTGGCGGGCAGACGACGAATGCGTTGCTCGCTTCCAATCTCGAGCGCCTAGAAGAGCTCCTCGAGCCGGGCGTCAACGCCCAGTTCAACGCCATGTACCTCTCTGCCTCGCAGTGGCGCCGCCAAATCTCCGGCGAACGCGCGGTGCCCAAGGCGCGCGCGAATGGCGCCCCGATTTCCGGCATCATCGTCTCCGCCGGCATCCCGCCGCTCGAGGAGTCCGTCGCGCTCGTGGAGCAGCTCCACGCCGATAACTTCCCGTGGGTGGCCTTCAAACCGGGCACCGTGCGCCAGATCGATCAGGTGCTCGCCATCGCTGACGCGGTGGAGACGCCTGTGATCATGCAAGTCGAGGGCGGCCACGCCGGCGGCCACCACTCGTGGGAGGACCTCGACGAGCTCCTCATCGCCACCTACGCCGAGATTCGCGAGCGCGACAATGTCATCCTGGCTGTGGGCGGCGGCATCGGCACGCCGGAGCGCGGCGCCGAGTACCTCACCGGTTCCTGGGCTGAAGCCTACGAGCTACCTGCGATGCCGGTCGACGCCATCATGGTGGGCACCGTCGCCATGGCGACCCTCGAGTCCACCGCGTCCCCGCAGGTCAAGCAAGCCCTCGTCGACGCGCAGCCCGTCACCGACAACGACGGCTGGGCCGGCGCTGGCCAGGCCCGCGGCGGCATCGCGTCCGGCCGTTCGCAGCTGGGCGCCGATATCCATGAGATCGATAACGCCTGGGCCCGTGCGGGCCGCCTCCTTGACGACGTCGCTGGCGACGCCGAGGCCGTCGCCGCCCGTCGCGACGAGATTATCGCCGCCATCAACACGACGGCCAAGCCCTACTTCGGCGACCTCGAGTCCATGACCTACGAGGAGTGGCTCAACCGCTACCTCGAGCTGTCTTACCGCGGTGAGTGGGCGGATGTCTCCTGGGCCAACCGTTTTGCCCAGATGGTCGCGCGCGTGGAGGCCCGCCTCAATGATGTGGACCACGGTTCCTTCGATGCACTCGTCACGGTCGGCTCTCACCCGGCCGATGCTGTTGCGGACCTGCGCGCGGCTTACGGCGATAAGCTTGACCTCACGCTCGTTGCTGCCGATGCCGCTTGGTTTATCACTTTGCTCGGCGAGCGCGGCAAGCCCGCTAACTTTGTGCCCGTCATCGACGCGGACGTGCGCCGCTGGTGGCGCCAGGATTCCCTGTGGCAGGCCCACGATGACCGCTACGACGCGGATGGCGTCTCCATCATTCCGGGCACCACCGCCGTTGCTGGCATCACCCGCGTCGACGAGCCGGTGGCCGAGCTCCTCGGCCGCTTCGAGGCCGCCGTTGCTGCCCAGGTTTCTGAAACGGCTACCGTGGCCCCCACCATCGCCGACGCTCCCTCCGTCAACTGGGCCGGCCGCGAGCAGGCCAATCCGTTGCGTGTTACCGCTGAGGTCGAAGGCGTGCACTTCAACGGCTCGACTCTGACGGTTCCGCTCGCCGGTGCCATCAAGGGCGCGGAGCTCAACATTTCCTTCACCGAGCCCACCATTCCGGGTGCCTCGCCGTTGATCACCGAAACCGACGCCGTGAATTCTATGCGCGAGCTCGCCCGCGTCGCCGCCGGCGGTAAGCTGCCGTCCGTGACGGAGGGCACCGCAACCTGGACGGCGGAGCTGACCGCCGAGGACCGCGCATCTTACGAGAACGTCACCGCTGGCTACGCGTCCGGCGAGACCGGCGTGGCCGCCGACATCCTGGTCGGCAAGGCCTGGCCGGCCGTCTTCGCGCTCATCGCCGCCGCTGAGACGTCGGATGGCGCGCCCGTCGTCGAGGGCCTGCTCAACCTCGTCCACCTGAACCACCACCTGGAGCTGCGCCGCGAGCTCCCGAACGCCGCGCAGCTCGACATCACCGCGAAGCTTGGCGAAGTCGCCGACACGCAGCTCGGACGTGTCGTCCCCGTCGCGGTCGAAATCGAGGCCGATGGCAAACTCCTTGCCCTCCTCGACGAGCAGTTCGCCATCCGTGGACGCAAGGGCGGGGACGAAGTCCCGAAGACAGCGGGTGGCGAGCCCGTCGTCGAGAAGACCAAGTCGCACCGCCACCGCCTCGAGCTCGACGCGCCGGAGTCCATGCACCCGTTCGCCGTCGTCACGGGCGACCGCAACCCGATCCACGTCTCGGACGCCGCAGCCAAACTCGCCGGCCTGCCCGGCGTTATCGTCCACGGCATGTGGACCTCCGCTGTGGCCCAGCTTGCCGCCGGATTCGATGGCACGCGCCTCGAGTCCTGGGACGCGCAGATGCTCAGCCCCATCCTGCCTGGCGCGCATCTCGTCATCGACGTCGCCCGCACCGCGCTGTCGGCCCGCGGCGGCGAGGTCCGCACCGTGACCGTCAACGTCGACGGCGAGCCCGCGCTCGTCGGTACCGCCACGATGGCTGCACCGGTGACCTTCTACGGTTTCCCGGGCCAGGGTATCCAGTCCCCGGGCATGGGTATGGACGCCTTCGCCAATTCGGCTGCGGCCCGCGACGTGTGGGAGCGCGCGGACCGCCACACCCGCGCCAAGCTGGGCTTCTCCATCCTGGAGATCGTGCGCACCAACCCTCAGTCAGTCGTCGTGGCAGGGGAGACCTTCGCTCACCCGGACGGCGTGCTCTATCTCACGCAGTTCACGCAGGTCGCTATGGCGACCCTGGGCTGCGCCCAGATCGCGGAGATGGAGGAAGCCGGCGTGCTCCAGCGCCCCGCCTTCTTCGCGGGCCACTCCGTGGGTGAGTACAACGCGCTCGCCGCGTACGCGCAGGTCCTCTCGCTCGAGGCGGTCGTTGACATCGTCTACGCTCGCGGTCTCACCATGCACCGCCTCGTCGAGCGCGACGAGCACGGCGTCTCCAACTATGGCCTGGCGGCCCTGCGCCCCAATAAGATGGGCATCTCCGCCGAGGACGTCTTCTCGCACGTCGCCGCCATCGCGGAGCAGACCGGCGAATTCTTGGAAATCGTCAACTACAACATTGCTGGCGTCCAGTACGCCGTCGCCGGCACCAAGGCTGGGCTCGCTGCGCTCGCCCAGGACGCAGAACGACGCGCCCCGGGCACGCGGGCCTTCATCCAGATTCCGGGCATCGACGTGCCGTTCCACTCCTCGCACCTGTTGAACGGCGTTCCGGACTTCCGCGCGCACCTCGACTCGCTCATCCCGGCTGACGTGGACCTCGACGTCCTCGTCGACCGCTACATTCCGAACCTCGTCGCGCGCCCCTTCGAGCTCACTCGCGAGTTCGTCGAGTCCATGCTCAGCGTCGTGGAATCCGAGATCCTCGCCGGTATCCTCGCAGACTTCGACTCCGCCATGGAGGACCCGGTGAAGCTCGGTCGCACCCTTCTCATCGAGCTGCTGGCCTGGCAGTTCGCCTCGCCCGTGCGCTGGATCGAGACCCAGGACCTGCTGCTTACCGACCTGGGCGTCGAGCGCTTCGTCGAGGTCGGCGTCGGTTCCTCACCGACGCTCGCCAACATGCTGGGCCAGACCCTGCGCCTGCCGCAGTATGCGGAGTCCACCATCGAGGTCCTCAACATCGAGCGCGACCGCCCGAAGGCCTTCGCCGAGGATGCTGCCGATGCCCCCGCTGCTCCCGTGGCAGAGCCCACTGAGGAAGCTCCCGCCGAGGAGACCCCGGCTCCGGCCGCCGCTCCGGCAGCAGCGCCTGCTCCGGTCTCCGCTGCTCCCGGGGGCGCCGCCGCGCCGGCGGACAAAGCCTTTTCTGCCGCCGATGCCGTGGAGATGCTCGTCGCCGTGTGGACCAAAGTTCGCCCGGACCAGATGGGCGCCACGGATACCATCGAAGCCCTCGTCGAGGGCGTGTCCTCCCGCCGCAACCAGCTGCTGCTCGACCTCGGCGTCGAGTTCGGCCTCGGCGCCATCGAGGGCGCTGCCGATGCCCCGCTCGACGACCTCAAGCAGACCGTCGCCGGCATGGCCAAGGGCTACTCCGCCTTCGGCCCGGTGCTCGCCGACCAGGTTGCGGACACCCTGCGTCGTCTCACCGGCCCGGCGGGCAAGAAGCCGTCCTACATTGCGGAACGCGTCACCGGTCCGTGGGGCTTGGGCTCCGGCTGGGTGGACCGCGTGACCGCCGAGATCGTTCTCGGCGCGCGCGAGGGCGCCTCCCTGCGCGGCGGCGACCTTGCCACTCTGCCCACGGCTGCGGCCAACGCTGCGGCGCTCGACGACCTCATCGATGACGCTGTGCGCGCCGCCGGCCAGAAGGTCGGCCTCGACATCGCTATGCCGTCTGCCGGCGGTGCCGCCGGTGGCGTTGTCGACTCCGCTGCCCTCGACGAGTTCGCTGGCCAGATGAACGGCGCACTCATCGAGACCGCCCGCACGCTGCTCGCCAAGCTCGGCGTCGAGCGGGCCACCACGGACTTCTCCGATGCTCCAGATGAGCTCGCGGACCTCGTGGCCAACGAGCTCGGCTCCGACTGGCCGCGCCTCGTGGCACCGGCCTTTGATGCGGACAGGGCCGTCCTTCTCGACGACCGTTGGGCCTCCGCCCGCGAGGACCTCGCGCGGGTCGCGAACGGCGAGGATCTCCAGGTCGACGTCACGGGCGCCGGCGAAGAAGTTGCACAGATCGCGGATTACCTGGGCCTTGAAGAACACGCCAGCGCCGCGCGTACCACCGTGGCCCTGGAGCACGCGAACGATATCGCGGTCGTCACCGGCGGTTCGCCGCGCTCCATCGCAGCGAGCGTCATCGGCGAACTGCTCCACGCAGGTGCCACCGTCGTCGCGACCACCTCGCGTCTGAACCACGAGCGCCTGGAGTTCTACAAGGAGCTCTACCGGACCCACGCCCGCGGCCGCGCCGCACTGTGGGTCGCCCCGGCGAACCTGAGCTCCTTCGCGGACCTCGACGCCTTCATCGACTGGGTCGGCCATGAGCAGACCGCGACCGTCAACGGTAAGTCCACGCTGCTTAAGCCGGCGCTCATCCCGACGCTGCTCTTCCCGTTCGCGGCTCCGCGCGTCCAGGGCACCCTCGCCGATGCCGGCGCTGCCGCCGAGTCCCAGATGCGTCTGCTGCTGTGGTCCGTGGAGAAGCTCATCGCGGGTCTCTCCGCACTTGGTGCCGACACCCACGTGGGCCAGCGCCTGCACGTCGTCCTGCCGGGCAGCCCGAACCGCGGCCGCTTCGGTGGCGACGGCGCCTACGGCGAGGCCAAGGCTGCTCTCGACGCGCTCGTGACCCGTTGGAAGTCTGAGCCCGTCTGGGGCGATCGCACCTCGATCACCCACGCCCACATCGGCTGGGTCCGCGGCACGGGCCTGATGGGCGGCAACGACCCGATGGTCGAGCTCGTCGAGGCCAAAGGCGTGACCACCTACTCCACCGAGGAGATGGCCGCCAAGCTCGTGGGTGAGGGCGCCAACGCCGAGACCCGCGCACAGGCCCTCGAAGCACCCGTCACGCTGGACTTCACCGGCGGCCTGGGCGACGCGGACCTCAATCTGCCGGAACTCGCGCGCCAGGCGGCGGCGAAGGCTGGCGCGTCTGCGGAGACGGAGTCTCTTACTGCGCCAGTGACCGTGCGCGCGCTGCCGAGCCCGCGCCAGCCTATCGCTTGGACGCAGCCGGACTTCTCCGGCGTGACGATGAACCTCGAGGACATGGTCGTCATCGTCGGCGCCGGCGAGCTGGGTCCGGTGGGCTCCTCGCGCACGCGCTACGAGGTCGAGCTCACCGGCGATCTCACCGCGGCGGGCGTGCTCGAACTCGCCTGGACCACGGGCCTTATCAAGTGGGATGAGACCAACCGCACGTGGATGGCCGGCGACGAGGCCATCGCGGAGGAAGACATCTACGAGCGCTTCCACGATGAGGTCCTCGCGAACGTGGGCATCCGCCGCTACCACGATGACTTCGGCCCGCACCTGCCGATGGTCGACAACCTCGCGCCGGAGCTCACCACTATCTACCTCGAGCGCGACATGACGTTCGCGGTCGCCGACGAGGCCACGGCCAAGTCCTTCGTCGACGAGGTCGAGGGCGCGTCCGCGTACTTCGACGGCGAGGAATGGCAGGTCACCCGCCCGAAGGGTTCGCCGGTACGCGTGCCGCGTCGCGTCGCCATGTCGCGCTACGTCGGCGGGCAGGTGCCGAAGGACTTCGACCCGGCTGTCTACGGCATCCCGGCGGACATGATCGATAACCTCGACCGCGTCGCGCTGTGGAACATTGTGTGCACCGTCGACGCGTTCCTCTCCGCGGGCTTCAGCCCGGCCGAGCTGCTTAGCATGGTCCACCCGGCGCGCGTGTCCTCCACGCAGGGCACCGGCATGGGAGGCATGGCGTCGCTGCGCTCGCTCTACGTGGACAAACTGCTCGCGCAATCGCGACCGAACGACATCCTGCAGGAGGCGCTGCCCAACGTCGTAGCCGCGCACGTCATGCAGTCCTACGTCGGCGGCTACGGCCAGATGATCCACCCGGTCGCCGCGTGTGCGACCGCGGCGGTCTCCGTCGAGGAGGCCATGGATAAGCTGCGCCTGGGCAAGGCGGACTTCGTGGTTGCTGGTGGTATCGACGACCTCTCCATCGAAGGCATCACCGGCTTCGGCGACATGGCCGCCACCGCGGATTCCGCGGAGATGGACGCCAAAGGCATCGACCACAAGTACTTCTCGCGTGCGAACGACCGTCGTCGTGGCGGTTTCATCGAGTCCGAGGGTGGCGGCACTCTGCTGCTGGCCCGCGGCTCCTTCGCCGCGGAACACGGCCTGCCGGTCCTGGGCGTCGTCGCGTTTGCCGAGTCCTTCGCGGACGGTGCGCACACCTCCATCCCGGCTCCTGGCCTGGGCGCGCTCTCCGCTGCTCGCGGCGGCGTGAACTCCCGCCTGGCGGTGGCGCTGCGCGAGCACGGCGTGACCCCGGACGAGGTGTCCATCATTTCTAAGCACGATACCTCGACGAACGCGAACGACCCGAACGAGTCGGACCTGCACGAGCGCATCGCTGCCTCGATGGGCCGCGCGGAGGGCAACCCGCTGTACGTCATCTCGCAGAAGTCGCTCACCGGTCACGCAAAGGGTGGTGCCGCGGCCTTCCAGCTCGTCGGCCTTACCCAGGTCCTGCGCGAGGGTATTCTCCCGCCGAACCGCTCGCTTGACTGCGTGGATCCGGCGCTGCGTCAGTACAGCCACCTCACCTGGCTGCGTCGTCCGCTTGACCTGCGCTCCGCGGCGCCGAAGGCGGGGCTGGTGACCTCCCTGGGCTTCGGCCACGTCTCGGCGCTCATTGCAGTCGTTCACCCCGGCGCGTTCCTTGCGGCACTCGCCGAAACCTGCAGCAACGCCGCGGCGCAGTGGCAGGAGGCTGCTCATGCTCGCGAGGCCGCCGGCCTTGCCCGCTATGATGCCGCCATGCACGGCGGGTCCGCTCTCTTCGAGCGTCCCGTAGACCGCAACTTGGGTGGCAACGGCGATGCCGTCAAGGACCGCGAAGTTGCCGTCCTCCTCGACGAGAGCGCGCGCCTCGTGGATGGCGTGCTCACGCCGGGCGCCTAAGTTCCTGCCGAAAATCCCCTCCCGCGTTGATGCGGCGAGAGGATTTTCGGCAGCAACTGTCTTGTTCCTTGCGAAAATCTCCTCCCTCGTTGCTCGCAGGAGGAGATTTTCGCAATCAACGGCGTAGCTTTCAGCGCAGGCGGAATTTTTGGCCGACGAAGCGCACGTGAGGGCAGGGGCTGAGGGCCTTGTTGGGCGAAAAATGTGCACGGGCACATGCGAGGAGTGAACCGACCCATCTTTTAAAGAACACGCTGGCATGAGACGGGGCCGCGAATGGGGGTACAAGAGCGTAGGAAAAGCGCAGGCGGTGTGCGCTTGAACGATAAAGGTGCAGGTCATCGGGGTTGAGCTGGGGGAGTGGGGTGGGGCACGATACTCGAATGAGAAAGATGTGGAAGGCTTGGGCGACCGTTGTGACGGTCGCGGCGTTGGCGGGATGCTCGGCGACGGGTGGTGCGCCACGCAAGGATGCGGGCGGTGGAATGGCCGGTGGTGTCGACACGCCGCGGCTCACGGTCGCGATGGTCTCGCACGGCGCGCCGGGCGATACGTACTGGGACCTCGTGCGCAAGGGCGCGGAGGACGCGGCGCAGAAGGACAATATCGAGCTGCGTTACTCTTCGGACCCGCAGGCACCGAACCAGGCGAACCTCGTGCAGTCCGCGATTGACGCGGGCGTCGATGGTATCGCGGTGACCATGCCGAACGCGCAGGCCATCGGGCCGGTCGCGCAGAAGGCCGTGGACGCGGGGATTCCGACCGTGGGCCTGAACGCGGGCATGGATGAGTACGAAAAGTATGGCATGAGCGCGTTCTTCGGCCAGGACGAGTCCGTCGCCGGTGAGAAGGCCGGCGAGAAGCTCAAGGACGAGGGCGCGAAGCACACGCTGTGCGTCATCCACGAGCAGGGCAACTCCTCGCAGGAGGCGCGCTGCGCGGGCGTGAAGAAGGGCTCGGGCGCCAACGTGGAGCTGCTCTACGTCAACGGCCAGGACCTCACGGCGGCGCAGTCGACGCTGCAGGCGAAGCTGGCGCAGGACAAGAGCATTGATTGGGTCATGGCGCTGCAGGCCCCGGTGGCGTTGCGGGCTGTGGACGCGGTGAGAGACGCGGGCTCGCAGGCGAAGATTGCCACGTTTGATACGAACGCGGAGCTTGTCGGTGCCATCCAGGACGGCACCGTCGCCTGGGCCGTGGACCAGCAGCCGTACATGCAGGGCTACATGGCTGTCGATGCCCTGTGGCTGGCTAAGCGCAATGGCTCGACGCTCGGCGGCGGGCAGCCGGTCTACACAGGCCCGAGCTTCGTCGATGCCGAGAACGTCGACGCTATCGCCGAGTCCGCTAAGGAGGGCCTGCGATGAGTATTGCCGTGACAGAATCGGACTTCACCGCGCCGGAGACGGTGGGGGATGAACGCGTGCGGGAGCGAGGGGGCATCGGAAGGCTGGTGCGCCGCCCGGAGATGGCGAGCGTGCTCGGCGCGGTGCTCATCTTCGCGTTGTTTATGATAGTCGCGCCGGCGTTCCGGTCGCTCGAGGCGTTCTCGACGGTGCTCTACTCGAGCTCGACGCTGGGGATTGTGGCGCTCGCCGTGGGCCTGCTCATGATTGGTGACGAGTTTGACCTGTCGAGCGGTGTCGCGGTGACAACCTCGGCGCTCGTGGCGACGATGCTCAATTACAACCTGCACCTCAACTCGTGGGTCGGTGCGGGGCTGTCGCTGCTCGTGGCGCTGGGGATTGGTGCCCTGAATGGATACCTCGTGGTGCGCACGAAGATCGCGAGCTTCCTCATCACGCTGGCGGCGTTCCTCGTGCTGCAAGGCCTGAACCTGGCGGTGACGAAGCTGGTCACCGGCCAGGTGGCGACGCCGACGATTGCGGATATGGAAGGCTTTCCGTCCGCGCGCGTGGTCTTTGCGGGCACCATTCACGTGGGTGGCTTGAGTATTCGTGCGACGGTGCTGTGGTGGATCTTCTTCGTCGCCGCGGCGTCCTTCTTGCTCTATAAGACGAAGTTCGGCAACTGGATCTTTGCGGTGGGCGGCAACGCGGACGCGGCGCGCGCCGTGGGCGTGCCGGTCAAGCGCGTGAAGATCATCTTGTTCATGTTCGTCGGCTTCGCGGCGTGGTTTGTGGGCATGCACACGCTCTTCGCGTTCGACTCCATCCAGGCTGGCCAGGGCATTGGCAATGAGTTCTTGTACATCATCGCGGCGGTCATCGGCGGCTGCGCGATGACGGGCGGCCGGGGCACGGCGGTGGGCACGGCGATTGGCGCACTCATCTTCGGCATGACCAACCAGGGCATTGTGTACGCGGGGTGGAACCCGGACTGGTTCAAGGCTTTCCTCGGCGCCATGTTGCTGTGGGCGGTGCTCACGAACACCGGATTTACGAGCTGGGCGAAGAGGAGCTAGGACGATGACGGTCTTTGAAGCGCGGGATATCGCGCAGCAGTTTGGCAACTTCCAGGCTCTTTCCGATGTGTCGTTGCGGCTGGAGTCCGGCCAGGTGACGTGCGTGCTGGGCGATAACGGCGCGGGTAAGTCGACGCTCATCAAGATTTTGTCGGGCTTGCAGCGTCCGACCGCGGGAACGTTGGTGCTGGATGATGCTGAGGTTTCTTTCACCAGCCCGCGAGACGCTCTCGACCACGGTATCGCGACGGTCTACCAGGACTTGGCGCTCGTGCCGTCCATGCCGGTGTGGCGCAATTTCTTTGTGGGTCAGGAACTCACAGGAGCCTTCGGCCGGCTGAAGGAAGCCGAGATGCGCCGGATTACCTCGGAGCAGCTTCAGCAGATGGGAATCGATCTGCCGGATGTGGGCGTGGACCTGGAGGCGCTCTCCGGTGGCCAGCGCCAGGTTGTGGCGATTGCACGTGCCATCTACTTCGGCGCGGAGTTCCTCGTGCTCGACGAGCCGACCGCAGCGTTGGGCGTGAAGCAATCCGGCATGGTGCTGCGGTTTATCGCGGCGGCGCGCGATCGCGGGATGGGTGTTGTGTTCATTACGCACAACCCACACCACGCGCACCTGGTGGGTGATCACTTTGTGGTGCTCAACCTGGGGCGGATGGTCCTCGACGCGGCGCGCAAGGATGTCACGCGTGAGGAACTCACCCGCTGGATGTCCGGCGGGGCGGAGCTGGAGGTGCTCGAGCACGAGCTCGCCCGCTAGTCTGGAGACATGTTCTCCGTCGGCACAGACCTCGTCCACATCCCCGGTTTTGCGGAGCAACTCGCGCGGCCGGGCACGCGTTTTACGGGTGTGTTTTCCGCGGCGGAACTGCGCCTGGCCACGCAGCGCTTCGGGAGCGGCTCGGCGCGCCAGGCCGAGCACCTGGCCGGTCGCTGGGCCGCGAAGGAAGCATTCATCAAAGCCTGGTCGCAGGCGCTGTACGGGCGCCCGCCGGTCATCGCGCCGGATGATGTGGACTTCGCTGAGATCGAAGTGCGCGCGGACGCGTGGGGGCGCGTCGGGATTGAGCTGCGCGGCGCAGTGAACGACGCCGTGGACGAATCGCTGGGGCAGTGGACTGCGTCCCTGAGCATCAGCCATGATGGGGACTACGCGACGGCCACGGTGCTGCTTGTCGCTAACTCGTAGCGACCGCAAAGAGGTAGGCGACGAGCATGCGCTTGATCTCCGCGACGACGTGGTCGAAGTTTTCTTCCGGGCCCGACACAGCGTAGTTGAGCAGCGATACCACCGTGTGCACGAGAAATCCGGCAAGATCAATGCGGTCCTCGTAGGACAGCTCCACAGCGAGTGGCGCCAGCATCTCCGCCAGAGGTTCAAGCATCTCGCGCTCGGTCGCGGCCGCGGTAGCACGGGTGGCTGGCGTGGACTGGACGGCGTGCCACACGGCGCGGCGGGAGGGATCCTCGCGCCACATGCGCGCCAGATGGTCGATGAACTCGTCTAAAAAGTCCGGCCACTGGAGGGCAGGGACGTGCTCCGAAAAAGAACGGATTTCCGCGAGGTTCGCCGCGGTGTCTTGGCGGTCGAGCTCGCAGATGAGCACGTACTTGTTGGCGAAGAATTGGTAGAGCGTGCCGATGGGTACTTCGGCGCGCCGGGAGACCTCGTCAAAAGTAAAAGACTCGAAGCCGGCCTCGATGAGCACCGCGCGCGCCTCTTTGAGGATCCGCTCAAAGCGCGCGCGGCTGCGGGCTTGAGCGGGGCGGCGGCGCGGGACGAGGAGCTCGGCGTCGGAGGAACTGGTCATAAAACGCTAGTCGAGCTCTTTGAGAATACGCGCGACGTGGCCGGTGGCCTTGACGTTGTACTTGGCCAGACCGATGGTGCCATCCGGCTCGACGAGGAAGGTGGAGCGGATAACGCCCTGGACGACCTTGCCGTAGTTCTTCTTCTCGCCAAACGCGCCGTAGGCCGTGAGCGTCTCCTTCTCCGGATCGGAGAGCAGCGGGAAGTTGAGGTCGTGGTCCGCACGGAACTTGGCCAGGGCCTCCGGCTTATCAGGGGAGATGCCCACGATGGCGACGTCAGAGCCGTTGAGTTGCTCGAAGGCGTCGCGGAAGTCGCAGGCCTCGGTGGTGCAGCCGGGCGTATTCGCGCGCGGGTAGAAGTAGACGAGTACGCGCTGGCCCGCGAAGTCGGACAAGGAGACCGTGGTGCCCTTGTCGTCGCTCAGGGAAAAGGCGGGGGCGGTGTCGCCCTCAGAAAGTCGAATCTGCTCAGTACTCTTCTCAGTCATGTATCCCACCATACCGCGTAGGAGTGAGCAGCCTATCACAGCGCGCAGGGCTGCCGTGCGCTAGTGTGGGGAGAGCAAAAACTTAGGCGAAACTTTTAGGAGTACACCATGGCACGCAGCACCGATGACATCCAGCGCGATATCGAGCGCACCCGCCGCCAGCTGGCCAGCACCCTGGACGAGCTGACGAACCGCACGAAGCCGCAGAACTTCGTTAATGACGCAAAGGTACAGGCCACCAGCAAGCTGCAGGAGCCGCAGACACAGAAGGTCCTCGCCGGCGTCGCCGTGGCCGTCGTTGGCCTTATCGCCTTGGGCGTTGCCCGTTCGCGCCGCCGTTCCAACGACATCAAGGAGCTGCAGAAGCTCCTCGCGCAGCGTTAAATAATTTCAGCGCCGCCCTCTGCCAACTCGGTGAGGGCGGCGTTTCCGCGTTTTTCATCCACCGGCGAGCACAGCTCCCGCAGTACGCGCACCTCAAAGCCCGCCTTCAGCGCGTCGAGCGCCGTGGCGCGGACACAATGGTCCGTCGCAATTCCGCAGACGTCGAGCTTTCCGATGCCCCGCTCCCGCAGCCAGGCTTCCAGGCCCGCGCCCGAGCCATCACCGTTCGTGTCGGCCTCGAACCCTGAATACGCCGCGGTGTAGGCGCCCTTTTTAAAGGCGGCATCGGCAGGCTGGAGCGCCGGGTGAAGCTCGGCGCCGGGGGAGCCGGCGACACAGTGGACGGGCCACGTGTCGATGAAGTCTGGCTCGTCTGCGAAGTGCCCGGCTGGGTCGTTATGCCAGTCTTGGGTCGTGACCACCGTGTCATAGGTGCCCTGCAGAGCAGCGACTTTCTCGGCGACCTCGTTGCCGCGGGCGGTGCCACGCGCGCCGCCGGGGCAGAAGTCATGTTGGACGTCGACAATCACGAGTGCACTCTTCATGGCGCATAAGTCTATATGCTGGGCAGGCATGAAGACGCCGATTCCGTATTACCTGGGCCAGATTCTCGAGTCAGTCCGCGACGAGGACGGGGGAGAGGTCGCTGACTACATCCCGGAGCTCGCCAACGCCGACCCAAACAAGCTCGCCGTGGCGCTGTGCTCGTCTACCGGGCACGTCTACTCGGCGGGCGATGCGGAGCATGAATTTTCCATTCAGTCCATCTCCAAGCCCTTCGTCTATGCGCTGGCGCTCCAGGAGCTGGGACTCGATGCTGTGCGTGACGTCGTGGGCATGGAGCCCTCCGGCGAAGCCTTCAACGAGCTCTCGCTCGGCCGCGACCACCGTCCCGTCAACCCGCTCATCAACGCCGGCGCCATTGCGGTCAACCAGCTCATCAACGGCGTTGACTCCTCCGTCGAGGATCGCAACGCGCGTCTCAACGAGTACTTTTCCCGCCTTGCTGGCCGCGACCTTTCCGTTGACGCCAGCGTCTCCGACTCGGAGCTCAACCACGCCGACCGCAACCTCTCGCTCGCGCACATGCTGCGCAACTACGACATCATCAAGGATGACGCGCACGACGCCGTCCTCTCCTATACGCACCAGTGCGCCATCCGCGTGGACGTGCGTGACTTGGCCGTCATGTCCGCGACGCTCGCCAACGGCGGCCGCCAGCCCGTGACGGGCGACAAGATCCTCGACGCGGACGTCTGCCGCCTCACGCTCGCCGTGATGAGCTCCTGCGGCATGTACGACGGCGCTGGCCGCTGGATGGCCGAGGTCGGCATTCCCGCCAAGTCTGGCGTCGCCGGCGGCCTGTTGGGTACCCTGCCCGGCCAGCTCGGCGTGGCGACCTTCTCGCCCCGTCTCAATGAGTCCGGCAACTCCGTGCGCGGCGTCGAGGCCTTCAAGCTGCTCTCCTCCGACATGGGCCTGCACCTTATGAGCACGGACAACCGCGTGGGCACCCATCCCATCCGCGCCAAAGAGGAGGACGAGGACAACGCCGTCATTCACCTCCAGGGCCACATCAACTTCTCCGCCGCTGAGGCCATCCTCTACGAGCTCCAGGGCTACGACCTCGACGCGTGCCACGTGGCCCTCGACCTCTCCCAGGTCCCCAGCCTCAACCGCGTGGGCCGCCGCATGCTCAAAGAAGGCCTGCGCCGCCTGCGCGAGGGCGGCAACGAGATCGCCGTCATCGACCCCGACGGCACCCTCACCGACCGCCAGCTTTCCGATGGCACCGTCGTCCCCCTCGCAGACGCCGAGGACTATCACATCAACGGCGAGGACGTCCGCGACTAAGCCCCGGCTCCGTGTCCTGCGGTGACCTGCTCTTACCCTACGAGACGCCCACGCGAATATCGGGCGCGTGAGAGCCTATCTTCGCCTAGAATCGCTCGCAACGCGCCCGAAAACGACGTGCCAGCGCCGTAAGTCCCGCAGCGACGCGGAGCTCCCCTCAGGGCGGGCGGGAAAACGCAAAATCCCGCCGGGCGAACCCGGCGGGAAGATTGTGCGCCATCAGGGACTTGAACCCCGAACCCACTGATTAAGAGTCAGTTGCTCTGCCAATTGAGCTAATGGCGCTCACGTTGTCCGTCTGGGCTGTGCGCCCTGCCGTGCAACGAGAAATAACTTTAACCCGCGTTGGCTTGGATGTAAAATCGCCTGGTAGACACTGCTTTTTACCCCTGTTCTATCGTCCGAGACTAGCGCGAAAATGTGGGAAGCGTGCCTCGGCCTCTCGCGGTGGGGCGCTCTCTAGGTGCTCCGTACGCCGGTGGCCGTCGGTGATTAAAGGTGTGATGTGCCCGAATTTAAATCGGTGCCAACGCGGGCGATCGCCGCGGCGCAGTGGGCCATTGTACTGCCGCGCCACTCCGAGAATTGGGTTAGCAATTTAAGAAATTTCACATTAGGATATTGCGCGTATGTCTGCCCCCCTTATTACTTAAGGCTTGAACCGTGACAATTCCTCGCCGTCTGTCGGTCATTGCTACCCTGACCGTCGCCTCTATTTCCCTCGCTGCCTGCTCGTCCGCTGGTAACGGCGAAGACACCTCGCCCGTTGCGGAAGTTTCGTCCGTGGCCAATGAAGCTACTGACGCCGCCGCATCCTCGGCTGCACAGGCTGCGAAGAAAGCGCCTAAGTTCTCCGTGAAGAACAATGCGACGGGCGTCTCCGTCACGAAGCCCATTACCGTGACCTCGGACGAAGGCGACGGCCTCGCTAAGGTCACCATGACTAACGAGTCGGGCGGCGCCGTGAAGGGCACTCTCTCTGACGATGGTCAGACGTGGACCACCGCGGAGGTCCTCGGTTATGGCCGCGCGTACACCATCGTGGCCAAAGATAAGAACGGCAAGTCGAAGACGATCACGTTCACCACGGACAGCCCGGCGTACACCACGGGTGTGGGGCTGAGCCCGCTGCCGGATTCCACCGTGGGCGTGGGCCAGGCTATTGGTTTTAACTTCTCGTCCGCACCGGAGGACCGCCAGGCCGTTCAGGACGCCATTGAAATTGAAACCTCCCCGCACGTGGATGGCGCTTTCTACTGGCTGAGCCCCACGGTCCTGCGCTGGCGTCCGCAGAAGTTCTGGGAGCCGGGCACGCAGGTCAGGGTCAAGGCCAACATCTACGGCCTCGATATGGGCGGCGGACTCTACGGCGCGGAGGACAACGAAACGAACTTCACGATCGGTGATCGCGTTGTCTCCATCGTGGATGACAACACGAAGACCATGCAGATCTGGAAGAACAAGAAGCTCATCAAGACCATGCCGGTCTCCCTGGGCCTCGAGGTTCCTGGCCGCGTGACCCCCAACGGTTGGTACACGGTGGGCGACCAGTATGACCAGCTCATGATGGACTCCACCACCTACGGCCTGGCTCTCGATGCCGGCGGCTACCAGACTATGGTGGACGACGCGACGCAGCTGTCCTACTCGGGCATCTACGTCCACTCCGCCCCGTGGTCCGTGTGGGCACAGGGCAGCCAGAACACCTCGCACGGTTGCATCAACGTCTCCCCGGAAAACGCTCAGTGGTACCTGGATAACGTCAAGCGCGGCGACGTGGTCTACGTCAAGCACACCTCCGGTGGCATCCTGCCTGCCACGGATGGCTTGGGCGACTGGAACATGGGCTGGGACGAGTGGTCCGCAGGTAACGCGGAGCAGTAAATGCGTTTCTCTGTCCTCGACCGTGCCGCCCGTGCGACCGGCGAGGGCTTTCCTGACGTCGTGGGTCATGCCCGCCACGTCGAGCGCCTCGGCTTCGAGCGCTTCCTCGTAGCTGAACACCACGGCGTGCCCGGTATTCCCGCGGGCCAGCCCGCGCTGCTTGCTGCCCACGTCGCGGCGCACACGCAACGTATTCGTGTCGGCACCGGTGGCATCATGGTGCTCAATCACGCGCCTTTCATCGTCGCGGAGCAAATCCGCCTGTTGGAGACCCTCTACCCGGGCCGCATCGACATCGGCCTCGGCTCCTCGGTCGGCTTTACCGCGCCCATCCGCGAGGCCCTCGGCTCGCGCCCCAAGGAGCGCTTTGAGGCCCACCTCGGCGAGCTCCTCGCCCTCCTGGACGGCACTCCTCCCACGCCCCAGCCTGCCTATGCCCCCACCCCGCCCCTCTTCCTCCTCGCCGGCTTCCGCTCCGCTTTGACGGCCGCCCGCTTCGGCCTTGGTGTCATCCTGGGCGGGCCCGTCCACACCCAGGAGGCCGCGGCGAAGGCCTACCGCGAGAACTTCGCGCCCGGCGTTCTCGACGCGCCGCACGTGATCTCCTCGCTCAATATCGCGGTGGCTGATACGGAAGACGATGCCCGCGCGCTTCTCCTTCCTGAGGCCGTCGCGAAATCCCTCTCTCTATCTACAGGTGAGTTCCCGCCCCTCGACCCGCGCCCCGATCTCAACGCGCTCACAGCCCAGCAACGCCGCCGCGTCACCGAAGCCCAAGCCCACGACGTCTTCGGCACCCCACGCGTCGTCCGCGACCGCCTCCATGCCATTGCACAGACCCTCGGCGTCGACGAATTCCTCGTCACCGGCGACATGCCTGACCGTCTCGCCCGCGCCCGCAGTGAGGAACTCCTCGCACAGCTCTAACCCCGCATAGACCAGCCTCGGGCACGTCTTTTCTTGTCCCGTTTGCTCTCCCCGTGAACCTCATTCAGGACATAGGGACAAGGAAACTCCACAGGCAGGCGTTTGCATCCTGCGGAGGTCCGGCGTTCTCCAGCGACTGTCTTTTCTTGTCCCGTCTGTCCGCCCCGCGCCCCTCATGCCGGAAGCACGGACGAGAAAACTTCTGCCCTGCGCGAGGTGGGATTGTCCGCTACTCTGTGGGCAACAAGGAATGAAGGGGGAGAGTTCCATGGGGGATCTCATTGCGACCGGTGCGAGTCCGCGGGAATTGAGAGCGGCAGCGCGGAAGAATCACGTCATCAAAATCTGTCACGGCTTGTACGTCACCAGGCGGCCGACGGCACACGAGCTCTGGGCTATCGTGAGCACTCGGTGGCCGAGGGCGGCGCTGACCGGAGAGACTGCGGTGCAGGTCTTCTTGGGTGAAGAGCTCACCTTTCCGCTGGAGATCGCTGTGCCTAGTTCCATGCCGCGGTCTATGTGGTGGAACGTTCGTCGGCGCAAAGGTGCAGCCGTGGTGGACGTGAACGGCCTGAGCGTCGTGTGCCCTGCGCAGGTCATTGAACACCTTGCCGACGATGAGCGGGCGGTGCAGCTCCTTGAACACAGGTATTCGGGTAGGAACGGCAAAGAATTCCTCGATACCGAGCTTCAGGACGTCCCCAAACTTCCGCACCGTACGCGAAGGTTGCTTGTGCAGGCTGCGATCGGGGCTGATTCCGTACCCGAACGCACCGTGGCTCGGGCATTGAAAGCGAAAGGATTCCATGTCGAGTCTAATTTCATCATCGGGCCCTACCGTTGGGACATTGTCCTCCCGAAGGAGAGGATTGCGGTGGAGATTGACGGCTATGAGTTTCATATCGACAAGAAGCCTTTTGTGCGCGACCGGTGGAAGAACAATGACGCCGTTCTACGTGGCTGGCTTACGCTGCGCTACAGCGGGATGTGCGTTACTCACCATCCGAGTTATGTCATTGAGCAGATAGCCACTGCCCGTAAACCGAATCTATCCTCGGCTTGGCATTCGTTTGTGGGGCGTTGGCACCGGCTCTGGAACACAATTACGCATTTCGATCCATGGGATGCGCCGCCGGTTCATTAGCTAGGCGGACGACAAAAGCTCCGAACCCTGAGGTTCGGAGCTTTTAGACTTTGGGGTGGCTGACGGGGCTCGAACCCGCGACACCCAGGATCACAACCTGGTGCTCTACCAGCTGAACTACAGCCACCATCGCTACTCAAAAGCAGCAATGAGTAGCCTAACCCACAGACGCTAAATTACAAAAACGCCTGGTAAGCGGCTACAGACTCTTCCTGCGCGGCGAGCGCCTCATCGGAATCCGGGCCCTCGTCCGGAACGAAGACGCTGCGGCGGTAGTAGTCGAGCTCGCGGATGGACTCGATGATGTCGGCCAGTGCGCGGTGGGCCATGCCCTTCTCCGGCTGGTGGTAGTACGCCTTAGGGAACCAGCGGCGGGAGAGCTCCTTGATAGTGGAGACATCGATCATGCGGTAGTGCAGCGCCGCGTCGAGGCGCGGCATGTACGCGCGAATGAAGGAACGGTCTGTGGCGATGGAGTTGCCGGCCAGGGGAGCGGGGTGCTCTGGATCGCAGTGCTCTGCGATGAGCGCCAGCACGGCATCCTCCGCCTCGCGCACCGTCACCTGCGAGGCGCGAATCTCGTCGAGCAGCCCATTGGAGGAGTGCATATTGGTGACGAAGTCATCCATCTCGGCCAGTTCTTCCTCGGTGGCGTGGACGACGAGGTCCAAGCCTTCGCCCACCACGTTGAGGTTGCCGTCGGTGATGATGGCGGCGACTTCCACGATGACGTGGCGCGAGGTATCCAGGCCAGTCATCTCGAGGTCAATCCACACGAGGCGGTCATGCTTGGGGGCGATGTCAGCTTGAGTCATGGCAACCATTGTAGCCCCCGTGTCTTACCCCCAAAGCGGGGCGTTGTGTTCAACGTTTTCGACGCAGCCTGAGTCCAAACGTGCTGCATATCACAACTAATCGCATATTGCGGAGTGAAACATGTAAGAGAAAATTCGTTATCTAGCTCAGTTTTTCTTAACTGTTGGTGCATTATCGTTATCAACTCATCGCCCTTCTCTGGATGAGGACTCACTTGAATAGGAGCCCGCAATGTCAGCGTTTTTAGACTCACTCAATTCAATTATTTGGTCGCCAGCACTCGTCTTCCTTTGCTTGGGGGCTGGCATTTACTTCACCCTCGTCACGAAATTCCTGCAGATCCGGTGTATCCCGGACATGCTGCGCCAGCTCGTCCACGGCGAGAAATCCGAAAACGGTGTCTCATCATTCCAGTCGTTGATGATCTCGCTGGCTGGGCGCGTCGGCGTGGGCAATATCGCGGGCGTGGCCACGGCTATCGCCTTCGGCGGCCCAGGCGCGGTGTTTTGGATGTGGGCGGTGGCGCTGCTCGGCTCGGCGACGTCCTTCGTGGAATGTACGCTCGCGCAGATTTATAAGGAACAGGACCGCGATACTGGCGAGTACCGCGGTGGTCCGGCGTACTACATCGAAAAGGCGTACAGCCACACCAAGGCTGCTCCATTCATGCTCATCTATGGCGTCGTGTTCGCGATCTCGATGATTCTCGCCACCAGCTACTTCCTGCCGGGAATCCAGGCCAACGGCGTGGCGGCAGCGGTCAACAATGCGTGGGGCATCGACTTCACGTGGTCTGCGGTGGTCCTTGCCAGCATCCTCGCCATCATCATCATCGGTGGCGTGAAGCGCATTGCCAACTTCGCCTCCGTTGTCGTGCCGTTTATGGCGGCGGCGTACATTATCATCGCCGTGGTCATCCTGTTCATGAACTTCTCCGACATCCCGCACGTCTTCGGGCTGATCTTCCGCTCCGCATTCAACATGGAAGCTGGCTTCTCCGGCATGCTCGGCGTGGCGATTATGTGGGGTGTTAAGCGCGGTATTTACTCCAACGAAGCCGGCCAGGGCACCGGCCCGCAGTCCGCCGCCGCAGCTGAGGTTTCCCACCCGGCGAAGCAAGGTTTCGTCCAGGCCTTTGCGGTCTACATCGACACGCTCTTCGTGTGCTCCGCGACCGCGTTCATCATCATCTCGACCGACATGTACAAGGTCTTCGAGGGCGAATCCGAGGACGGCCCGGTGCGCTACGCAGGCTCGTTGGCAGAGGGCATTCCCGTCGGCCCTGGCTTCGTGCAGGAGGGCATGAGCTCTGCCTTCCACGGCGTGGGCCCGACCTTCGTCGCCATCGCTATCGCATTCTTCGCCTTTACAACGGTGCTTGCGTACTACTACATGGCAGAGACCAACCTGACCTACTTCAATCGCTGGGTGAAGAACCGCACCGCCCGCCGCGCGCTCGTGTGGCTGTTGCGCGTGCTCATCATCGTCTCGGTGGTCATCGGTGCATCCACGACGCCGGGCGCGGCCTGGGCGCTGGGCGACATCGGAGTCGGCGCTACCGCGTGGCTGAACATCGTGGCCATTCTCTTCCTGCAGGTCCCGGCCCTCAAGGCTCTCAAGGACTACAGCGCGCAGAAGAAGCAGGGGCTCGATCCGCAGTTCGATCCGGAGGCGCTGGGCATCAAGAATGCGGGCTTCTGGACCGAGCGCAAGGCCGCGCGCGAAGGGTTCGCAGCGGACGTGCGCGCCACCGAGCGCACGGCCCCCGAAAACGTCTAGCTTGCCGATGCCCCCGTTCTACTCCCCGCCGCGCCCCCAGCGCCGCGGGGAGTAGTCGTCCTTAAGCCATTTTCGCGTAGAAACTGCCGATGACCGGCGCGGCGATAGGCGTGGGCACGACCTGGCCGGCCAGGTTCATGAGCTTCGACAACGGGCCGGGGACCACGCGGCGCTGGTTGCGCGCCATGGCCTTCAACGTTTCGGCCGAGCAGGACTCGTACGTGGTCCACAGGAAGTCCGGCACGACCTTGTCCACGATGGACTGCTCTTCCTCGGGAACGACGGCGTCGCGCACGGGTCCCGGCGCCAGCAGCGTGCAGGTCACGCCGGTGTCCTTGAGCTCGTAGTGCAGTGCTTCTGTAAACGCGTTGACGCCGGCCTTGGTAAACACGTACGTCGCGTTGTTGGGAATGGAGACGTTGCCGGCCGCCGAGCCGACGTTGCAGATGGCACCGCGGCGGCGCGGCAGCATCTGCTCGAGCGCTGCGCGGGTGAGCCGGTGGACGGCTGTGCCGTTGAGCGCGAACTGCTTGGTCTCGTAGTCCCAGTCCTGGTCCATGAACTTGCCGAAGCTCGCGATGCCCGCGGAGTTGATAAGGATGGTGACCTCGAGCTCGCCCATGCGGGCAATGAGGCGGTCGACATCGGCGGCATCGGAAAGATCGGCGGCAAACGCCTCAGACTCCACACCGAAGCCGCGCAGCTCGGCTGCGATGGATTCCAGTACGGCCTCGCGGCGCGCGACGAGGATCGTGTTGTAGCCCATCGAGGCCAGGTCCGTGGCCATTGCCTTGCCGATGCCCTGGGAGGCGCCGGTTACCACCGCGTACGAGGTGGGGGAAGGGGCAGGCAGGCCGTGTGCGCGGGTCATGAGGGTCCTTTCAACAGATCAATTACGTTGGGCACCAGCGTAGCGTGTCGCCCGGACACGAGGCGGCAAGTGCGGCGAGTAAAGTTCAGGGTGGAAATCAGGGTAAATCCGGATGTGCACGGCTTCTACTTCGAGTTGAATAAAAAGTGTCAGACAACACTAGGCAGGACAGCTAGCAAGGAGACCACCATGAACAACCGGCTTACTCGTTCGATGACCGACCGCTATGTCGCAGGCGTTTGCGGCGGCATCGCGGAGACCTACAACGTTGACCCCGCTGTGGTTCGCATCATCTTCATCGTGCTGACCCTCATGGGGTTCTCCGGAGTGTTGGCCTACGCCCTCATGTGGTGGGTAATCCCCGAGGGCCCGGCCATCTAGTTACTGCTCTCTCGCTACTGCAGCGGTCCGAACCCCATAAAGCCGCGCCAGGTGTCCCATTCGTCCTGGAGCGCCGCGCGCAGGCTTTCGGGGTGGGCCTCGCCGTCGATGAGAGAGGCGTCGATGGTGCGGATGCCGTTGTCAAAGAACAGGGCCGCGTGTCCCGCCGCGCCGTAGCGCAGGACGGGCACGAGATTGAGTCCGTCGAAGGACAGGCGCGCGTTAGGGCGCACGTCGAGTCCGGCGATGGCCGCGAGCGTCGGTGCCAGATCAAGGGGCGAGACGAGCTCGGCGCAGTCGCCATCCTCGGCAACGCCAGGCCAGTGCAACGACATCGTCGTGTGGTCGCCTGTGAGCGTCACGGCTGCCAGCACGCACTGTGGGTTCGTGTCGAGCAGGTCTATGAGAATCGCGGGGTCGGGTTCTTCCAACAAGAGGAATGTGGGCCCAGCGTGTTGCGCGGTGGGATCCTCGGTGACGGTCCAGCCAGCCTCGGCGAATACGTCGGTGATTCGCTTCGTCGCTTCTCGCTGCGGATATTGCCCGGTCAGTGCGGCTCGGCGGTTAGCCGGATACGCCGGGGCGGGGTTGTAGCAACGGCTAAAGGCTTGGCCGGGGGCATCGGTAAGTGGGGCGGCGAAGGTGGCGAGGACAATAAGGCTAGGCGAGGGCATATACCCATGTTGCCACTGGGCCGTGCTCCGTGCGGGCGGTGACCTCGACGCGGGAGCACGCCCAGATGTGGTTGGTGCTCGACCACATCGATGGGGAGCTTGGCGGTGCACAAGATGCAGTCACGCTGCAGGGGCTGGGCTCGGAGTTGGCCGAGCAACTGCGCAAACACAACGACAAAGAGGAAGAGAACCTCTTCACGCAGGCAGACAAGATTGTGAACTCGGGCCAAGCCGGTGTGGTCGAGTCGTTGCTCGACACGCACGTGATGCCCACGGGTTGGACGGCGCAGGGGCTGGGCTAGACGCAGAAGGCCACAAGCGGCTCTGCGGCAGCTCCCCTAAGCGGGGTAAAACTAAGGCAGTACTTTATCGTTCAAGCAGGTGTGAGCTTCTACTATGAAGCATATGACCATGCCCGTTTTGGATAAGTCCCTGCCCGCCGAGGATGTTCGCACGCAGCTCGTAGAGCGCGTGAAGTACGCTTCGGACGCTTCTCACTACTACAACATGCCGGAGGTCGTCGTCGTCGCGAAAGACGCGGCCGAGGTCGCCGCGGTGTTCAAAGCCGCCGCGCGCGATGCTAAGCCGGTGACGCTGCGCTCCGGCGGCACATCCCTGGCCGGTCAGGCCTCGGGTGACGGCATTCTGGTCGATACCCGCCGCCACTTCAAAGACATCGAGGTCCTCGACCAAGGCAAGCGCGTGCGCGTGCAGCCGGGCGCGACAGTCCGCCAAGTCAATGCGCGCCTGCAGCTGTGGGGCTACAAGCTTGGACCGGACCCGGCCTCGAGCTCGGCTGCGACCATCGGCGGCGTCGTCGCGAATAACTCGTCCGGCATGGCGTGTGGCACCGAATTCAACACGTACCGCACGCTCGAATCCATGACGTTCATATTGCCGTCCGGCACGATGATCAACACTGCGGACAAGGACGCCAACGCGCAGTTCAAGGCCCAGGAGCCGGAGCTCGTGGAGACTCTGGAGCGCCTGCGCCGCCGGGTCAACGACAACCCGGAGTCCGTGGACATCATCCGCCGCCACTTCGGGCTGAAGAACACGATGGGCTACGGCCTGAACTCCTTCCTCGACTTCGACGAGCCGGTCAAGCTCTTCGAGCACCTGCTCATCGGCTCCGAGGGAACCCTCGCCTTCGTCGCGGAGGCTGTCTTCCGCACCGTGCCGATTTCGAAGTTCGCCACCACCACGGTTGCGGTCTTCGACGACCTGGATTCCGCGACGCGCGCACTGCCGGATCTGCTGGATTCTGGCGCTGCGACGCTGGAGCTCATGGACTCCTCGTCCATCCGCGTGGGCCAGGAATTGAAGGGCGTGCCTGCGGCAATCACGGGCTTCGACGTGGACAAGCAGGCCGCGCTGCTCATCGAGTATCACGCCAACGAGGAAGAGGAACTACGCTGCCTCCAGGACAAGGGCTCGGCGCTCCTGCGTGAGCTGCCGCTGCGCGCACCAGCGGAGTTCTCCCAGGACCGCGTGGACCGCGCGGTGGCGTGGGCCTTCCGCAACGGCCTCTATGCCTCCGTCGCCGGCGCTCGTAAGTCCGGCACCACCGCACTCCTCGAGGACGTCGTGGTGCCAGTTCCGGATCTTGCGCCGACGTGTGAGTCCCTCCAGGAGCTGTTCAAAAAGTACGGCTACGACGACGCCGTCATCTTCGGCCACGCCAAGGACGGCAATATCCACTTCCTGCTCACGGACCGTTTCGAAGGCGACGAGGCACTGGGCCGCTACAACAACTTCAACGAGGGCATGGTCGACCTCATCCTCGCCGCCGGCGGCAACCTCAAGGCCGAGCACGGCACCGGCCGCGCCATGGCGCCCTATGTGCGCCGCCAGTACGGCGACGAGCTCTACGACGTACACCTGGAGCTCAAGCGCGCCGCCGACCCGCGCGGCACCATGAACCCGGGCGTCATCATCGACGATGACCCGGAGGCCCATATCCGCAACATCAAGCTCAACCACGAAGTCGAAATCGACATCGACCGCTGTGTCGAGTGCGGCTACTGCGAGCCGGTCTGTCCGTCGCGCAACCTCACCATGACTCCGCGCCAGCGCATCGTCGTGCGCCGCGCCATGGCCAAGGCCCGCGCCGAAGGCCGCGAAGAGGATGCCAACGAGCTCGCCGAGGCCTACGAGTACCAGGGCATCGACACCTGTGCGGTCGACTCCATGTGCGTTACCGCCTGCCCCGTGGGCATCGACACCGGCAAGTTCGTGAAGAAGCTGCGCTCCCAGCGCACCGGCGCCAAGCAAGAAGTTACCCGTGCCGCGTGGGCTGGGGCGGCGAAGGCGTGGCCGGCGGTGCCCACGGTGGCATCGGCGGCTTTGACCGGCGTCAACGTCCTGCCTACTGGCCTGGTACAAAAGGTCACCGATGTCGCACGTGCCTTGGTGGGCGAGGACATCATGCCCGAGTACCAGCCGGAGCTGGGCAAGGGCGGCAAGCTGCGCTCGCGTCTGGGTGAGCACGTCGGCGCGCCGGGCGAGCCTATCGCCGTCTACGTCCCAGCCTGCGTCAACACCATGTTCGGCCCGTCTGGCTCGGGCGTCGGCGCTACTGATGCCTTCGTGGCCCTCGCCGAGCGCGCCGGCGTGAGCCTCCGCGTGCCCAAGGACATCGACGCGCTCTGCTGTGGCACTCCGTGGACCTCGAAGGGCATGAAGAAGGGCCACGAGATCATGGAAAAGCGCGTCCAAGCCTCCCTCATGGCCGCCACGGATCACGGCCGCCTGCCCGTGCTTTCCGATGCCTCCTCCTGCTCCGAAGGCTTCAAGGCCATGGCCGAAGCCGCGGGCCTGACCGTCATCGATGCCGTGGCTTTCACGGTGGAACACATCCTGCCCACCCTTGAGGTCAAGCACAAGGTCTCCTCGATTACGCTGCACCCGACGTGCTCCTCGAAGCACCTCGACATCATCGGTGATCTCGAGACCGTCGCCAAGGCCGCCGCCCGCGAGGTCCACATCCCCGCGGATTGGAACTGCTGTGGCTACGCCGGCGACCGCGGCATGCTCCACCCGGAGCTCACCGCCTCGGCGACGCGCGAGGAGGCGAAGGAGGTCGCGGAGATCGACTCCGCGCACCACGCCTCGCTCAACCGCACCTGCGAGCTCGGTCTGTCGCGTGCGACTGGACACGAGTACCAGCATGTGCTGGAGCTGCTGGAAGTCGCGAGCCGGTAGTTCCTAGTCGCTACTTGGCCCATTGAGGTTGGCCATAGCCGCAGGTTGCGCTTTTCTCCGCGAAGAGCGCGACCTGCGGCTATGGCCTTCTTGGAAGGGCCATTTACCGTGCGATGTGTAGTCATGCCGTACGTGCTGCGCATTGTCCACGTCACGGATGCCTCTCCCCGCTGGGGCACACCTTTCGCCCAGACTATCTATCGGGATGGGGAGTTTCCCGATGCCCGCGCCGCCGCCCGCGATGATCGCGACCTTAGCCTTGGTGTCCCACTGAAATGTCATTGCGTACTTCTTCTACTGAAGGGTTCTCCTTCCAATGTGGAACTCCTGACGTGCGGGCGGGGAGGAGTGGGCGATGTGATGGGGGAGAGAACTTCGCAGAATTCGCACACTTCGGCGCGATGTCGGTTATAGTCATGCACATAGTTAGTAATTTGCATCACATTGAAAGAAGTTCGTCTCTACCGTCACGTCATTGACTCTGAATGTAAGGAGCCAGCCATGGCAACACCGACATCCGAAGGCACGCCGCGCGCCGAGGACCGTTCCCAGAAGAAGGCCGCGCAACGACAATCGGGCGGCTGGCTCGATAAGTTCCTCAACGGCGTGGAGGCAGTGGGCAACAAGCTGCCCGAGCCGTTTACTATCTTCCTCATTCTCTACGTCATCACGGCGGTAGCCTCGTCTATCCTCGCGTGGAACGGCACGAAGGTCATGGTGCCGGGCAGCGATGAGGAACTGGCCATCAAGGGCCTGTTTACGGGCGAAGGCATGGCGTGGTTCACCACGACGCTGGGCGAGAACTACATTGGTTTCCCGCCGCTGCTCACGGTGCTGCCCATCCTGCTGGCGGTCGGCGTGGCGGAGCGCTCCGGAATGCTCTCCGCGCTCATTCGCAAGCTCTTCGGCTCGGCGCATCCCACGCTGCTGCCGTACGCGGTCGGCGTCATCGGTGTTACTGCGTCCGTCATGGCGGATGCCGCGTTCGTCGTCGTGCCGCCGCTCGCCGCGATGGTCTTTAAGGCGGCGGGCCGCCACCCGGTCGCGGGGCTCATCGGCGGCTTCGCGGCCGTCGGCGCGGGCTACTCCACGGCACTCGTGCCCACGAGTTTGGATGCCCTCTTCGCCGGAATCACCAACGCCGTCATGCAGACGCTGCCGAATTTTGAGTTCGCGGACGTCAATGCGGTGAGTAACTACTTCTTCAACATCACGAGCTCGATTGTCCTCGGTATCGTGGCCGGCTTCATCATCGACAAGGTCATTGAGAAGCGCATGTGGCAGCAGGAGGTCCCTACCGAGGAGCACATCAACCCGGAGGAGGCCGCCAAGCGCGGCGACCGCGACGAAAACGGCGAAGAGCTCAGTGCCGAACTGTCCAAGCAGGAAATGCGTGGCCTCATCTTCTCGGTCCTCGCGGCCGTCGTCATCACCGCGGTTATCCTCTTCGCTGCGCTCATCCCGGACTCCCCGTGGCGCAACGAGACGGGCGGTTACTTGCCCAAGTCGCCGCTTCTGAGCTCCATTGTCTTCATCGTCTTCCTCTGCTTCCTTGTCATGGGCATCGTCTACGGCCGCATCGTGGGCACGGTGAAGAACGTCAAGGACGTCGTGGACATGATGATTGGCTCGCTCAAGGACATGCTGTCCTTCCTCGTCCTCGCGTTCATCCTTGGCCAGTTCGTCGCACTCTTCGCATGGACCGGCATCGGTACCTTCACGGCGGTCCATGGCGCGGCCTTCCTCGAATCCATCGGGCTCACCGGCTTCCCGGCGGTCCTCGCGTTCATTGTGCTGGCCTCGCTGCTCAACCTGCTTATCATCTCAGGTTCGTCCATGTGGACGCTCATGGCCTCCGTCTTCGTCCCGATGTTCGCGCTGCTGGGCTATGAGCCAGCGTTCATTCAGGCCGCGTTCCGCGTGGGTGACTCCGCGACGCAGATCATCACCCCGCTTAACCCGTACATGATTGTTATGCTGGGCCTTCTCCAGCGCTACGAACCGAAGGCGGGCCTGGGCACGCTGATGTCGCGTCTTATTCCTTTCGTCATCCCGTTCTTCACGGCATGGGCCATCCTGCTCGCCATCTGGTTCTACGCGGACCTGCCGCTGGGGCCGGGCAACGGAATTATGATCGAGGGATAATGCATGGCTGATTCACCTGAAGAACATCCCACCCCGCCGTCGACGGCGTACCTCGACGCGATGCATCGTCAGCTCGAGGGCGATATCGAGCGCGTCATTGAGGCCGCCGTCGCCCCCACCGCACCCACTGCAGCGTGGGAGCTCATTGCGAGCTGCGCAGACGAACTCACGGACACCCTCAACCACATCGTGGCGGATCTTCACGCACATCCGGAGACCGCCTTCGAGGAATACCGCAGCTGCGCCTTGCTCGCGGACATTATCGAAGAACGCGGCTTCACCGTCACGCGCGGTGCCTACGGCGTGGAGACCGCCTTTGAGGCGTCCTGGCAAAGCCCCGATTTCGACGAAAGTAAGCACCCCACCGTCGCTATCCTCGCCGAGTACGACGCCTTGCCTGGCATCGGTCATGCGTGCGGCCACAACATCATTGCGGCCGCGGGCGTGGGCGCGTTCCTCGCGCTCACCGCGGCGCTGCAGCGGATGGAGACGGTGCCCGCGGGGCGCATCGTCGTGCTGGGGACCCCGGCCGAAGAGGGCCATACGGGCAAGGAATACATGATTCGCGGCGGCGCCTTTGACGGCGTCGATTGCGCGATGATGGTCCACGGCTTCGGCTACGACATCGCCTCACACGTGTGGCTGGGACGTCGCAGCGCCACCATCACGTTTGAGGGCGTGCCCGCGCACGCCTCCGCAAGCCCATTCATGGGGCGCAACGCGCTCGATGCTGCAACACTCGCATACCAGGGCCTCGGACTTTTGCGCCAACAGATGCCGCCGGGGGATAGGCTCCACGCGATTATCGAGGACGGCGGCGATTCACCCAACGTCATCCCGCGGCATGCCTCGCTCAACCTCTACGTGCGCTCGGGTGAGGTGGAAACCCTCCTCGATTTGTCCCGCCGCGTCGACGACATCATGCAGGGTGCCGCACTCATGTCCGGCTGCGGCTACCGCGTCGAGTGGGACCTCAATCCCATGTCACTGCCGGTGCGCAACAACGAGGCCCTCGCACAGCGGTGGGCGCGCACGCAGTCCCTGCGCGGCCGTGTTGCCTTGCCTGCCGGCGTCGTTCCGGAGACCCTCGCTGCGTCCACGGACTTTGGCAACGTCTCGCACCTTGTGCCCGGTATCCACCCCGTTATCAAGGTCTCGCCCGACGATGTCGCCCTGCATACCGAAGCCTTCCGCGAATGGGCTATCAGCGACAACGCCCGCACCGCCGCTGCCGATGCCGCCGTGGGGCTCGCCCAGACTGCCTTCGACGTTCTCGCCGATCCCGAGCTTCTCGATGCCACCCGCGCCGAGTTCGCCGCCGCCGGTGGCGCTAAGTCGGTGGAGCAATTGTTGAGTGGGGAGCATCAGATTTAGTCGTTGTTGCACGTGCCGCCTCTTTGAGGCGGCTTTCGTGTTTTTCGTGGTGGCCACATGCCCGCCTTGGGCCCTTGGCCTGCATTTTGAATGAAAAGACCTAGTTTCTATTGACCTATAGAAAGCTCCACTCTAGAGTACCTGTCATGCGATAGAAATAAATATATCGCAAACCGGATATGAAAGAAGGGCACGTACATGACGACGACGATTGCAGCTCCCATCCCCGCCTCGGCGTTTTCTGTAGATTCTGCGGCGCATATCGGGACATTGTTCCTCAGCGAGCAGGACATGGTGGCCGCGGGTGTGACGGATATGGCGGCCTGTGTGGAGACGATGGAAGAAGTCTTCCGCTGCCTCGGCGAAGGTGATTTCCGCATGGCGGGAGCCAACGGTGCCTCGCACGGCGCGATGGTCTCCTTTCCCGAAGCACCGGTGCACGAGGGGATGCCCGCAGACGGCCCGGATCGCCGCTTTATGGCGATGCCGGCGTACATTGGCGGTCGCTTTCGCGCGACGGGCGTGAAGTGGTATGGCTCGAACGTGGAGAACCGCGTGGTGGGTCTGCCGCGCTCCATCCACACGTTCATTCTCAACGACACGGTGACCGGCGCGCCCAAGGCGATGATGAGCGCAAACCTAATTTCCGCGTATCGCACAGGTGCGGTGCCGGGTGTGGGCGCCAAGTATTTTGCGCGACCGGACGCGAAGGTCGCCGGCGTGGTCGGCCCGGGCGTGATGGGCAAGACTGCCGTGGCATCCTTTGCGGCGGTATGCCCGCTTCTCGATACGGTGAAGATCAAGGGCCGCGGTCAGGCATCGCTTGAAAGCTTTGTGGAGTGGGTACGTCGCGAGGTGCCGCAGATTAAGAACATTGTCATCGTTGATACCGAAGAACAAGCAGTGCGAGGTTCGGATCTCGTCACCGTGACGACCACAGCGCCAGCAGGCTCGGAGAACTACCCGTTCCTCAAACACGAATGGCTCAAGCCCGGGGCTTTTGTGGCGCTGCCAGCGATGACGAACATGGACGATGAGTTCTTGGCCAGCGACGGCGTGCGCTTGCTTGTCGATTACCGCGGCCTCTACGAAGCATGGCAGGAAGAATACGCCCCCGATGCTTTCGAGACCGTCGGCATTATCGGCAATAAGTTCCTACAGATGGAAAAGTCCGGTGCATTGCCGGACGGTAAGGTGGAGGACATCGCAGACGTCGTGCGCGAGGTCGCCGCGGGAAAGTCCGTGGGTCGGACTCACGACGAAGATATCATCATCATGTCCGTGGGCGGAATGCCCGTCGAAGACGTGGCTTGGGCGCAGGAGTGCTACGACCGGGCGCGGGAGAGGGGCATCGGCAGCATGCTCACCTTCTGGGACGAGCCGGCGCTGGCGTAGGAAGGGTACGACGATGAGCAATGTGATTCGCGACGTTGACTACGCGGTTGTCGGCCTGGGATCCGTGGGATCGATGGCCCTCTGGCAACTCGCTGGCGCGGCCCCGGAGGGGACATCGATCCTCGGTCTGGAGCAGTTCGGTCGGTTGCATCCGTTCGGCTCCTATGCTGGCGAATCGCGCCTGTACCGCATGGCGCTCAAGGAAGGGGATAAGTACATCGAACTGGCTCGCGCCGCGCGGCCGTTGTGGCTGGAGCTCAACGAGCTCTCCGGCCGTGACGTGTTCGTGCCAGCCGGCGCCTTGAGCATCGGCGCGGCCGATAGCTCGGAAATCGCGGCTACTCTCGCCGCCATCGACAAGCACGATCTGGACTACGAAATGCTCTCGGGCGAGGAACTTCGCGAGCGCTACCCGCAGTTCGACTACCTGCCGGACGACGTCGGCATCGTCGACCCCAACGGCGGCGGAATTCGCCCCGAGCTGGCGGTGGCGACTGCGCAAAAGCAGGCGGAGAAACTCGGTGCAGAAATCATGGATAACACGCCGGTGTTGAGCCTTGATTACACAGCAAAGGGCGTGATTATAGAAACGGAGGCGGGGCTTATTGTGGCCAAGCGCGTTATCTGCACCGCCGGTTCGTGGACTGGACAGCTTGTGGAGGAGACCGCACGTCTCATCAACGTCCGGCGTGTCTTCCTCACGTGGTTCGCCCCGGAACACATCGATTCCTTTACTCCCACCAGCCTGCCTGTCTTCCTGCGTGACATGCGCGATCCGGACGGCACGCTACATCACACCTTCGGTGCGCCCAGCTTGGACGGCTACAGCGTCAAGGTCACCAACGGGTCGATGGGCCCCGATTACGATAGCGTTGCCGACTTGGACCTTACGGTTCCGCAGGACTATTTGTCCGAGGCCAGCGCAGACGTACGCTCGTCCATACCGGGCTTCTTCGAGGGCGTGCCGCGCGCCTCTGTGCACCACGACGGCTTCACTGCCGACAACACACCGATCATCGACACGTTTGGCGCCGTGACCGTCGCCGCTGGGATGAGCGGACGTGGGATGAAGTTCGCCCCCATCTACGGCCAGTTGTGTGCTCAGCTGGCGCTCGGCCAGACTCCGCCGCTGTATAACGCGGAAGAGTTTTCCATCGCGGCGCACACTCACGCCGTGCCAGCATAAACCACCACGCGGGTCCACACGGGCCCGCGTTACTTCTTTCTAAGGAAGCCTCTTATGTCTATTACACTCTCGCGCCCAAGGGTCGAGTCACCCAATACTGAATTACACGCAGGCAGCCTCGGTACCGGTTCCATCGTATTCATGGTGGTCGCTGCTGCCGCCCCACTCACTGTCATCGCCGGCGCGCTTCCGCTGGGGATCGCTCTCGGCAACGGTCCGGGGTACCCTGCCATGTACGCCGTCTCCGCCATTCTCTTAGGCCTCTTCTCCGTCGGGCTGACGACGATGTCCAAACACCTCGCCGAGCCCGGTGCCTTCTACTCCTATGTCGAAGCCGCCTTCGGCCGCAAACCCGGAATCGGTACCGCGTACCTTGCCCTGCTGACGTACACCACGATTCAGCTCTCGGTCTACGGCTACCTCGGGGCGTCGCTGGCCGCGCTGTGCGCGCCAATTATCGCGCTGCCCTGGTGGATCTACACCCTCGCGATGGTCGCCGTGGTGGGCTTTCTGGGCTATCGCCGCATTGAGCTGTCGTCCAAAGCGCTAGGTGTTCTGCTCATCTCCGAGATCGCCATCGTCGTCCTCATCGACGTCTTCGTGGTGGGGCGCGGCGCAGCCGCTCAGAGCCTAAACCTCGAGTCCTTCACGCCGGACGCCATCGGCTCCGGCGCTCCGGGCATCGGACTCATGCTCGCCCTTGCTGGCTTCATCGGATTCGAAGCTACCACCGTATTCCGCGCAGAGGCCAAGGATCCAGACCGCGTGATCCCGCGCGCCACGTATATCTCCGTCGCTATCATCGGAATCTTCTACACCGTCTCCGCATGGGCCATCGTCCAAGCGTGGGGAACCGATGCCGTCGTGGCCGCCGCGTCCGAGGATCCCGAAGGCCTCGTTATGGCCACCGCCGTGCACTACCTCGGTCCCTGGGCCGGACACGTGGTTCAGGTCCTCCTCATTACCAGTCTCTTCGCCGCGGTTCTGAGCTTCCACAACGTGCTTGCACGCTACCAACATGCCATTTCACACAAGCGCGGCCTGCCGCGTCAGCTGCGCCGCGTGCACGACACGTACGAATCCCCACACCTGTCGTCTCTGGTGCAGTCTCTTACTGCCAGCGTCCTCGTCCTCGCATGTGCCCTGGTTGGACTCGACCCAGTGCTCCAAGTCTTTACGTGGTTCTCTGGCGTAGCGACATTCAGCATTGTCGTTCTCATGCTGCTCACCAGCGCAGCTATCATCGCGTTCTTCCGTGGGCGCCAGGATCTGAATTTGAACCTCTGGCAGAGCACCATTGCCCCGCAGCTGTCCGCCGTGGGACTTGCCGTGGCGCTCTACCTCGTTGCCTCCAACCTCTCGGTCTTGGTCGATAGCACCCTCATCGCTGGCATCATCCTTGCCGGTGTGCCCGCACTCTTCGTAGCGGGGTGGTGCTTTGGCACGGTAATTCCCGAGCATGACCGTGCTGAGCAGCACGCGTAGCGTGATTCATTAAAAGTCAAAGTCTAGAATGTCCCCGTGAGCCATGGGCTCCGGGGACATTCTTCGCCGCTGGCAGCAAATCTGCATCGAGTTTTGAGGGAAAGAGAAAATGCGAGACTGCGCTCGATTCTTCAAACCCCAGTGAAGCTCACTGTCATTAGTTACGCCCGACGTATGCGTTCTGTTCTCATGGTGGTTCTCACCGCAGCTTCCTCGGTCATTGCCCTTTCTTCCCCAATTGCGACTGCTCAATCGTCCGATATGACGCAACAGGAACGCGACCAGTGGAGCACCGATCCGCTGGGCGCCGTGCTGTGGACCGGCATTAAGGGGAGTTCGAATGCGCTCCGCGGCGACCCGGTCGCGATGTCGGTGGCGTCGGTATATTCGATGGGCTCGCCGAGCGACGTGTACCCGGGTGCCTTCGGCAAGGTGGACCAGTGCGCGAAGTTCTTTACCTCGTCCAGTCCACTGGGCGGCGTGCGTTTTACTGCTGCAGGGCTGTGCATCATGACGAAT
Organism: Corynebacterium sp. SA-MJD20WY100; assembly: GCF_039822565.1. NCBI lineage: Bacteria > Bacillati > Actinomycetota > Actinomycetes > Mycobacteriales > Corynebacteriaceae > Corynebacterium > Corynebacterium sp. SA-MJD20WY100. The sequence continues at coordinate 40,186 of NZ_JBCJKS010000007.1, read as the reverse complement.
CCGTCGCTGCGTGCGGAGCTTGCGGAGCAACCGGGGATTCCGCTGTTTTAATCCCAGCATCACGCTCGTAGCGGTGGCGCATTCCGGTGGTAACCTGGCGCCAATGTCGAACACTTTGTTTAGCTCTTGGACCATTCGCGACCTGGAACTGAAGAACCGTGTGGTCCTGCCGCCCATGTGCCAATACGCGGTAGACGCCGAAGATGGCGTGGTGGGGCAGTGGCACCGCGTGCATTATGGTGCGCGTGCTGCTGGTGGTTTCGGGCTGGTCATCGCGGAGGCCACTGCCGTCGTGCCAGAGGGCCGCATTTCCCCGCGTGATGCTGGTATCTGGAACGACGAACAGGTCGCCGCGTGGTCGCAGGTCACGGACATCATCCATGCGATGGGTGCTAAGGCCGGTATTCAATTGGGTCACGCTGGCCGCAAGGCCTCGACATATCCCATGTTGCCGGAGCAGCCGAACGGCACGGTGCCAGAAAGCGAGAGCGGCTGGGAGCCGGTCGCGCCGTCCGCTATCTCTTTCGGTGAGGGATTCGCCGTGCCTCGCGAGCTGACGACCGAGGAGGTCGCGGCCATTCCGCAGGCATTTGCCGCAGCCGCGCGCCGAGCTGTGGATGCGGGCTTTGACGCCTTGGAAATTCACGGCGCGCACGGCTACCTCATTCACCAGTTTCTCGATCCTATCTCGAATCAGCGCACTGATCGTTATGGCGAGAACCGCCAGCTGTTGGCACTCGAGGTCATCGAGGCGATCCGCGCCGCGGTTCCCGAGGAGACCCCGCTCATCATGCGCGTCTCCGCCACGGACTGGCTTGAAGACGACGCTCATTCCTGGCGCGTGGCTGACACGGTGGAACTTGCCCGTGCCGCCAAGGAACGCGGCGTGGACGTCATGCACGTCTCCACGGGCGGCAATGTCATAACGGATATTCCGACGGGCCCCGGCTACCAGGCGCCTTTCGCACGTATGGTCCGCGAGGAGGCAGACATCCCGACCATCGCGGTGGGCATGATTACCGATCCCCGCCTGGCTAGCTACCTGGTGAGCTCCGAGACTGCCGATGCCGTCGCTGTCGGCCGTGCTGCACTCTACAACCCCAGCTGGCCCCAGGCCGCCGCAAATTCTTTGGGTATCGACGTTGCGGCACCGTCCGTGGCGCGACCCAAGTACTACTTCCGCGGTACCTTCCGGTAATCGTGATGCGCCGCCGCCTACTCGTCGCGCTCGCATGCGTGGCGCTGGGCGGTTGTTCAACCAGTCCGTCGCCGAGCGTGTCGGAGTCGGCGTCCGCGCCTGAGCCGGTGCACTATGTCGCACTCGGGGATTCCTACGCCGCGATGGGTTCGCGCGCTGTCACGGATCCCGGCGACCCCTGTGCCGTCGCGGCGGATTCGTACCCTGTTCTCCTTGCGGACGCGCTGGGAGTGGAAGATTTCGTCAACGCGTCGTGCCAAGGCGCCGTGACCGCGGACGTGGGGGAGAAGACGGCGTTGGGGACGGCGGCATCGGAAGGCTCGCCGCAGGTGGCGGCGCTGGGGGAAGAGACGGACCTGGTGACGCTGAGCATCGGTGGCAACGATGTGAGCTTCATCGACATGACGCGGTGCTTCGAGAACGCGTGCCCGGCGGGGCTGCGCGAGAAGGTGGCGGGCGAGCTTGAAGAGCTGCCAGCGCGGCTGGACGATGTGTACGTGGCGATTGAACAACGAGCACCGGGTGCGCGCGTCGTCGCCACGGGGTACATGCCGTTGCTCAACGACGCATGTACGGACGTGCCCGACGCGGCGTGGCTCGCGGAGCAGATCAATCGCATCAACGGGGAAGTGCGCGCGGCCGCCGAGAGGCATGGCGCGACGTACGTGATGCCGGCGGGCGCGGGGGAGCACACTGGGTGCTCGGCGGAGCCGTGGGTGGATTTCACGGGCGAGGCCACGGGCTCGTACCCCATGCACCCCACGGCGGCGGGGCAGCAGGCGATGGCGGAGGCGGTGCGGGCAGAAATCGTGTGAGACAGCGCTCAGTGTAGTTAGAATGTGACGCATGACTACTCCTACGGATCTCGTCAATGTAGAAAGGCTGCTCAGCCCCGAGGAAATCGCGACGCGCGACCGCGTGCGTGCCTTCGTGGAGGCGCGGATTAAGCCCAACATCGCGCAGTGGTTTGAGGAGGCGATTGTTCCTACTGAGCTGTTCAAGGAGCTCGCGGAAGAGGGACTGTTCGGCATGCACCTGGACGGCTACGGCTGCCCGGGTAAGACGGCGGTGGAGTACGGGCTGGCAATGCAGGAGCTCGAGGCCGGCGACTCCGGCATTCGCACGGTGGGCTCGGTGCAGGGGTCGCTGGCGATGTCCGCGATTTATAAGCATGGCTCGGAGGAACAAAAGCAGCAGTGGTTGCCGCGTATGGCGCGGGGTGAGGTCATCGGTTGCTTCGGGCTCACGGAGCCGACCGCCGGTTCGGACCCGGCGAACATGCTCACCACGGCGCGCCGGGACGGTGATGAGTGGGTCATCGACGGCGCCAAGCGCTGGATTGGCCTGGCTAGCGTGGCCCAGGTTGCGATTATTTGGGCGAAGGTCGACGGCACGGTGCGCGGGTTCATCGTGCCCACAGATACGCGGGGCTTTACCGCGACGCCGATTACACAGAAGCTGTCCATGCGCGCGTCCATCCAGTGCGACATTTCTTTGGACGGCGTGCGCGTGCCTGCCGATGCCCTCCTTCCGGAGAATCCCGGCCTCAAGGGCCCCTTCATGTGCCTCAACGAGGCACGCTTCGGAATTACCTTCGGCGCGTTGGGTGCTGCGCGGGATGCGCTCGAGGCCGCTTTAAGCTACGCGAAGGAGCGCAAGCAATTCGACAAGCCGCTCGCGGCGTTCCAGCTTACGCAGCAAAAGCTGGTGGACATGGCGTTGCGCTTGAACCAAGCGCAGCTGCTCGCACTGCACTTGGGGCGCGCGAAGGACGCGGGAACGCTCACCCCGCAGCAGATTTCCGCGGGCAAACTCACCAGCTGCCGTACCGCGATCGATATTTGCCGCACGGCGCGCACCATCTTCGGCGGCAACGGGATTACCGGTGACTACTCGCCGCTGCGGCACGCCAATAACCTGGAATCCGTTATGACCTACGAAGGCACGGAGGAAATCCACACGCTCATCTTGGGTCGGCAGCTTACCGGCGAGGCCGCGTTTAGTTAACGAGAGCTCGCGCGGCCTAAGCTTGGGCGTTATGCGCCACATCTCTTGGGCCTTGGCGGCCGTTGCCGCGATCGCAGGCTTATCTGCGTGCTCGGCCCACGCGTTCGTGCCGAAGGACCTGCACTACGTGGCCTTGGGGGATTCCTATGCGGCGATGCCCTCGCCGAAACTCTCCAGTAATCCCGCTTTTGGATATGCGTGGCGAGAAATCTCGGCTTCAGGTTCTTGGGTCCAAGAAAACGACGGTAACTCGTATGAGTCGCGCGAGAATTCGAAAATTTTCGGCAACTCATACGAGTTACAAACTCTAGACCAGCTTTCCGGCGACGTAGGTCTGGTATGTCTGCGGCATGCCTGGGCGGTAGGCCAAGTCGATGGCGCTGGTGCGTTGGAGGACGTGGAGGTCCGCAGCGGCGCCGGGGACCAGCGTGCCCTTGGCCGGGCGTCCCTGGGGGTCGAGACCGTCGCCGACGTCGTGGCGGCGCAGGGCCTTGGCACCGCCGGTCGTCGCGGCGGCAATGGCCTCGTCGAGCGTGAGGTGTTGCTGCAGAACCGCGGTGGCCACGCAGAAGTTCATCGACGAGGTATACGAGGTGCCTGGGTTGAGATTGGATGCGATGGCGATGGTCGCGCCCGCGTCGAGGAGACGGCGGCCCGGGGCGAGCGGCTGACGCGTGGACAAATCGCACGCGGGCAGGAGCGTCGCGACGGTATCGGAGTTCGCAAGGGCCGCGATGTCCGCGTCCGTAACGTAGTTGACGTGGTCGACGCTCGCCGCGCCAAGTTCGACGGCGAGCTGGACGCCCGGGCCGTCGCCCAGCTGGTTGCCGTGGACGCGTATGCCTAGGCCACGCGCCTGACCCGCTTCCAGAACGCGGCGGGACTGTGACTCGTTGAAGGCACCGCGCTCACAGAAGACGTCGATCCAACGCACGTACGGGGCCACGCCGTCGAGCATCGGGCCGACGACCTCGTCGAGGTACTCGTCGGCGTCCGCACCCGGCGGGACGAGGTGGGCACCCAAAAACGTGACGTCGTCGGCGAACTCGGCGGCAATCTGCGCGGATTCCACCTCCGAGGCCGTGTTGAGCCCGTAGCCGGTCTTCGTCTCAAAGGTCGTCGTGCCACCGGCGCGGCCGGCGGCGCTGCGGTCGCGGACGAGCGCGCGGAGCCGCTCTGCGCCAGCCGAGCGCGTGGCCTCCATGGTCACCGCGATGCCGCCGGCCTCATAGGACGAGCCAGCCAGGCGTGCCTCGAACTCCGCGCCGCGGTTGCCGTCGAAGACCATGTGCGTGTGCGAGTCGACCCAGCCGGGCAGGACGGCCCGGCCGCCGAGGTCGACCGTCTCCTCGCAGGCGGGGGCGTCGGAAGCTTGGCCTACCCAGATGATGATGCCGTCGGCGACGGCGAGGGCGGCATCGGCAAGCGTGCCAGCGGAAGAGACGGTGCGCAGTTCGCTGATTCCGGTAAAGAGCGTGGACATATTAATCGCGCGCCTTGAATTCCATGGGGATGCGCACGCCGCGCTCGTCTGCAACTTCCTTGGCGCGGGTGTAGCCGGCGTCGACGTGGCGGATAACGCCCATGCCCGGGTCGTTGGTAAGCACGGCGCGCAGCTTCGCGGCGGCGAGCTCCGTGCCGTCGGCGACGGAGACCTGGCCAGCGTGGATGGAGCGACCCATGCCCACGCCGCCGCCGTGGTGGATGGACACCCAGGTCGCGCCGGAGGACACGGCCGTCATGGCGTTGAGCAGCGGCCAGTCCGCGACGGCATCGGTGCCATCCAGCATGGCCTCGGTCTCGCGGTAGGGCGAGGCCACGGAGCCGGAGTCGAGGTGGTCGCGGCCGATGACGATGGGCGCGGAGATCTTGCCTTCCTTCACCAGGTCATTAAACAACAGGCCGGCCTTGTGGCGCTCGTTGTAGCCCAGCCAGCAAATACGGGCGGGCAGACCCTCGAACTCGACGTATTCCTCGGCAGCGTCGAGCCAATTGTGGAGGTGCTCGTTGTCCGGGAAGAGTTCCTTCAAAGCTTGGTCGGTGACCTTGATGTCCTCCGGATCGCCCGACAGCGCGGCCCAGCGGAACGGACCCAAGCCCTCGCAGAAGAGCGGACGGATGTAGGCGGGCACGAAGCCGGGGAACTCGAAGGCGCGCTGGTAGCCGGCGTGGCGGGCCTCGTCACGGATGGAGTTGCCGTAGTCGAAGACCTCGGCGCCCTCGTCCTGGAACTCGACCATGGCCTGAACCTGGGCGGCCATGGACTCGCGGGCCTTTTTCGTAAAGGTCGTCGGGTCGGCCTTGGCCTCTGCGTGCCAATCTTCGACGCGGATCTCCGTGGGTAGGTAGGAGAGCGGATCGTGCGCGGACGTCTGGTCCGTGACGATGTCGACGGTAAATTCGCCGGCGCGCTGGCGGCGCAGCATCTCCGGGAAGACGTCGGCGGCGTTGCCCACCAGGCCGACCGAGAGCGCACGCTTCTCTTCCTTCGCGGCGAGCACGAGCTTCAAGGCCTCGTCCAAGTCGGTCGTTACCTCGTCGAGGTAGCGCTTGGATTGGCGGCGCTTGAGGCGGGTTTCGTCCACATCGACGATGAGCACCGCGCCTCCATTGAGCGTGACCGAGAGCGGCTGGGCGCCGCCCATGCCGCCACAGCCGCCGGTGAGAGTCAGCGTGCCGGCGAGTGTGCCGCCAAAGCGCTTGCGCGCGACGGCGGCGAAGGTCTCGAAGGTGCCTTGGAGGATGCCCTGCGTGGCGATGTAAATCCAGGACCCGGCCGTCATCTGGCCGTACATCATGAGCCCCTCGTCTTCGAGCTTGCGGAAGTGTTCCCAGTTGGCCCAGTCGCCCACGAGGTTGGAGTTGGCGATGAGCACGCGCGGCGCCCATTCGTTGGTCTTCCAGATGCCCACGGGCTTGCCGGACTGGACGAGCAGGGTCTCATCGGATTCCAGGTCCTTGAGCGCGTCGACGATGGAGTCGAAAGCCTCCCACGAGCGTGCGGCGCGGCCGGTGCCGCCGTAGACCACGAGGTCCTCGGGGCGCTCCGCGACCTCAGGGTCCAGGTTGTTCATGAGCATGCGCAGCGGCGCCTCGGTCTGCCAAGACTTGGCGTTGAGCGTCGTGCCGCGCGGGGCGCGGACTTCACGGGGTGCAGACATGGGAGTTCCTTTCTTCGACAGGTAAGCTGCGCGTGGTTGCAGGGCCGGTTACCCGGGGCTGTCCCCTTCTACCGTGGCGCATGTCTCACAAAGGTAGCGTCTGTGATGTTGATGCACGAGGCGCTTGCAGGGTTGGGTGTCTGGGATACGAGACTCCCAGAGGGTCGCAAAAAAAAGGGCCCGCATGGGCCCTCCTGCTTAGCGCAGCTTTCCGATGCCGCCTTCTACCGCGTCCAGCAGCGTCCCTGCCTTGACCAGACGTACCGTCTCCTCGATCTCGGGGGAGAGGAAGCGGTCGGTGCCTGCACCCTGGACAGTCTCACGTAGTTTTTCGATGACCGCGCCGGTTCCCTTCGCGGGCGCGCCGTCGCGCATGTCGATGGCGCGGGCAGCAGTGAGGATCTCGATGGCCAGCACGCGCTGCAGTCCGTCGACGGACTTGCGCAGCTTGCGCGCGGCGGACCAGCCCATGGAGACGTGGTCTTCTTGCATGGCTGACGACGGGATGGAATCCGCCGAGGACGGGTTGGCCAGGCGCTTGAGTTCACTGACGATGCCGGCCTGGGCGTACTGCGCGATCATGTGGCCGGAGTCGACGCCTGGGTCGTCCGCGAGGAAGGCGTTGAGGCCGCGGTTGCGCGCGGGATCGAGGAAGCGGTCGGTGCGGCGCTCAGAAATGGAGGCGAGATCCGCTGTGACGATCGCGAGGAAGTCGAGCACGTAAGCGACCGGCGCCCCATGGAAGTTGCCGTTGGACACCACGCGGCCGTCCTTGGCGACGACGGGGTTATCCACGGCAGCGGCGAGCTCGTGGCCCGCGACGGTGGCGGCATGTTCGATGGTGTCGCGGAAGCCGCCGGCGACCTGCGGCGCGCAGCGCACGGAGTAGGCGTCCTGAACCTGGTTCTTCTTGAACTCTTCGAGTGCCGCGGCGAGGATCTCCGAGCCCTCGGCGACCTGCAGGATGTTTGCTGCCGCGGCCGCCTGGCCCGGATGCGGGCGCAGCTCCTGGAGGTCTTCGGCAAAGACGACGAGCGTGCCCAGCAGGCCCTCGACCGTCATCGCCGTCGCGATGTCCGCGGTCTTGGCGAGCTGGCGCAGATCGGTAATGGCCAGGCACAGCATGCCCAGCATGCCGTCCGTGCCGTTGATGAGCGCTAGGCCCTCCTTCTCGCGCAGGACGAGCGGCTCGATGCCTGCGGCCTTGAGGGCCTCGCCCGCGTCCTGGAGTTCGCCGTTCACGCGGACCTCGCCCTCGCCGAGTAGCGCCAGGGCGCAGTGGGCGAGTGGCGCCAAGTCGCCGGAGCAGCCCAGCGATCCGTACTCGCGCACGACCGGCACGATGCCTGCGTTCAGCACGTCCGCGTACGTCTGCGCGACGACGGGACGCACGCCGGTCCGCCCTGTACACAGCGTGGACAGACGCAGGAGCATGAGCGCGCGGATGACTTCTTCCTCGACCTCCGGTCCGGTGCCCGCGGCGTGAGAGCGCACGAGCGACAGCTGCAGCTGGGCTCGCATCGCCTCAGGGATGTGGCGACGCGCGAGCGCGCCGAATCCAGTGGAGATGCCGTAGACCGGCGTGGGATCCTGGGCGAGTTCCTCGACGCGCTCACGCGTCGCCTCGACTTCAGCAATCGCCTCGGAAGTGATTTCTACCTTCGCGCCGTAGCGGGCGACGGCGACGACCTCGTCGATGGTCAGTGCGCCGATGCCGACGGACACGGTCTGGGAAGTAGCAGCGTGGGACATATCTGGCTCCTTATCGCGGATTATGTGCGTGGACGCACCACCGGTGAATGCACTCCAGTGCACCCCGGCAGGGAATGGATGGATTTCTCGCGCGACAGCCAGACGCGTTGGCAGTAATGCTACACAACGGCTGGAGCGCGCGCTACGGATTAACCGGAGCGGTAAACCTTTGCTGCAATCGCTGCGGCAGCCGAGCGCAACTGCTCGATCGCCACGGCGCGCGTGGCGGCATCAATCCGCCCGCGCTGGAAGGTGACGGCGAGCGCGCCCGCAGGCCGGTTGACGTGATCGAGGATGGCTACGGCCACGGATTCCTGGCCGCGGGAGACCTCCTCGACCTCTTCGGCCCAGCCGCGCTCGCGAGTCTGGGTGAGCATGTCGTGGAACTGCCGGAAGGCTCTGGCGTCGCTGGAGGTGGAGTACGCGGCGCGCGCCTCGGCATCGGGAAGCTGGGCGAGCATTGCGCGGCCGGATGCGGTGCGGTGAGCTTGAAGGCGCACGCCCTTGTCGGTGACGAGCGAGACCGCACCAGGGGAGCGAACTTCCTGGAGATAGACAATCTCGGAGCCTGCCATGCGGGAGAGGTGTCCCGAGCCGTGCACGAGCGCGGCGATCTTCTCGAGCGGCTTCGTTGCTGCGCGCACGAGCGGCTGCTGTGTCGTATATGCCGAGGCCATTGCGTACGCCGCCATGCCCAATCCGTAGGTCTGATTTTCCGGAATGTGCACGACAAAGCCAGCGGCGACCATCTCATTGAGTAGGTGATACGTGCTCGAACGGGGTAAGTCGAGTTCACGACGAATGCGGCTCGCGGAAATGGGCACGTCGATGGTGGACAGCAGCTGCAGGATGTCGAGTGTGTGGCGGGCGGCGGGAACGCGGGAAGACGACATGGAAGGCAAGTCTAGCGGTGGAGTCTGAAATTTCAGACGATTAGATTTCGCTGGCGGTGCGCGCAGCGCACGCGCACTTTAAGCTGGGCACGATGTCAACCAAGGAGGCACCTTGTTTACTCCCGCTCCCGCATGGACCGGCCGCAACGACGGACCCGGACCGGAACACGCGCGCTGGCACTCGGTCATCAATACATCGACCGCCCCGGGGGCGGCGCTGCTCGGCTTTGCCACGGATGAGGGCGTGCGCCGCAACGGTGGGCGCGTGGGTGCCGCCGACGGACCCGAGGCGCTGCGGGCGGCACTGGGATCGCTCGCCGTGCACGATGAATTCCCACGCATCGATGCCGGCACTGTTGTCACTGAAGGCGAAGACCTTGAGGGCACGCAGACGGAAGTCTCTGACAAGGTCGAGGTGCTCGTGCGCGCCGGGCACCTGCCCATCGTGCTCGGTGGCGGGCACGAAACTTCGTTCGCGACGGGCAGGGGATTAGCCCGCGTGCGTCCGTCCGCGATTATCAACCTCGACGCACACTTCGACTTGCGCATCGCGGACCAACCCACGTCCGGCACACCGTTTCGGCAGTTAGCTGACGTCTATGGCGATGACTTCGACTACTCGGTACTGGGGATCTCGCGGCCGAATAATACGAAAGTTCTCTTCGATACCGCCCGCGATCTGGGCGTCAACGTCGTGCTCGACGAGGAACTTGCCGCTCTCAGTGCCCAGGACGCGGCTGCGCGCGCCGTGGAACTCGTCGCCGACGCCGAGTCGATTCACCTGTCCATTGACCTCGACGTGCTGCCTGCTGCCGTCGCCCCAGGCGTCTCCGCGCCAGCAGGGCTTGGCGTCCCGCTGCTGCATATCCATGCCATCGTCCGCGCACTCGCCGCGACGGGCAAGCTGGCGCTCGTCGACATCGCTGAGTTCAACCCCCGTTTCGACATCGATGGACGCACGGCTAAGGCGGCGGCGAGGCTGATTGATTCAATCGTCGTCGCGCATGCGGAAGCACGATCCTAAACGCGTAGTTCCGACTTCTTCGCTGTTATCGCGTCTGGTGCTCAAGCACCGCAACGGTCATGCCGAAGCTGCCTGCGCGCGGCGGCTCGTTCATCGCGGGGAGCGCGGCGGGCAGATCGTCGAAGCCGATGCGGGTGCCGACGGTGCCGGCGAGGTCGAGGTGGCCGGAGGCGACATCGGCAAGCATGGCAGCGTACTCGGATGTGGCCAGGCCGTGGGAGCCAAGCAGCTCAAGCTCGAGGGCGATGGCGCGACCGTACGGCAGCGAGGGATTGGCGTCCTCGCCGAGCAGGAGACCGACCTGGACGTGGCGGCCCTTGGGGCGCAGGGACTCGATGGCCGTCGTGGCAGTGATGCGAGCTCCCAGGGCGTCGATGGATACATGCGCGCCGCCGAGCTCGTGGATGCGCGCGACGGTGGTCTCGTCCGAGTAGAGGGGAGTGGCGCCGAGCTTTTCCGCGGCATCGAGTGCGGATTGATTGCGGTCGACGGCGATGACGCGGGCGCCGGCGGCGCGGGCGATCATGACGCAGGACAGCCCCACGCCGCCGCAGCCAATGACGGCGACGGTCTCGCCGGGCTGGACGCGACCTTGCACCGTGACGGCGTGATAGGCAGTGCCGAAGCGGCAGCCCAGTCCCGCGGCAATATCGAAGTCGAGCTCATCCGGTAGGTGCACGAGATTCGTCGCGGCGTTGGTGACGGCAACGTACTCGGCCCAGGATCCCTTAAGATCGAAACCCGGTTGTTGCTGGTTAGGGCAGACCTGCGTGTGGCCAGCGCGGCATTGCGCGCAGTCGCCGCAGGCAAAGATGAAAGGCGCCGTGACGCGGTCGCCCTTCTTAAAACCGGGGACGGCGGGGTCGATTTCTTCGATGACACCGGCGAACTCGTGGCCGGGGATGTGAGGGAGCGACACGGAGTCATCGTGGCCGGACCACGCGTGCCAGTCGCTACGACACACGCCGGTGGCCGCGACGCGGACGACGGCGCCGCCGGCGGGCAGGAGCGGATGGGGGACGTCTTCGATGGTGGGCGTGGAAGAGAACTCGGTGAAAGTAACGGCGCGCATGAGGCTAGTGTGTCAGAAACAAGGGATGAAGAGCCGATTTTTATCTCACCAACTGCTGGGAAGACGGTAGCGGGGTGAGATGTTTCGACATTTCGTACCTAGCAAGAGGCTTTCGTATGTCGCGCCGGGCGTACGGACCAAAGGCGATGGCTCTATGGGGGCAGTATTGAAAAGTTTCATAGAAGTGAATACTATGCAGTACCCTTACGTGCATGAACGCCGTACTCATCGCAGTTATCGTGATGCTCGTGCTCTCCGTGGCACGCGTGCACGTTGTCATCGCCCTGTTCCTGGGCGCCCTCACGGGTGGCCTCATGGCCGGCATGGGCCTCGACTCCACCCTTCTCGCTTTCCAAGACGGTTTGGGCGGTGGCGCGAAGATCGCGCTGAGTTACGCCCTGCTCGGCGCATTCGCCATGGGCGTGGCCGCCGCGGGCTTGCCGGAAAAGCTGGCGCAGACGCTCATCCGCAAGTTGAATGGCAACGCGGGGGAGCTTAACCCCAAGGCTGTGGCAACGACGAAGTGGATCATCATCCTCGTCATGGTTGCGATGGCGATTATGAGCCAGAACCTCATCCCGGTCCACATCGCGTTCATTCCGCTTATCGTTCCGCCGCTGCTGGGCGTGATGAGCAAGCTGCAGATCGACCGTCGTCTTATCACGTGCTGCCTCACCTTCGGTCTGGTCACCACGTACATGTTCGTGCCGGTAGGCTTCGGTTCCATCTTCTTGAATGACATCCTGCTGTTCAATATCGGTGAGGCGGGCCTGGATACGACCGGTATGAACATCATGAAGGTGATGGGCATCCCGGCGCTCGGCATGTTTATCGGCTTGCTCATCGCGGTGTTTATCAGCTACCGCAAGCCGCGCACGTACCTCGACGCACCCATTGCGCAGGAGAAGGATAAGGAAGAGATTTCCGCCTACAAGCTGTGGGTTTCCGTCGTTGCCATCATCGCCACGTTTAGCGTGCAGATCGTCATGCAGCTCATGGACTTCGAGTCGGATGGCCTCATGGTCGGCGCACTTGTGGGCCTGGGCATCTTGCTGCTCTCCGGTGCGGTGAGCTGGCGCAACGCGGACGATGTCTTCACCAACGGCATGAAGATGATGGCGCTTATCGGCTTCATTATGATCACCGCCCAAGGTTTCGCGTCCGTCATGACGGAAACGGGGCAGGTCGAGTCGCTCGTGACCACCACGGCCGAGCTCTTTGGCGATAACAAGCTGCTGGCCGCGGCGGCCATGCTTCTAGTCGGCCTCATTGTGACGATGGGCATCGGCTCGTCCTTCTCCACGCTGCCCATCATCACGGTCATCTACGTGCCGCTGTGTATGACGCTAGGCTTTAGCCCTGCGGCGACGGTTGCCATCGTCGGTACCGCAGGCGCGCTGGGCGACGCGGGCTCGCCGGCGTCCGACTCGACGCTCGGCCCCACGATGGGCCTGGGTGCCGACGGCCAGCACGACCACATTCGGGATTCGGTCATCCCGACGTTCCTGCACTTTAATATTCCGCTGCTCATCGCCGGTTGGGTTGCCGCGATGATCCTGTAGTCAGCTACGATCGGTCGAATGACTAGCATTTTCGACCAACCCCTCATCTTCGATGGCGGCCTGGGCACACACCTGGAGGCTCGTGGAAACGATATCTCCGGTGATCTGTGGTCGGCCGCCATTGTGCGTGACAAGCCAGAGGAGGTGCGGGCCGCGCACGAGGACTTCTTCCGTGCTGGCGCGCAGGTCGCGACGAGCTGTTCCTATCAAGTCACGTTCGAGGCCTTGGGTGAGGAGGCCGAGACCCTCTTGCGGCGCAGCGTGGAGCTGGCGCGCCAGGCGGCGGGGGACCGGCTGGTGGCGGCATCGGTAGGCCCCTATGGTGCAGGCCCGGGTGCGGGGACGGACTACGACGGCGCATACGGCATCGGCAAGCAGGAACTCAAGGAGTGGCACCGCCGCCGCTTTGAGGTGCTTGCCAGCACCGACGCGGACTTCCTGCTTGCAGAAACCATCCCCAACCTGGACGAAGTCGCCGCCCTGCTGGAGCTTGCCGATGCCACCTCAAAGCCCTTTGCACTCTCCCTCACCGGGGTCCTCGCTGCAGACCCGAATGCCGTGGAACAAGCCATCCAACTGATGCGCGAGGCGAAGAACGTGGGCGCGGTGGGCGTGAACTGCGTGGGCGCGGATGTCGCCGAGCGCGTCGTGGGGCAGCTCAAAGAACTGGGAATCCCGGTTCTGGCCTACCCGAATAGCGGTGAGGTCTGGGACCACATCGCGCGCACGTGGCGGCGGGAATCCGATGCGATTCCCGGGCTCGTTGAGGCCGCTCCGGCGCTGCGCGCGGCCGGTGCGACACTTATGGGTGGGTGCTGCCGGACGACGCCGGAGCAGATCGCTCAGCTCGCTTTCGCATAGCCCAGTGGACGAGGTAGCACAGTCCCACGAATGGGATCCCAAAGTAGAGGGCGGCCACCTGGGACGGATCGAAGGCCACCGCGACGAGTGAGATGGCGAGGATGAGCAACGTCGCGATAGGCAGCGCGGGATAGAACGGCGTGCGGTAGACCAAGTCCTCGAGCTTGCTGCCAGAAGCTAGGTACTGCGAGCGATTGCGCATCTGCGCCACGACGATGACCATCCATACCGCGACAACGGCAAAGCCCGCGATGGATACGAGCGCGAGATAGACCGCGCCGGGCGAGACCACCGAGGACACGAGCGCCGCCAGGCCCGCGATGAGGGAGACGGTGATCGCGAACAGCGGTACGCCGCGGGTGGTGGTTTTCCCGAAAATGGTGGGCAGCTGCTTCATTTTCGCCATGGAGTAGAGCAAGCGCGAGCACGCGTACAGACCCGAATTCCCGGCAGAGAGCAGCGCCACGATGATGACGCCAGCCATGATGTCATCCGCATACGGGATTCCAACCTGCTCAAAGACGAGAACGAATGGGCTGTTTTCGACCGACTCATCACCGCCGATGTCCTGTAGCTGCTCCCACGGGATAAGCGCTGCGATCACAATGATGGCGCCTACGAAGAACACAAGCAGCCGGAAGAGCGTCGTATGCAGTGCCTTGGGAATGGAACGATTCGGATCTTTGGCCTCGCCAGCGGCAATCGCGATGAGCTCGGTACCGGAGAATGCATAGAACACCGCGAGAATAGTAATAATGACACCGCCGAATCCGGTAGGGAAGTAGCCGTCCGGAGTATGGAAGTTGTGGAAGAGCGGCGCCGGTTCATCCCCGTTGCCGAAGCCGAGGATGGCGGCCGCGCCCGCCACGATGAGCACGACGACCGCGATGACCTTCACCAACGAGAACCAGAATTCCGCCTCGCCAAATCCGCGTACCGAAAACGCATTGATGCCAAATAACACTGCAGCGAAGACGAGCGACCACACCCACACGTCGACTTGCGGGAACCACCGCTGCATGAGCAGACCTGAGGCCGTGAGCTCCGAGCCCAGCGCCGCTACCCAGCACAGCCAGTACAGCCATGCTGTGGTGAACCCGGCCGCTGGACTGATCGCCTTGTACGCGTAGACATGGAACCCGCCGGCTTCTGGATACTGCACAGCGAGTTCTCCCATGCACGCCATGACCATAAACGCCACGGCCGCGCCCACGAGGTAGGCGAGCACCGTGCCCAGGGGGCCCGCCTGTGTAATCGTGTACCCAGAGCTGATGAAGAGCCCTGAACCGATAACACCGCCCAGTGCCAGCATGACCATGTGGCGGACCTCCAACTCACGGCGCACGCCGTGAACGGTCTCGCCCGTGGTGTGCGTAGTTGAATCCGGAGTGACGACGGTGTCCGTAGTGTGCATAGCCGTTAAGCCTATGCGGCGATGACACCACCGCTTAATCGCGACGAGCATCGGACGTGACCAGCGCCCTTGCCGCGTGATCCCAGCCCTTGGTACCGACGGCTTTTATCGTGGGATCGGCGCTGTAGCGAGGTGAATTTAAAGTAGAGCCAGGTTACGTCGACACGTGCGATGTTAGCGTGGAGACACCACGTGTTCCCGGCTCCGAAAGGCACCCATGTCCCACATCAACAATCTGCTGGCTGACAATGCCATCGAGTTAAGCGGCCACGCCTCGACGTGGCGTGAAGCCATGGAACTTGCCGGCGGTCTGCTGGACAAGACGGGCGCGACAACGCCGGAGTACACCGCAGCGATGATGAAGCGGGTGGAAGACAGCGGCCCGTACATCGTGCTCGCGCCGGGCTTCGCCTTTGCCCACTCGCGCACCTCGCCCGCCGTAAAACGCATCGCGATGGCGTGGGTACGCCTCGACGAACCCGTCGAGTTTGGCCACCACGCCAACGACCCCGTCCGCTTCGTCGTTGCGCTTGCCGCTCTCGATGACACCGCGCACTTGAGTGTGACCCAGGAACTCGGCGAGCTGCTGGGGCACTCGCGTGAGCAGCTCGGCTCGGTGACCTCCGTCGACGAATTACGCGTTGTCCTCACTGGGAAGAATCCAGCGAAGCGGCGTGGATTTAAGCTGCCGTTTAGGCGTTAGTTGAAACTCTGGAAGGATTGATTTGCGTCAATCCCGTGTTGATGGAAAAAGAAGGGCCGGGATACCAAACCTGTGTCGATATCCTGGCTGTCAGTGCGTTGTCGAAGCTTGTGCGCGTTCCGTTGACGGTTGGGGTGCCACCCATGAACGACGGGTTGACTGTGATGCCGGGAGATGGCTCGAGCAACGCAGGAACGAGACGATGATTGAAATTCTCGAAGGGCTTGTAGATGTCTTCAAACGTGTACATCTGGAACTGTCCTGGGTGCTTGTCGATGTCGAGCAGTTAATCCTCGGTCCAGAGCTTGATGGACCGGCCATCGAACCCAAAGCGGTATGCCGAGAGATGATCAGTGAAGTCCTGACCTTTGAGGGGCTTTAGCGCTTTCGAAATACGTTGGAGTGACGCAAAAGCGCGAAGTTTTGCGACCGCTCGGAATGCCACGATGTCGCAGAAAGAAAAGAACAGGGGCCGGTGGTCATTGACTTCGGGTACAAGAATCTTATTGCGGGCCCAGCGGCGGAGCTGATCGACGGTCGCGCCAGAGAGATAGCTTGCCATGTACGTGTCGTACGCCATTCCTCCTTTCACATCGTTGGTGTGTATCTGAAGTATCTCATGCGTGCGGAGTTTTCTTAAGGTCGAGGGGGCAGCGCGCGAGGCAGTTGCAATTAGCCAGCGCTCACGCAGAGCAACACCACCTCGGCGCGCGTGACTGGGTCGCTGAGATCGATGTGGCAGAGCTCCTCGATTTTGGCGATGCGCGCGCGGATGGTGTGGCGATGGACGCCGAGCTCGGTCGCGGCGGTGCCGAGGTGGGCATCGGCAAGCGCGTAGACGCGCAACGTCCGGGCGAGGTCCGCGTGGTGGATGTCGTCGTAGTCGTGGAGTGTGCCGAACAGCTCGGTGCGGCGCTGCGTGAGCGCGTCCTGGACCGCGGTGGAGTGCAGCCACTGGGGACCTTCCTCATTGAGGACGCTCCATTGGCCGAGTGGCTGTGCGTTGGCGTACGTGATAAGCCGCGTGAGCAGGTCCGCGCCGAGGTCTTGCCAGGGCAGCGGCTCAGACAGCGCGAAGCGCAGGTGGCTGGTGGCGCGGCCGAAGAGCTGACGGGGCTCGATGGGGGCATCGGAAGCAAAAGCCAGGACGGCGGCGCCGGGAAGGGCAAGCGCGAAGTACTCCGTGCCGGTGCGCTCGGCGTGCTCGAGCGCCTTGTGCAGGCGGTTGGCCGAGTCACTCGTGAGGCAAAGGAGCTGGACGGAGCGGTCGGGGGAGAGGGTGCCGAAGGCCTCGGCGAGTGGTGCGGCGGGCGAGGAATCGAGCGTGGTGGCGAGCGCTAGTGCACCCAACGTGCGGTGCGTGCGCGCATCCGTGTGGTGGAGGAGCACGCCTGTAAGACCCGCGAGGTGGCGGATGAGCGCGCGGGAATAGGAGTTGAACTTGGTCTCGCTGTTCACGGCGAGGGCGAAGCGCTGCTGATGGGGCGTGACGAGCTGGTTGGTGATGGTGGCGACGGACGTGCCGTCTTTGCGCTTAACTGTGCGCGCGCCGGAGGTCGTGGCGACGGTGGCGGTGGCCACGTCCACGGCGGCGGGCAGCGCGTCCAGTTCGCCGCGCCGAGGGCGGTACGTCGACACGGCGGCGCCGTGGGAATCCGCGATCGCGACGGCGGCGCCGAGCTCCTTGCCCGCCTGGGCGATGAGCGCGTCGAGCCCTTGTGCCGCGGCCTGGTTGAGCCTTTCCTGCTGGCGGTGGAGCGCGAACTGCTGGTTGTGCTCGATGCGGGTGAGCTCCGTGGTCACGGCGTTGATGATGGAGGTAAACGCCGTGGCGCGGGGAACTTCGAAGAGCGCGAGCCCCTGGGCCTGCGCCGCGGTGATGAGCTCCGGGGGTACCTCGCTAAAGGTGAGGCCGGTGCCAAAGCCGATGCCCTGGACACCAGCGTGGGCCAGCGCCTGCGTGTACAGAAAGAACTCAGAGGGGGTGGACTCGAAGGCTAACCCCAAAGTGAGGACTATGGCACCGCGCGCCGTGAATTCCGTGGGGTCTTTGAGCTCCGTTGCCTGGATGGTGGAAAAGCTCGCTGGCCCTTCGACGATCGGTCGCAGATGCAGCTTGTGTTGGTTATACAGCCAGGTAAACGTGATATCGCTCATGGAAACGACCTTGGAAGACGCGGCGTGGAACGCCTTTGCGGAGAAAATGCACTATCCACTCTAAACAATTTTCAGCGAGAAATTCGCCCATTGGGCCATCGTGGAGACGAGGTGCTCGGCTTCACACTATGACCATCCCATTATTCAGATCTCCATTGTGGAAGGATTTCCAATGCAGGAACTTGATTACCGCCTCGAGCAGACCCGCAAGCTTGGCCAGCCGATCCCCGGCCCCGTGAGCACCGAGCTGGACGCGCGCCGCAAGGCTGCTCTGCCGGCCGGCATGGTGCCGTCCTTGCCGGGCTACGTCGTTGACGCTGACGGTGGCATCCTCGCCGATGCCGATGGCAACCAGTTCATCGACCTGGCTTCCGGTATCGCCGTAACCTCCGTCGGCGCCTCCAACCCGGCCGTCGTCAAGGCCGTCCAGGACGCCGTTGCTCACTTCACCCACACCTCCTTCTCCGTCTCCCCGTACGAGAGCTACGTGGCCGTCGCCGAGAAGCTCAACGAGCTTACTCCGGGTGACCACGAGAAGCGCACCGTGCTGCTCAACTCCGGCGCTGAGGCCGTGGAGAATGCCGTGAAGATCGCCCGCAACTACACAGGAAAGACCGGCGTGGTTGTCATGGACCGCGCCTTCCACGGCCGCACCAACCTCACCATGGGCATGACCGCTAAGCAGGCCCCGTACAAGTCCGGTTTCGGCCCGTTCGCTCCGGAAATTTACCGCGCGCCGATGTCCTACCCGCTGCGTGACGGTCTCACCGGTGAGGAAGCTGCGAAGCGCACCATCACCATGCTCGAGCAGGAGATCGGCGCCCACAACCTGGCCTGTGTCATCGTCGAACCCATCCAGGGTGAGGGCGGCTTTGTCGTCCCGGCCGACGGCTTCCTTCCGGCCGTCGTTAAGTGGTGCAACGACAATGACGTCGTCTTCATCGCTGACGAGATCCAGGCTGGCATGCTGCGTACCGGCGATTGGTTCGCCTGCGACTACGAGGGCGTTGTCCCGGACCTCGTCACCATCGCCAAGGGCGTGGCCGGCGGCATGCCGCTGTCCGCTGTCACCGGCCGCGCAGAGATCATGGACGCCCCGCAGCCGGGCGGCCTGGGCGGTACCTACGGCGGCAACCCGGTGGCTTGCGCCGCAGCTCTTGCCGCGATCAAGGAATACGAGGAGAAGGACTTCGGCGCCCGCGCGAAGAACCTCGAGTCCATCGCCCGCGAGGAGCTCGGGCCCATCCTGGACGACGAGCGCGTCGCCGAGTTCCGCGGCCGTGGTGCCATGCTTGCCCTCGAGTTTGTTACTGCCGATGGCCAGCCGGATTCCGAGCTCGTCCACAAGATTGCGGACGGTGCCAAGGACGAGGGCGTCCTGCTGCTCACCTGCGGTCTGGACCACAACGTCATCCGCTTCCTGCCGTCCCTGGCCATCCCCGAGCACCTGTGGCGCGAGGCCCTCCAGGTCGTCGTCAAGAAGTTCAACGAGTACAAGTAAGGACACTCGATGGCTGACTTTGATTACTCGCAGGTCAAGGACCTGATCGACAGCCTGCCCACGGGCCTGTGGCTCGACGAGGCTAATGTCGCCGCCAGCGATGGCGCGACCTTCCCGGTGCAGGATCCGGCCACGGAGGAAGTCCTCGCCCAGGTCGCCGACGGCACTTCCGCAGACTGGATGCGCGCGCTGGAGCTTGCCGATGCCGCCAAGGGCGACTGGGCAGCCTTCGCTCCCCGCGAGCGCTCCGTCATCCTTACCGAGATTTTCAACGAGGTCACGCGCCGCAAGGAGGATTTTGCGCGCGTCATGACGCTGGAGATGGGCAAGCCCTACCGCGAGTCTCTGGGCGAGGTGGCCTACGGTGCCGAGTACATCCGCTGGTTTGCTGAGGAAGCCGTCCGTATTCCGGGCCGCTACTCGCAGGCGCCCGCGGGCAATGGCACCATCACCGTCTCCCACACCCCGGTGGGCCCGGTGCTGGCGATTACCCCGTGGAACTTCCCGCTGGCGATGGCCACTCGCAAGGTCGCCCCGGCTCTGGCTGCTGGCTGCCCGGTCATCGTCAAGCCGGCCGCGGAGACCCCGCTTACCATGCTGCTCTTCGGCCAGGTCATTGCGGAGGTCTTCGAACGTCACGACGTTCCCGCCGGCGTGTTCTCCATGATCACGACGACGAAGTCCGCGGATCTCTCCAGCGAGCTCATGGCGGATGCCCGCCTGCGGAAGGTGACCTTTACCGGTTCGACTGGTGTGGGCAAGATCCTCGTCCGCCAGTCCGCGGATAATCTCCAGCGCACCTCGATGGAGCTGGGCGGCAACGCCCC
The DNA here is from genome assembly GCF_039822565.1 of Corynebacterium sp. SA-MJD20WY100. Taxonomy (NCBI): domain Bacteria; kingdom Bacillati; phylum Actinomycetota; class Actinomycetes; order Mycobacteriales; family Corynebacteriaceae; genus Corynebacterium; species Corynebacterium sp. SA-MJD20WY100. Next base: position 20,054 of record NZ_JBCJKS010000007.1, on the reverse strand, counting down.
GTTCCTCATCAATGATGACGCCGACCTCGACCTGGTGCTCGACTGCGCCATGGCCGCCAAGATGCGTAACGGCGGCGAGGCCTGCATCGCCGCCAACCGCTTCATCGTCCACGAAGCCATCGCTGAGGAGTTTACGCAGCGCCTCACGGAGAAGATGTCTGCTGTGACCATGGGCCACGGCCTTGACGAGTCTACGACGCTGGGCCCGATCATCACCGCCAAGCAGCGCGATACCATCTCCGCGCTCGTCGACGGTGCGGTCGCCGCCGGCGCCACCGTCACCACCGGTGGCACAGCTCCGGAGGACTCTGGCTTCTTCTATCCGGCCACGGTGCTCACCAACATCCCGGACGATGCTGAGATCCTCCGTACGGAGATCTTCGGCCCCGTCGCGACGGTGACGACCTTCTCGACCCTCGAAGAGGGCGTGGACAAGGCCAACGACACCGAGTTCGGTCTCGCCGCTTACGGCTTTACCGAAAACGTCCACACTGCCGACTACCTTGCGCACGCGCTCGAGGCTGGAATGGTGGGCATTAACCGCGGCGCCATCTCCGACGCTGCCGCCCCCTTCGGCGGCATCAAGGAATCCGGCTTCGGCCGCGAAGGCGGCGCCGAGGGCATCATGGAGTACATCTCCATGCGCTATATTGCGAAGCCGTAACTGTTCAGTGGTCCACGGATAAGGCGCCTGCTCCGATGGGAGCAGGCGCCTTTCGCTATGCATGGAGGAGTTAGAGGCGACCATTCAGTGGGGCGGGACGCGTGCGAGTTTGCCGTCACTGTGGGACTACGGCTGCCGTGTCGATGCGCACATCGCGTAGTCGGCCGTGGATTTCTAGCTTTGGTTTTGTAGCACTTTGGTGCCTTGTGGAGGCTTTGAAACGCCACAAAACCAAAGCTACGGTTCCTAGAACGTAGTCGCCTTGAGGTTTCTGGCTTTTGTGAGCTTGTGTCCGGTCAATGAAGTAGCGGAGACTCCGCGTGCGAACGAACGAATCCTCACGGCTGGGCAAGAGCGATTGTTGAGAAGGCTGAAGTTTCCGTACGGCGGCTCGTGGCGAGCCCTATATATACGGAAGCCGCCCCGCTGGATGGACCAGCAGGGCGGCGGCGGAAGAGCGTGTGGGATTAAGCCCAGCCACTCGGCACAATGCCCAGAATGGACACGATGGAGTAGATAAACGCGGCGAAATACACGACGATGATGGTGCCTTCGATAAGCGGGTTGGCGAGCCAGCCCACGTTCCAGCCTGGCTCGCGGTCGCCCTTCTTACGGGACGCGTGGAGCAGCATCACAGGGATAATCGACATGATGGCACCTGCAAAGCCGCCGGCGTAGGACAGAGCGGCGACGAAGCCACCCAGGCCGAGCAACGAGATGACGAGCGGCGGGACGGTGGTGAGCGCCACGGCGATGCCACGCTGGCCGTTGGTGCCTTCCCAGTGGAAGATGTCGAGAATATTGCGCATCGTGGTGAAGCCGATGGCGAGGAACGACGTGAGCATCGCGGCGAGTGCAAAGATATTCGCGAGGTAGTACGCGGAGGTGCCGAGGGCTTCGCCCCAGGCGATGGTGACAACCTCAGTGACATCCATGCCGAGCAGGCCGAGCGCGGCGAAGGGGACGAGCGCCAACGTGAAGCCTGTGACGACCATGCCGACGACGAGGGCGCGGGCGGTCATCTGCGGCTTGGCCGGATCCATGCCCTGGACGAGCTCCGGAACGACGTACTGCGCGAGGAAGGAGAAGACCGCGAGGTTGAGGATCGGGACGATGAAGTAGGGGTGGAAAACGATGAGGTTGGAGGCCTCGATGCCCGGGCCGAAGATGGTCCAACCGCAGAGAATGGCGATGATGAGCGCCATGCCGATGGTGATAGCTCCCTCGGCGGCGCCGGTCGCGTGGAGGCCGCGGTACATGACCCACGAGCCGAAGGCGAAGAAGATGAGGGTGCCCAGGGTTGGGGAGATGCCAAAGATGTTGGAAATGAGGTCGCCGGAGCCAGAGGCATAAGCGATGAGCGCGCCGATGCCGTTGACGATAATGGCGATGAAGACGAGCCAACGACCCCACTGACCAAGGTAGTGCTCAGCGAGGCCGGAGACCTGCAGCGGCTTGCGCGTGCGCATGGCGGCCTCGGCGACGTAGAGCATAGAAATGGTCGTAAGCGTACCTGCGATGAGGAGGGCGACAAGGAGCGCGAGGAAGCCGCCGTTGCGTGCGGCGTAAGGAATAGACAGGATGCCCGCACCGATGTTGGTGCCGAAAATGAGGGCAATGCCCTGTGCGAAAGATAAGGCAGGTTTGCCGCCCGGTGTGGGGGTGTCGTGCGCCGTAGTGAGTATTTCCGGCGTGGTACCGCTGCTATCCGCGGATCGGACGTTCGTACTCATGAGAGCTCCTCGTTCATCGTGAACCAATCAGTATGAGCCAGACGATAGAGCAAAAAGAACTGTCGCCTGCGCCATTATGCCACTACTATAAACCTGTCGTACGATTTAAATAAATCGCTGTCGGGACTCTTCTTTGTTTCGAGCGATATTTCACCCGCAAAAGCGCATAAAAGCTCCCCTTCCTGCAGTTTTGCCTGCAGTCCGGGGTTTCGAGTGTAGGTGTGGGCACCTGAACGGGGTCGTTTGGGGTGGGAGCCAGGGGTGGAGTGCTCGGCTAGTTTTCGGTTAGTCCTCGACGTAGTAGAGCTGCTTGTTGACGAACTCGTCCATGCCCAGCGGGCCCAGCTCGCGGCCGAAGCCAGAACGCTTCACGCCACCGAAGGGCAGTTCGGGGCCCTCGCCGGCCGGGGTGTTGACGTTGGCCATGCCCACCTGGAGGCGACGGGAGACAGCCTTAGCGCGTTCTGGGTCCGGGGAGAAGACGGTGCCGCCCAGGCCGAACTGCGTGTTATTGGCGAGCTCGAGGGCTTCCTCATCAGATTCGACCTTGTAGACGGTGGCGACGGGGCCGAAGAACTCCTCGTAGTAGATGTCGGAGCCCACCGGGATATCGGTGATGACGGCGGGGGAGAGGTACGCACCCTTCTCGGCGAGCTCGCCGCCAGCGCGCAGCTGCGCACCCGCAGCCACGGCGCGTTGCAGCTGGTCGTGGAGCTTCTCTGCGGCGTCGCGGGAGGACATGGCCGAGTAGGTGTTCTCGCCCTCGTTGTCTGGCGTTGTCGCGCGGGCGGCATCGGCAAGCTCGGTAAGCGCGGCGACGAAGTCGTCGTAGATGTCGGCCATGACGATCATGCGCTTGTTGGAGTTGCACGCCTGGCCGGTGTTGTACATGCGGGTGCCCCAGGCCAGTTCCGCGGCGGCCTTGACGTCGTCGGTGTCGAGGAGGACGTAGGGATCCGAGCCGCCGAGCTCGAGGACGGCCTTCTTGAGGTGCTCGCCGGCCTGCGCGCCGACGATGGAACCGGCGCGCTCGGAGCCGGTGAGCGAGACGCCCTGGACGCGCGGATCCGCGATGATGGTGGAGACTTGGTCGTGGGAGGCGAAGATATTGGTGTAGACGCCCGCCGGGATGCCCGCGTCGTCCATGATCTTCTGGACAGCGAGCGCGGAGCGCGGGCAGATTTCTGCGTCCTTGAGGAGGATAGTGTTGCCGAGGACGAGGTTGGGGCCCACGAAGCGGGCGATCTGGTAGTAGGGAAAGTTCCACGGCATGATGCCGAGCAGCGGGCCGATGGGCATGCGGCGGATGACCGCGGTGCCAGTGCTGTTGGTGGGGATGGGCTGGTCCTTGGTGAACTCCGCGCCGTGCTCGGCGTAGTACTTGACGATGTTGCCTGCGAGCTCGGCCTCATCTGCACCCTCGGACAGCGGCTTGCCCATCTCCTTTGCGGCGATGGCGGCGAGCTCGTCCTTGCGCTCGATGAAGAGATCGCCCGCCTTGGCGACGAGTTCCGCGCGTTCGGCGATGGGGCGCTCGCTCCATTCCGCATAAGCCTGCGCGGAGTTATCGAGCGCGGTAGCGACCTCGTCATTGGTGACCGTGGGGAAAGTCTCCACGACCTCATCGGTCACGGGGTTCTGGACGCGGTACTGGGGGGACACTGGGGACTCCTTAGTAATCGTGGGGTGTGCGGGATATGGAGTTATAAGTCTGTAGGTAGCGTGTGGAGCGCGATACTACACAGCGTCTGCAGGTTCCGGCATAGGAATCTGATCATCGTGGGTGGACGTGATGGGCTTGAGCGTGCGTCCCTTGAAGAAATCAGGGTGGCGAACGCGAGTGAAGAACATGAGCACGGCGCCCAGGAGCAGGATGCCCATGCCGAGGACGAAGACGGTGCCCACGCCCAGGATGGAGGAACCGGAGCCGTAGTCCGGGTTGAGCGAGTCATAGGCCGTCACGAAGAACATGATGAGCAGGAATCCTCCTCCTACCAGCGGGAAGAGGAAGCGGAAGATGATGTTATGCGCGGTATCGAAGAGCTCGTGGCGGAAGTACCAGATGCAGGCGACGGCCGTAATCCCGTAGTAGAAGCAGATCATGAGACCGAGCGCGGCGATGGTATCCCACAGGGCGTTCTCCGAGAGGATGCGCGTGACGGTGTAGAACCCGCCAGCGGCGATCGCCGAGGCAATCGTCGCGGTGGACGGCGTGCGGAAGCGGCGGCTAATCGCGGAGAACATCGGCGGCAGAGCCTTGTAGTAGCCCATCGCGAGCAGCGTGCGCGCCGGGCCCACCATCGTGGACTGGAGCGAGGCGAAGGAACTCGAGAGGACTGCGACATAGATAAGGAGTGCCGCAGATCCAAGGACCGGGAAGGACAGGGCCGCGAAGATGGACTCCTGATTGTCTGGGTTGCCCGCGCCGAGGCCTTCTTCGCCGGTGCCTGCCCAGGTGATGACGGCGAGCGCGGTGAGAATGTAGAGGACAATGATGATGAGCACCGTGATGGTTGCCGCGCGGCCCGGGGTCTTCTCCGGGTCTTTCGTTTCCTCGTTCATGGTCAGGGTGACGTCCCAGCCCCAGAACATGAAGATGGACAGCGAGATGCCCGCGGCGACGAGCGAGAAGCTGCCAATCTCAGCTGGGTTGAACCAGGACAAGGAGATGGGCATGAAGTCGAAGCCGCCGTTGTTGTACGCGTGCACGATAGCCACGATGTCGAAAATGACGATGGCGAGGATCTGCACGGCCACGAGGATGTACTGCAGTTTCTGGGTGGAGTCGAGTCCGCGGTAGGACACGTACGCGGCAATCGCGATGAAGACCATCGTCGTGGGGATATTGATCCACAGGTTGTGCGTCCATTCGGCGATGGCCTCGTTGCCTGTGACCTGTGCGAGGAGCAAGTAGAAGAAGTCTACGGCGACGGCGGCGAGGTTGGACAGGACGAGGATGGTGGCCGTGATGAGGCCCCAGCCACCCATCCAGCCGACCCAGGGGCCGAAGGCTTTGGTCGCCCACGTAAACGAGGTGCCAGAATCCGGAACCGCATTGTTGAGCTCGCGGTAGGCAAAGGCGACGAGCAGCATGGGGATAAAGCCCAGTAGCAGGACGGCGGGGACGTACTGGCCGACCGCGGAGATGGTGGGACCCAGACCCGAGGTGAGCGTGTACGTCGGCGCGATACAGCTAATGCCGATGACGACGGCGCCGAGGAGGCCAACCTTGCCAGCGGCAAGGCCCTTCGTCGACACGATGTTATCGCCCTGGCCGGGCACGGGCTCGACGACAGGAGTGTTGTGGAGAGCGGTCATCAGTTTTCACCGTCCTTGATGGGTGCAGTGCCTTCGCCCACACGCATATAGCCTGCGGGGACGACGAGCATGGGAATAGGAACGGAGCGCAGCATGCGGGCGGCCGTACCACCCAGGAAGAGGCGGCCGGGCGCGGCGAGGCGAGACGAGCCGACGATGGCGATTTCCCCGTCTTCCCAGGAGAGCTTCTCCATGGCGTCTTCGACGTTGCGGCCGGCGGCGACCTCCGTCGTGGCGTGGCCCGAGGCGACCATTTCTTCTGCGATGTCCGAGAGGACGCGGTCGGCGTAGGCCGCCACGGCGGCGGGGACGTCGTTGCCCAGGGCCACGAGCTCGGACTCGCCAGGAATGACGAGGGAGACAAGTCGCAGCGGAATCTCGCGGCGACGTGCGCGGTCGAGGCCGATGGCAATGACGTCCGACGTGCCCGGACGCGGACCAAACATGGTGGTCACGCGGGTGAGCGGTCCCGGATGTGCGTAGCCACGGGGGGCCAGCGCGATGGGCACGGTGCTCGAGTGAAGCAGGGAGTTGACGGCCGCACCCATGTGATAGCGGCCGAGGAGTCCGCCCTTGCGGGCGCCGACGACGATGACGTCGCAGTGAAGATCCTCGGCGGCCTGGTTGAGGGCCTCAGCTTCGGACGCGCCAGGCACAATCCGCGCGGTGGCGGGAATGTGGGACGGGACCTCGTCGAGCGCCTCCTGGAGCCACCCGGCAATTTGTTCTTCCACGATGGAACCGTAGCCGCGGTCGTGCGGATAGACTCCGGAGAAGGAATTGTGGACAGGGGCCACCATGACTATCTCTAGGCTGACGTTGCGGTCTTGGGCGAGCGCAATGCCGAGACGGAGCGCGTCTTTGCCGTAATCGGTGGCGACGTACGCGACGAGGATATGTCCGCCCACTGAGCGGCGGTCGAAGTCTGAAGCCGACATCTATCTACCCCCGCTCTGCGATCTTCTCGGCGACGAGCTCGCCCTGACGCACGGCGCCGTCGACGTGCTGGTAGCCCTCGGCTGCAATGTCGGAGCAGGCGTAGTAGATGGGGCCGGTCGGCTCGTTCTGGAGATGACCCCAACGCGACAGGCCCCCCAGGTCGTAGGAGGTGGCGTAGGCGCCACGCGTCCACTCTTCGGCTGCCATGTCGGACAGGTAGAAGGCGATGGGCTCCTTGGTCTTCGGGCCGAGGTAGGCGGCCATGGCCTCGAGGATCTTTTCCTTGCGCTCTTCTTCCGGCAAGTGCCACATCTGCTCGGCGTAGATATCGGAGACGAAGCCGACGAGGGTACCGTACGGCTCTTCCTCGCCGTCCTTTCCCGTCGCGAAGTTGGCGCCGTAATTGGTGTTGTCGTAGATCTCCTGGACCAGGCGGCCGCCACCGAAGCCGGTGCCGGAGAGGCCCTCTTCACGCCAGAATGGAGTGTCGTAGACGGCGTGAACCTTGATCACGAGGCCCATGGAGATGTGCTGGTGGACGATCTGCTGGTCACGCGGCAGCGGCGGGACGAAGGAGATGCGATTGTAGAGGTTTGGCGGAACCGCCAGGACGGCGTAGCGCGCCTTGACCGTCACCTTGTCCGAGTAGGCGGTGACGGAGCCGGCTTCTCCGTTGTTAGGAACGCCGTTGCGCACGTCCGCGGCGACCTTGTTGAGCTCGTCCGCGGTGGTGGGGTCGACTTCGGTCCACTCGAGCTCACGCACCGGGGTGCCGAGGAAGACGTCGTCGCCCAGCTCCTGGGCCATGGTGAGGGAGACGGACTGCATGCCACCCACGACGCGGCGGTCGAGGATGAAGTCCTCGTCGACGAGGTTGCTGAACGAGCCTGCGGAGGCGGCCATGAGGACGGCCTGCAGGGTGGAGAATGCGTAGGACGGCTTGGTGAGCATGCCAGAGGCCACGTAGATGGAAACGTTGTCGATAGCCTCCTGATCATCGGACAGGCCCTCGAGCCACTTACGGAAGGAGATGGAGTCGAGCTCCTGTGCACGCGGGTGCTCCCACGGGTGGGCCGGGTCCATTTCTGCGGCGAGCTTGTCCATGATCTCGATGAGACGGTCCATTTCGGAGATGGTCTTCTCCGAGGCAGGGAAGGTGGTGCCCTCGTACTCGTGGCGGGTGCCGTCCGGAGCGACGTAGATGGACTTGCCTTCGCGGTAGCGCTGGAAGGTTTCCAGGCCCAGCTCGTCCACGAGCTCGGTGAGGCGGGTCTGGTCCGGGGAGATCCACTGGCCGCCTAGCTCGATGAAGTGCTCGACGCCCTCGGCGTCCTTGACCTTGCCGTTCCAAGTGCGGCCGCCGACGCGCTCGCGGGCCTCGAGGACCGCGACGGACAGTCCCTTCTTCTTCAGGGTGCGGGCGGCCATGAGACCTGCGGGGCCGGCGCCAATGACGACGACGTCGCGCTCAACAATCGGGTTGTCCTGGGGGTGGGGGAAGGCATGTGGTCTTAACTCCTGTCATTGAAAAATGCGAGCAGTCGCACGGATTTCCCGTACAACTGCTGTCTCCGTGTGGGAAACTTGAGGAAACACAACTGCAAAATGAACGCCATTCATTTTGTGTTGCGTGTCACTGTACAGCAAAAGATGTGATTTCGGATAGGGGTAAAAGCTGTGAATATGGGACGTGCCAAGGGGCGGCCGCCAACAGCGCTGGTCACGCGCGAAAAAATAGCAGATGCGTCACTCGAAATAATTTCGGAAGTGGGTTACGAGAAGCTCACGATGGCCCGGATTGCACGCCGTGTGGGGGTAGGGCCCAGCGCTCTTTACAACCATGTCTCGGGCAAGGAGGACTTACTTCTCCTCATCGAGGACACCCTCATGACTCGCGTCGATGACTCGGCTCTCGATGCCGCCTTGGCGGGGGAGACCGATCCCGCCACCGCCCTCACCACCTGGGCGCGCTCCTACCGCGACGTCTTCGCGGAGCACACCCCGCTCGTCGAGGTCATCGCTCGCACGCCCATCTCGGGCGCCCCGGGCACCATCGCCATGTACGAGAAGGTGGCCGAGCTCTTCTCCCGCGCCGGTGTTCCCGACGCGCAGATTCTCTCGCGCATCATTATGGTGGAGTCCTTCATCTACGGCTCCGTCTTCGATGTCCACGCGCCGCAGAATATCTTTGCTGTTTCCACCGAACTCGCGTCCGCAGCCCCGGTACTCACCAGGGCGCGTCGCGCCTGGGCAAAGGACCTCGGCATCGATCTCACGGCGCCCGATTCTCAGTCCAATCCTTTCGCCGACGACCCCTTTGCATTGGGCCTCGATAAACTCCTCGGCGATATCTGGAGTGCGAATTAGTTTGCGGTCCGCGCCGTCGCCGACGGCTCCACCAACGCCCCGTCTCCGTCATAGAGCCAACACACCGCCCCGTTTGAGCCCTAGCTAGCCGATTCGCCCTCCCCGCAGCGCCGCAGTTCCTTCCGCCTCCTGCAACGAGCACTCGATGAGTCCCGCATCCGCGTCAGGGAAGTGCGCCGCAGGCCACGGTGCAAAACACTGCAGCTGCGCCTTCGCTTGGTCGATGAACGCCGGGCGTGCGGGAGCGCACGGCAGTGAGGGCAACGGCGGCATCGGCAGCCTGCGTGAAGGGAGAGTGCATGTGAAAAGTATAAAACGCCGCACATGATCTAGCGTGGGGCCGACGACCCCTCTGCGAAAGGCACCCATGTCCCACATCAACAATCTGCTGGCTGACGATGCCATCGAGTTAAGCGGCCACGCCTCGACGAACCTGTCGAGTTCGGCCACCACGCCAACGACCCGGTTCGTTTCGTCGTTGCGCTTGCCGCGCTTGACGACACCGCGCACTTGAGTGTGACCCAGGAACTCGGCGAGCTGCTGGGGCACTCGCGTGAGCAGCTCAGCGAAGTGACCTCCATTGAGGAGCTGCGCGCGGTGCTGACCGGAAAGAATCCGGAGAAGTGGGGCTTCAAGCTGCCGTTTCGACGCTAGCTGTACTTAGTGCTGCGCGATGAGCGCCTGAGCTTGTACGGCGGTGGCATTCCTGCCCTGCGATGCTCCTCTTCGCGTGCGAGGTAGGCCTCACGGTCGAACTTTGGCTTGGCTGCGGCTTGCGGTGAATGTTCATTCCCATGGTGCCCCTCTCAGCTCGTGTCCTCTGCCGACACCATAAAGCGAGCTACCGACATGAGCGTGAGAGCTGGGAATCCTTATTCGAACCCGTAAAGCAGATCCAACATCCCCGGGTTGCGGTGGTTCGGTCCGCCGTTGTTGAGCTCGTTGCGGTCGAGCGCGTCGATCACGTTGAGTTTGTCAGTGGTCAATTCGAAAGCGAAGACCGAGATGTTCTCACGCAGGCGGTTGGCGTGCGTGGACTTCACGACTGCAGTCATGCCCTTGTCGATGTTCCAACGGAGGATGACCTGGGGAACGGTCTTGTGGTACTTGTCTGCGATGGCTTTGAGGGCAGCATCGGAAAGCAAATCCTGGTTGCATTGGGCCAGTGGCGACCACGCTTGGAGCACAGTGCCATGCTCGGCGGCGCGCTTCTGGTCTTCCTTCTGCTGGTCAAAGGGATTGATGCGGCGCTGGTTGACCGCGGGGACGGCGCCGCCGTGGCGGACCAGGGCTAAGTAGCAAAAACTACTTAACCCAAACATAGGGGAGCACGTGCACGAAAGGCCGCGTCCATATTCGGACGCGGCCGTGTATTGCGCTATGAGGCGTTAGTCGAGCTCGGCGAGCAACATGTCGAGCGTGGCGATGGAGCCCTTCTCGTGGAGTGAGTGCAGCACGCGGGCGAATTCCTTGGTGAACTCGGGGGAGTCGACGAGGTCGCCAAAGACCTCGCGGTCACGCAGGAAGGCAAGGATGTCTTCGTGGTTATGCGAGGCGGTCTCCTTCAGACGGTCGGCCATGCGGTCATTGATGGCAATCGGCTCGCCCTGTTCGTCGACGCCCTCGGCATAGCGAGCCCAGGACGCGACGATGGCTGCGGACAAGGTGACGGGCGCGTTGCCGGAGGCGAGGTTCTCGCGGACGACAGGCAGCAGCCACTTCGGGATGCGGTCCGAGGACTCAGCGCACAGGCGCGGGACGGTGTCCTTGACGGCGACGTTGCCGAAGCGAGCGATGAGTTCCTTGCGGTAGGCGTCGAGGTCGACGCCCGGCAGTGGGCGTAGGGATGGGGTGCCTTCGCGTTCCATGTAGGCCAGCAGGAAGTCGGCGAAGCGCTGATCAGCCATGACGTCGTGGACGAGACGGTGGCCAGCGAGGTAACCGAAGTAGCACAGGCCCTGGTGAGAGGCGTTGAGCAGGCGCAGCTTCATCAACTCGTACGGAACGACGTCCTCAACGACCTGGACGCCGACGTCCTCGTAGCGCGGGCGGCCATTGACGAAGTTCTCCTCGAGCACCCACTGGGTGAAGTCCTCGCACACGACTGGCCACTCGTCGACGTAGCCGTGCTTGGAGACGATGTCCTTGCGGTCGTCGTCGGTGGTCTCAGGGGTGATGCGGTCAACCATGGAGTTAGGGAAAGAAACGTGTGCTTCGATCCATTCGGCGAGCTGCGGGTCGATGGCGCCCGCGAAGGCGAGGAACATCTTGTGGGCCATCTCGCCGTTGCCCTGGATGTTATCGCAGGACATCACGGTAAACGGCGTGGTCCCTGCCTCGCGACGAGCCAGCAATCCGGCCGTGATAAGACCGTAGAACGTACGCAGGGCATCGGTCTTGCCAGTCTTGAGATCCTCAATGTCGGCGGCGACGTGCGGGTTGGTGAGATCGAACTCGCCCTTGACGTGGTCGAAGTTGTAACCGCCCTCCGTCACGGTGAGCGAGACAATCTTGATCTCAGAAGAAGCGAGAACCTCGACGGCGCGCGCGGGGTCATCGGGAGCGAAGACGTAATCAATGATGGATCCCACGACACGGGCGTTCTCGGAGCCGTCGGGAGCCTTTTCGGTGAGCGTGTAGAGGCAATCCTGGGAGTGCAGGGCGTCACGCATACGGGCATCGGAAGGCATAACGCCCATGCCCACGATGCCGAAGTCGAGCGCCTTGCCCTGGCGCATGAGCTTATCCAGGTAGAGCGCCTGGTGGGCGCGGTGGAAGCCGCCCACACCGAAGTGAATGATGCCCGGGGTGATCGCGGAGCGGTCATACTCCGGAACCGCGACGGAGGTAGTGGCGGCAATCTGAGCTAGAGCGTCGTTGGACAGATGAAGGGTGGACATGGAATTTTCCTTTGCGTGGAATTAGTGAGGTTTAGCGAGATTCGGTGAGCGGCTCAGATAGCTCGGGCGTGGTCTCAACTGTGCGAGGCACACCGTCGAAGCCCGGCTGCGTGCCGTAGAGTGAGCGATTCATGAGCATGGCGAGTGCAAACAAGCCGACGAAGATGAGGACGAGACCAGTGGCACCCACGAGCGGGTAGAAGATGGCAACGAGTGCGGGACCTGCGGCAACCGCGCCGCCGACGCCCAAGTTGTAGGCCGCCATGGCCGCGCCGGGACGCTCCGGATTGAGCGAGACTGCGATGGGGGACAACGGGACGAAGCCGGCGAGTGCGACACCGAAGAGCGCACCGCAGACAAGAGTCAGGGCGAAGCCGAGACCGTCGGGAAGCCCGAGGTCGACGCTGATCATGGGCACGAAGTAGACGAGCAACAGCGTGACACCACAGGAGATGCAGCCGGCCCACTTAACGGTGCGTGCCCAGCCGGCTTTATCGCCGACGCGACCGTAGAGGAGGTTGAACGGTAGGTTGACCGCGTAAATGACGGTGGTGAGGATAAGGAACCAACCAAGCGGCCAGTCGAGGCGCTCCGTGAAGTACGCGGGGAAGAAGACCGCCATCGCATATGTAGGGATGGAGTTGATCGTGCGGATGTAGGCGACAAATCGTGCGCGGCGGTCGTGGAGGAGATGTTTGAAGGATGCCGAGAGGGTCTCGGCGACATCGTCTGCATTGGCCACGAGCGGTGCACGACCAATGCGTTCTTTGACGCCGATAAAGGCGCAGGCCGCTCCGATGAGGACTAGGGTGAGCGAGACCCAGAGGGTTTGGTAGAAGTCCAGGTTGAATACGGACATCGAGATCGTCGCGGTCAGTGCACCAAGCGTGGGCAGACCTGCGGAGAAGCCGACATAGAACCAGCCCGTGCCCGTACCGAGCTTTTCAGCAGGGGAGACAGCTGTAATCCAGACCAAGAAACCGTAGGCGAAAAGCGGGTAGCCAAAGCCGCGCAGGCCGTAGGAGATGAAGATGAGCGCAGTGTTGCTGGTGGTCAGAGCGAGCAACAGGAAGATGAGCTCGAACACGACCCAGATTCCGGCACCGAGCATCATCACCTTGCGCGGGCCCCAGAGATCCGAAAGCGCAGCAGCGAAGAACGCGGCGATGGCAACAGCCACGCCGTAAATGGTGACGAGTGTGCCAGCCGTCGAAACAGTGAAGCCGTGCTCCGAGGATAAGAAAGGCTCAAGGATATTCGTTTCGACGCCGTCGCCAATCATGAAGATGGCGAGACCGATGAAACCCCAGAGCAGTGGACGGGGGATCCCCAGCTTGTCTGCGAGGGATGTCTCTTGGACTTTAGATTCCATAGAGAACTCCATTTCGTGTCAGCACTCCATTCGCCTTCGACGCAGAATGTCCGTTGTGAGGTGTTTGGAGCATGAAAACTTGTGTGAGCTACGTTTCATAAAATAACACCCTCGTGTTAGAAGTCAACAAATCCTGTTAGAAAATGTGAAATACTGTTAAACTTTTCATCATTCAGGGGTGGATAGCGGCCATAGTGTGGTAAATCTGTTAAAAAGTCACGTAATGAAACACCGAAAGTGTGAAAACTTCGGTGTGGACCGTGAGAATGCCCGTTGATTGTGTGAAAAGGCCACGCTAGGAAGGACTGATGCGATGTTGTCGCAATCTGAAATGCGCTGGGGTGTGGAGTCCCGCCGTTCAGAGATCCTGGAGAAAGTCCGCCTCGAGCGTCAGGTGCGCACCGAGGACCTTGCTGAGTTCTTCGGCGTGAGCGTCATGACCATCCACCGGGATCTGGACTTCCTGGCGGGAATTGGCAAGGTGGAGAAGTTCCGCGGCGGCGCTCGCGCCAATGACGGCGGCTTCGGGGAGCGCGATGTCTCCGTGCGCCGTGCAACGAACACCGCAATCAAGCGCGCACTTGCCGGCGAAGTGGGTACCCTTATCCGCCATGGGGACGTTGTCGCGCTTGACGACTCGACCACGGTCGAGGCGTGTCTCGGCGACGTTATCGGGGCCGGTGCCGCGGGTATCATCACGCATTCCCTGCTGTTGATGGCCCAAATCAGTAAGTCGGCACCCCATATTGCGCTGACTGGAGTAGGCGGGCGTTACGTTGCCGCCACGGATTCGTTCCTGGGCTCTGCCACATGCCGCGCCGTGGACAAGCTCTTCGCTTCGATCTCGGTTGTCTCTACCACGTGCATTACTGCGGGCGCCATCTATCACCCAGATGAAGATGCCGCTATTACCAAGGCGTCGTTTACCAAGTTAGGGGAGCGCCGCGTCCTGGTAACGGACTCATCCAAGTTCGACAACGTCGGCATGCACTTCGTGGCAAACCTCAAAGACTTCGATGACATCATTATCGACTCCAATCTCACCGAAGAACAGCGCGCGATGTTGGAGGACTCCGGCGCTAGCCTGCACCTCGTCGACACTGCAGAACCTGAACCTACCCACCCGACTCCGCCAGTTCTCAAGTAGCTTGGTCCACTGGAAACACCACTAGAAAAGGCACCACCATGACATATGTCCTCGGAATCGACTCGTCTACGCAATCGTGCAAAGCTCTGCTCGTCGACGCCCATACCGGTCGCGTAGTGGACGAGGGACGCAGCACCCATCCTTCCGGAACCCAGGTCGATCCCCAGGCATGGATAAAAGCCATGGAGCATGCCACTGCCGGGTTGCTTGAGCATGCCGATGCCGTCTCAGTCGCCGGCCAGCAACACGGCATGGTGGCCTTGGACAAGGCCGGGGAGGTGGTGCGCCCCGCGATGCTGTGGAACGACACGTCCTCGGCGCCGCAGGCCGAAGCCCTCGTCCAGGAACTCGGCGGCCCGGCTGAAAGCGCGAGCCTCACCGGCTCCGTCCTAGTTGCTTCGTTTACCGGAACCAAGCTGCGGTGGCTGCGTGACAATGAGCCGGACAACGCCGCGCGCGTCGCCTCCGTCGCCCTGCCGCACGACTACCTGACTTGGCACCTAGGCGGGCGCAAGGAGCTGACCACCGACCACGGCGATGCCTCCGGCACCGGCTACTACTCCACGTGGCAGCGAAAATTCGTCCCCGACCTGGTGGAGCGCTACCTTGGCCACGCCGTAACTCTTCCGCGCATTGCAGCCCCGAATGAGATCGTCGGCACGACCGCGACCGGCGCCGCCATCGCTGCTGGCACCGGCGACAACATGGCCGCCGCGTTGGGGCTCAACCTTCAGCCTGGTGACGTGTGCGTGTCCATCGGTACATCCGGCGTTGCCAGTGCTGTGAGTGACCGCAGCGTCCACGATCCCTCGGGCCTCGTTACCGGCTTTGCCGATGCCACCGGCAACTTCCTGCCGCTGGCGTGCACGCTCAACGGCGCCAAGGTCCTCGACTTTGCCGCCATGCTCCTCGGCGTTGACCACTCGGGGCTTTCCGAGCTCGCCCTCGCCGGCGCGCCCGGCGCCCACGGCGTGACCCTCTTGCCCTACTTCGATGGCGAGCGCACCCCCAACCGCCCCTCAGCTACCGGCCTGTTTTCTGGCATTCGCACGTCCACGACGCGCGAGGACATCGCCCGCGCCGTCATCGAGGGCCTGCTGTGCTCTATGCTCGACGCCATCGAGGCCGTCGAGAACGCCATGGAATCACGTGCCCGCCGCGTCCTCATGATCGGCGGCGGCGCCCGCAGCGAGGCCATGCGCGTCATCGCGCCCCAGATCTTCGGCGTCGACGTCGCCGTGCCGGACCCCAGCGAGTACGTCGCCTTGGGCGCCGCCCGCCAGGCTGCCTGGGCGCTGAGCGGCGCCGACACCCCGCCTCAGTGGGTCACCGCCGGTACCACCACCTACACCGGCGACTACGATGCCGAGACTGTCGCGCGGTACAAGAAGATTCGAGATTTGACCGAGGAGTTCTAAACGAGTTGTTGGGAATTGCTTGATTCGGCTAATTCCGAACTGCGCCGAAGACGTATTTTTCCACTCGAAGCATGTCGAGCAAACTGATGCATTTCACACCGAGGAATTCTGCCGCATCCGGGATTTTGATTTTTGTAATTTTTCTCGGGCTAGATGTCTCATTAGTGAGAATAGTCATTGCATGTTCCCGTGCATGTGCAACGAGCCAGGGGTCTGCATTCGTTCGTCGGGCAAATTCGCGAAGTGCTGATTCTTCGAAAGCAGGGGTCCGACTCTCGGCCCACTGCATCGCATGTACGTAGTATGGCGTGGTGGTGGGCTGGACATTGATGATTGAAGCACGAGGAAAAATACGGTGGACCCACCGCGATGCGTCATCGTCTCGGCCGTCGATTTCGTCGAAGGCAGCACGGCACAGATGCAAGCGTTGCGCTTTCTGCAGCGCCTCGAGCGCATCCCAGTAGCCAGGAAACACGTCTCGGGGATAAGTTTTGATTCCGCTGATGATGATGTTCGAGTCAATGAGATAGCGAACCGACATTTACACTCCCTGCGGACGAAGACCGAGAGCATTCTCGAGGGAGTCGACTTTTTTGTAGCCAGTAAAACGCGCAGCATCGCGGTAGGATAGTGCGCCGCTTTCGTATGCTTCAGCAATTGCGGAAAGAAAGTTAGTCCCTAACTTTGCTCGAGCGTTGATATGCGGCGGTAAGCCACCAGTGTTCTTGCGGTCCTTGTCATTGTTGTAGTGAATGATTGCGTTCCATTCTCCGATGAGTGCACGTGCTTGCGTACGCTCGAGCACGCCTGTATCGGTAAGCCTCCACGCCATCATTTCAACGCTAACTCCGAACTTTGCAGCTAGCTCGCGCACAGCATCGAGAGCGACTGCATGGTCAGCTGGCATCAGCTTAATGAGCAGTTCCTGAGGTACAAGAAATTGTGCGGCGAAAGTATTGCACCAGCGCTCTACCGAATTGTGTTCTTCGGAGGAACTTACCCCTTGCTTTCCCAACAACACATGGCCGAATTCGTGAGCAAGGCTAAAAAGATTGGCGGTGGCTGTTTCACGAGTATTGATAAAAATCAGCGCAAATCCTGCCTTGATTAGGGTGAATCCGCTGAACTCGGCAGAATCGAGACGCGCGTTAGTTCTGTTCCCAACATAGGAACTCTTCATTACAAGTACACCGCAGTCCTCAAGTGCGTCAGCGAGAACATTAATATGTGTTCGCGTTCCGACCGGTCTGCCTGGCTCCCATCCAACCGTCGCCCGCATTATGTCTGCGATTTCTCTCGGAGTGTTGTCGGTCGTGGCAGTGGCTACATCCTTAAAACTAGGGGCTCCATACTCTGCCACATTATCGATGTACCAATCGAGGCGTTCCTGACAAAGCGCGATTTGCTCTTCAAGCTCGGGGGAAACGTTTGTGATTCGGGAATTCTTGCGGGTTCGAAAATCGGGGAGATCCGGAGTCGTGTCGACAGGAGCTGGGAGGACCAGATATCCGAAAGGAATACCTGCTTTCTTAGCAAGTGCATCGGCCTGATTCAGCGTCGGCTGAGTCGTTCCATCAAGCCATTCCTCAATCTTTTGAAGAGCAGAGACCTCTGCGAGTTCTTCGAGAGACTTTTGGGTGCGCTGGATGGCCCATACGAGGACATCATGAGAGACAGGAACACGAACGGTTGTCATGTGCGCACCTCCTTGTATGAAGCGGCGGTTGATGTGCCTATTAGCTTAGCTAAAAGCGTCGATTCAGCGGTAGAGCAACTTTTACGTCGATCGCCGATTCATACACGTGGGTGTCTGCTGGCGGGTGCGAAGGCGGCGGAGCTCGTTGCGTCTACGCGTTGTCATAAGCGTTGACTTCCTTGAGGCTCAACCCGGAACCCGAAATCAAGCTCCCGAGGAGATTTCGTCTTCATCGTCGCTTTCAAGTCGCTTGAGGAGGCTGACCAATTCATCAGTTCTAAGCCGCTGTTCCTGTACAGCACGACCTCGAACGTCGAAATGTATTCCATCCTGTTCGAGGGCTTCAGCTGGGGTAAGAGTAGTTTCTTCGTCGAGCCAGCGGAAGCTATTTGAGACCTCCCCGGACGATCGCAACACACGGTAGGCGTTGGGAACAGGGTTCGCTGCAAGGAAGTTGCCTGTTGGCTGTGCTGCCGTGCCGATCGCAGCGGCGAGGTCGCCGTAGGACGTCCAACTTCCATAGGGAAGAATGGATAATACAGCGCGCAATCTCCGCCACGTAGGGGAAATGTTGGTGTCTCCGTCCTGTGAATCTGGCCCCGGCCACTCTCGGATGATGACATCAGCGAGCATATTGCCTCGTTCCTCGATCTCGTTCGGTCCCCAAGTTTCGTGTTGGGTAATTGATTGGCTGAGGCGTAATCCCGAACGCGACATTTCCTCCCGCTTCCAGCTGAAGGATTTGTTACTGAGCCGGGCGTTGTAACCAGTGAGCGTGAGATTTCCAAGTGTGTGGACGGTAGCGGTATAACGCTCAGCGTAGTTTTCGTCTTGCTCACGGAGCTGTGATTCCCAATCTGGAGATAGCGTTTGCGGCATGACATGTTCGATCGTGAGACTTGAGGTATCGATCGGTTCACGGGAGTTGAAAGTTTCTTCCAACCATTCCAAAAAGGTTCGACGCTGAGCCGCACGACCGACCTGGTAGTAGGAACTGTGCAGGATTGCCGTGCGGAGTGAGTCATCATCGATGAACTTGCGGTTTGTCGAGAGCCATCGTTGTACTTCAATATCTATCGGTTCCTCGGCTTTGACCGCCCCGACTAAAGAACGGAATGAGCGATTGAGACCACTTGTTGGGATCGCGCTGAGGAAGCGACGGACAACGTAGGACTCGATGATATGAAGCGCATCGGCGAGTTCATCGTCCGTGGCTTTTCCTTGGTCACGAACTTCCAGGAGCCTCAGCATGATGGGGTGAGTTACGCGCATTCCCCATTGATTGAGCCGCAGGAGGCGTTTCCGCACTTTCTCAGACCGTTCTGATTCAGGGCGCAAAATGAGGTCATAAAGGCGTGCACTTGCTACGAGACGATTGAGTTCGCTGAGGATGTCCTCTTCGGTCTGTAGCTGCGAAAGCTGTCGTTGCTGGACGAGGTAGGTGTCGGTGAGTTTAGTTTCTGGGTGCGATCGAGCTGTGTCGATCCAAAAGAGTTGCTCGATCTCTTCATTGCTTAGGATGTTTTGTAGCGGGCGCCAGTAGTGCTCGTACGCATATTCGCTCTTGTTTGGCAGCCGCATGAAAATGTAGTTTCTAAGTAGGTCGCCCTGGGTGAGCTTAAGCCCTGTGTTGTTTAGCGACTGGAATATTCTGTGCACGTTATCGTCTGGTCCGGTACTAATCGAGACTAGCGCCAACCCGTTAATGACAGCGTCGAGAAGACCAGCCAATGTAGTCTGCTCGTGCTTGTCGAGTAGATTCAGCTTTCCACGGAAGAACTTGTACGTTGACTCGATCTGCCCCGCTGAAGGTTCATGAGGTAAGCGTTCGATGACGGCGTTATAGGCATCCCGGTCAGACTGCGTCGGGACCAGCTTGATGTGGTCCTTGCCCTTTTTGTACTGATTGACGAGGTAAGAATTGTGAAGCTCTTCAGGTGAGGCTTCCTCGTCGCTGGTCTCGCCGAGTGAATCTCGAATTGCAGCAAGAAGTAGCGATAGTGTCGTGAGGCGCTGCTGTCCGTCAACAACAAGATATTGCGTCACCGTTCCTGCAACTTGCTGTGGCGGTGGAACAAGGACGACGGAACCGATGAAATGCGTTGTGGGCGTTCCATCGCTACGAATCTCGGCGAGCTCAAGGAGATCAGACCAGAGTTGCTTGAGCTGTTTGTCACCCCACTGGTAGGGGCGCTGATAAAGAGGAACGAGATATTGTTTGTTTCCTTCAAGTAGCTCTCGGAGCGTTGTTTCACCAGCAGCAACCATTTTGACTTCCTTGGAATTGGGGCTATGTGCTGCGGTAATGATAACAGCTTGTTGTTATATGGGCCTTAAATTTAGAACATGGATGTGTATTGCTGCAGCCGAGGTCGGTTTTCATCACAGCCTTTGGTTATGTGTGTATATTCAGAGCAAAGAGGGTGTCTGATGGTTTGTGTGTGGGAATCCATCCCGCATAAGGAGATAAGCCAGAATGACTACTGTGGCACGACGAGAC